>NZ_JBHWAQ010000002.1:325035-438469 GCF_042743475.1 Streptomyces sp. NPDC059534
CACCACCCCCCTCTGCGGCGGGGTGGGGTCGTCTTTTTTTTTCTCAGCCCCCCGCGCGGGGGGGGGGGGGCCCCCGCCCCCGCCCCGCCCCCCCCCCCGCGGCCCCGTGACACCTACGGGGGGAACCCACCCATGCCCACGCCTCGTGAGCGGCTCGCCGACGCCCGGCTCTACCTGTGCACCGACGCCCGGAAGCGCCAGGGCGACCTGCCGGCCTTCCTCGACGCCGTGCTCTCCTCCGGCGTGGACATCGTGCAGCTCCGCGACAAGGGCATGGAGGCCGGTGAGGAGCTGGAGCACCTCGCCGTCTTCGCCGAGGCCGCCCGCCGGCACGGCAGGCTCCTCGCGGTGAACGACCGGGCCGACGTCGCCCACGCCATCGGCTCCGACGTCCTCCACCTCGGCCAGGGCGACCTGCCGGTGCCAGCCGCCCGCGCGATCCTCGGCGACGAGGTCCTGATCGGCCGCTCCTGCCACGCCGAGGGCGAGGCGGCCGCGGCCGCCGCCGAACCGGGCGTGGACTACTTCTGCACCGGCCCCTGCTGGCCCACCCCCACCAAGCCCGGACGGTACGCGCCGGGGCTCGACCTCGTGCGGTACACGGCCGGCCTGGCCCAGGACCGGCCCTGGTTCGCCATCGGCGGCATCGACGAGACCAACCTCGACGAGGTCCTGGACGCGGGAGCCCGCCGCATCGTCGTCGTCCGGGCGATCACCGAGGCCGAGGATCCGGCCGCCGCGACCGCCTCCCTCGCCAAGCGCGTCCGCGAGCGCGCGGGGGCCTGACCCGACCCGATCGGGTGTCCGAAAAGGTGTCCACCACTCGGACGCCGTTTACGCGGCCCACCGCGCCCCGTCTAACCTGCCCGTATGGCCCTAGGTACCGCTTCCGTCCGATCGGACCGCGCACGCACGGTGCGCGAGATCCTCGCCTCCGGCGGCACGTCGTACTCCTTCGAGTTCTACGCGCCCCGGACCGAGAAGGGCGAGCAGGTCCTCTGGAACGCCATGCGCCGCGTCGAGGCGGTCGGTCCCAGCTTCGTCTCCGTGACCTACGGCGCCGGCGGCACCACCCGCGGCGGCACCGTCAAGGCCACCCAGAAGATCGCCTCCGACACCACGCTCACCCCCGTCGCGCACCTCACGGCCGTCGACCACTCCGTGGCCGAACTGCGCAACATCCTCGGCCAGTACGCCGACGCCGGCATCCGCAACATGCTCGCCGTCCGCGGCGACCCGCCGGGCGACCCGCTGGGGGAGTGGGTCGAGCACCCGGAGGGCGTGAAGTACGCCGCCGACCTGGTCCGGCTGATCAAGGAGTCGGGCGACTTCTGCGTCGGCGTCGCGGCCTTCCCCGAGATGCACCCCCGCTCCGAGGACTGGGACACGGACATCCGGCACTTCGTGGACAAGTGCCGCGCGGGTGCCGACTACGCCATCACCCAGATGTTCTTCGACCCGGAGAACTACCTGCGGCTGCGCGACAGCGTCGTGAAGGCGGGCTGCGAGACCCCGATCATCCCCGAGGTCATGCCCGTCGTGAACGTCAAGACCCTCGACCGGCTGCCCCAGCTGAGCAACGCCGCCTTCCCGGCGGATGTGAAAGACCGCATCCTCGCCGTCAAGGACGATCCCGCCGCTGTACGCTCCATCGGTATCGAGTTCGCGACGGAGTTCTGCGCGCGTCTGCTCTCCGAGGGTGTCCCCGGACTGCACTTCATCACGCTGAACAACTCCACCGCGACGCTCGAGATCTACGAGAATCTCGGACTGCACCAGCAGTCGTGACCGGTCGTACCCGCCCCGACCCGCGGCGGTGACCGTGGAGAGGGGCGGCGGGGCATGGGGTGGACGGTCCTCTACATCGCGTTCGGCGTGGTCGCACTGTGGCTGCTGGGGGAGGTGCTCCTCCAGTACAAGGCGCGGCTGCGCTGGCGCGTGCTCGCCTTCTGCGGCTTCCTGGGCGTGGTCCTGGGCGTGTTGCTGCCCTCGGTCGCGGTCATCGTCGCCGGAGCCGTCGCCTTCGCCGTCGGCCAGACCTATGTGACGCTCTCCTTCCGCCGCGGCTTCTCCACCGGCTGGGCGATCGGCGGGAACCCGGGGGCGAGCCGCCGCCGCAGGTCCGGATCCGCGGCCCAGGCGGGACCCACCCTCCAGGTCACCGACCTGTCCTACGGCGATGACGACACCGCCTTCGCCGCACACGGGACCGACGACGCGGCGGCCCACCCGGCCGACACCGGGGCCGCCGCGGTCTACGAGCCCGAGCCGCTCCCCGAGGACACCGGCCAGTACGGGATCTACGACGGCGGCCACACCGCCGCCGCCGGCTACGGGACGGGGTACGACCCCTACGCGCCCGGGTACGACCAGCCGTCCCACGACCAGCCCGCCTATGACCAGACCGGGTACCCGCAGCCCTCCTACGAGCAGCAGCCCGCCTACGACTACGGCGCCGCCGGACAGCAGCAGTACGCCACCTACTCCGACCCGTACATCGGCCCCGGCGCGGACGGCCAGCAGTACGCCCCGTACTACGCCGACCCCTACGCCCCCTCGTACACCTACGACACCCCGCCCGGCGGGGTGTGGGTCCCGCAGCAGCGCGACAACGAGCCGGACCCCCACCAGCAGCAGCAGGCCCCGAGCCCGTACGGCTACGAGCCGCACCCGGACGACCAGCAGCAGTACCGGTACTGAGGGCCCGGCGGCTCCTTACTGGGAGCCGCGGAAGCCGTCGCCCTCCACGATCAGGCCCGCCACCAGGGCGCCGGACATGCCCGCGTGGGCGAGCCCGCCGCCCGGGTGGGACCAGCCGCCGGCGAACCAGAGCCCCGGCAGCGGCGAGCGGTTGGCGGCCGGCAGCAGCAGCCCGCGGGCCCCGGCCAGCGCGGGCCCCGGCACCTCGGCGGACCCGGTGTCCCGCCGGACGTCCTCCGGGGTGCGCACGTGCCGCCACAGCAGCCGCTCCCGCAGCCCCGGCACCGCCTGCCCGGCGGCCTCGGTCATCCGCCCGGCGAAGGACTCCCACTCCTCCTGCCCGGACGTGCGGACGGTCGCCGTCACCGTCACCGACTCGTGGACCGCGTCCGGGCGCAGCGCCGGGTCGTCCGGCCGCAGCACCGTCACGGTCGGCCGCCCGTCGGCCGCGTGCACGACCGTGCGGTGCACCGCGTCGGCCTCGCGGGGCCCGCGCAGGGCCAGACAGACCGTCACCCGGCCCGTGCCGTTGACCTGGTGGTGCGGCCAGTCGTCGCCGTGCTCCCACTCGACGACGTGGTCGCGGTAGAGCGCCGGCACCGGCGCCCCGGAGACGACGTGATCGGCCTCGACGGTCCCGCCGTCGGCGAGCCGGACACCGACCGCCCGGCCGTCCTTCTCCAGGACGTCCTCCACCGGCGTGCCGAAGACGAACTCCACCCGCCGCTTCCGGCACCGCTCGTACACCGCGTCGGCGAGCGCCCGCAGCCCCCCGCCCACGTACCAGCTGCCGAACGTCTGCTCCATGTACGGCAGGACGGCGGCCGAGGCCGGGACGGTGGCCGGGTCGAAACCGTACGACCACGCGTACGCGTCGAGCAGGGCGGCGAGCCGGGGGTCGCGCAGCTCCCGCGCCCCGATCTGCGCGAGCGTCGTCGTCGGGCGGCGCAGCAGGCCCGCCTTCAGGGCCGGGTACGGCTCGCGGGCGAGCGGCGCCGGGTCGGCCGGCTGCGGCTCCTCCAGGAGTGGGCGGCGGGTGCGGTCCCACGCCTCGCGGGCCCGCACCAGGAAGTCGCCCCAGCGCTCGCCCGCGCCCGCGCCGAGCGCCGCGTCCAGGGCGGCGGCCGTACCGGCCCGGGAGGCGTTCGGCAGGTCCACGCGCGTGCCGTCGGCGAACACATGACGGCTCGCCGGATCGACCTGCGTCAGGGTGACGCACTCCTCCAGCGGCTCCTTGCCCGTCTTCACGAACAGGTCCCGGTAGACGGCGGGCAGATGCAGCAGCCCCGGCCCCGTGTCGAAGGCGAACCCGTCGCGCTCGAACCGGCCGACCGCGCCGCCGTACGTCGCCCCCCGCTCGTACACCGTCATCCGGTGGCCCGCCACGGCCAGCCGGGCCGCCGCCGCCATGGCGCCGAGTCCCGCGCCGATCACCACAATCCGTGCCATGTCGGGGAGCCTATCCGGCCCCTCGGACACCGGCGGAGGCCCGGTCGGCGTCCCCGTCGGCGTCCGGGCCGTCAGCAGTCAGAAGTGGGCCGACCCGTCGTCGTCGGGCGGCGGATGGGCCCGTGAGCGGGTGCCCAGGGCGGCCAGTCTCCTCTCCTCGCGGCGCTGGGACCTGCGACGCAGGAAGCGGCGGATCCGCTGGGCGAGGAAGACCAGTATCGCCAGGCCGAGCAGGAGCAGTACGGCCGCGATGACCGCGGCCGTCACCGGGTGGAAGAGCGCGAAGGTGACGATCCCCGCCACCGCGAGGTCCTCCGCCAGGCTCAGCCCGACGTTGGTGAACGGCTCCGGCGAGGTGTTGACCGCCATCCTCGTCCCCGCCTTGACGAAGTGGCTCAGCAGGGCCGTCGTGCCGCCGACGGCGCCCGCCGCCAGCTCGGGCAGCGAACCGTTCTGCCCGGCGAGCAGGGCTCCGACGACGGCCCCCGCGATCGGCCGGACGACGGTGTGGACGGAGTCCCATATCGAGTCGACGTACGGAATCTTGTCCGCCACCGCCTCGCACAGGAACAGCACGCCCGCGACGACGAGGACGTCGGTGCGCTGGAGGGACTCGGGCACCTCGTCGGTCAGCCCGGTCGCGCCGAAGATGCCGAACAGCAGGACCACCGCGTACGCGTTGATCCCGCTCGCCCAGCCGCTGGTGAACACCAGGGGGAGTACGGACACGCCCGCGATCGTAACCAGGACTGAGTACGCGTACCTAGAGGGCGAGATGAGTAGGTGCGCGGATGGGCCCGGGGCCCCGCGGAAGGGAGAGTGGAGTCCACGGAAGGGGCGCGGCTCCGGTACCGCCGGCACGGGGCTGCGGAACGGGGTCGTGCGCCTGACGGCACGGGGGTGCACCAGGAAAGAAGCCGGTGCGGTGAGGCTCGGGGGGATCGAGCCTCGCCGCACCGGCCTTTCCGTTTCGTCGTCTCTCCGCCTCTCAGCGGTGCCGTCGTGCCGCGGTCCCCGTCCGGGTCCCCGCGCGCGTGTCCGGCGTCAGCAGCCGCCGACCCGGCCGTGCAGCAGCCGGGAGAGCGCCGCGTGCACGTCGTCGAGGGACCGCTCGCTCTGGAACGCCTGCCAGTCGAGCGCGGCCACCAGGACCATGCCGACCAGCGCGGCCGCCGTCAGCTGCACGTCGATCTCCTCGTTCAGCTCGCCGGCCGCGACCCCCTCCCGCAGCACCCCCTCGACCACCGCGACGGCCTCCTGGCGGACCACCAGGAGCGTCGAGTTCCAGGCCCGGTTGGTGCGCCAGAGCTCGGCCACGTACAGCTGGGTGAAGGCCGGGTAGCGGTCGATGAAGACCAGCCCCGCCCGGATCATCGCGTCGAGGGCGTCGATGCGGCTCCCGCCGCGCTCGGCGGTCTCCTCGGCCGCCGAGCGCAGGGAGGCGGCGAGCAGCGACACCCCGTGGCGCAGCAGCTCCTCGAAGAGCTCGGTCTTGCTCTTGAAGTTGTAGTACACCGTGCCCTTGGCCACGCCGGCCCGCTCGGCGATCTCGTCCACCGTCGTCGCCGAGAAGCCCTGCTCCGCGATGAGAGTGACGGCGGCCTCGTAGAGCTTCGCGCGCGTGGCCTGGCGTCGGGTGCTGCTGCTGTCCATGGGGTCGATTCTCACAGGTGTCGCGGGTGTCACCGGCCCGGTCTCACAGGGTCAGTTCGGGGTGGAGCCGGTCGAGCGTCCAGACCTGCCGCTTGCGGGCCGAGACGGCGGTCAGGGTCAGGGCGCCCAGGGTGAAGGCGGTCAGGACCGCGCACGCCTGCCAGACGGGGCCCGTCCCGCCGCCCGTGATCAGCCGGCGCAGCGCCTCGACCACGTAGCTCATCGGCAGGAACGGGTGGACGGCGTTGAAGAAGCCCGGGCTGGTCTGGACGGGGTAGGTGCCGCCCGCCGAGGTCAGCTGGAGCATCAGGACCGCGAGGACCAGGATCCGGCCGGCCGCGCCGAAGCGGGCGTTGAGCCACTGGATGATCGCGGCGAAGCAGCAGGTGACCAGCGCGAGGAAACCGACCGTGCCGGCGGCCCTGGCCATCTGGAGGCCGAGGCCCCAGTGCAGGACCGACATCAGGGCGGCGACCTGGAGGACGCCGATCGCCGCCACCGGCAGCCAGCCCGCCAGCGCGATCCGCCAGGCCGAGCCGCCGGCGGCGAGGGCGCGCCGGTTCAGCGGCTGGATGATCATGTAGGCCACCATCGCGCCGACCCAGAGGGAGAGCGGGATGAAGTACGGGGCGAAACCGGTGCCGTAGTTGGGCGCCTTGTGCAGCGACTGGGAGGCGAGCCGCACCGGGTCGGCCATGACCTCCGTACGCCGGTCGCGGTCCTGCTTGTCGTAGTCCGGGATCTGCTCGACGCCGTCGTGCAGGCCGCCGGCCAGTTCGCCGGAGCCGTCGGCCAGCTTGAACAGGCCGCCGTCGAGCGCGCCCGCGCCCTTCTTGAGCTTGCCGACGCCGGTGTCGAGGCTGACGGAGCCGGCCTTGGCCTCGGTGATGCCGGTGTGCAGCCGGTCCGCGCCCGCCGCGACCTTCTTCGCGCCCGCGTTGAGGTCGTTGATCTTCCTGATGGCGCCCTCGACGTCCTCGTCGAGGTGCGGGGCGCGGGCGGCCAGCTCGTCGGCCTGCTTCGTGAGCTTGGCCAGGCGCGCGTCCAGGGTCTTCAGGTCGTCGGTGTCGTTCTTGGTGAGCTCGTGCACGTCGTCGGCGATCGTGGCCACGTCGCCCGCGGTGACCGTGGCCTCCTTCAGCACCTCGCAGACCTTGGCGTCGGGGGCGGGGTCGTCCACGCACGCCTCGCGGTGCAGCTTGGCCAGACCGTCGTCGGCCTTGTGGGCGGCGGAACGCACCAGGGGCGCGCGCCGGACCAGGTCGTCCAGGTTGTGCCGGACCGCCGTCGCGGAGTCGGAGACCAGGCGGGCGGTGTCGCGGATCGACTTGCCGTTGTTCGCCAGGTAGGGGCGGACCTTGTCGGCGGTGCCGTTCACCTTGTCGGCCAGGGCCTGCGTGCCGTTCGCGACCTTCCGTGAGCCGCTCTCCAGGTCCTTGGCGCCCTTGTCGAGCTTCTTCAGGCCGGCCGCCAGGTCACCGCTGCCGGTCTTGGCCGTCGTGAGCCCGTCCGACAGGTCCTTGGAGCCCTTCTTGGCCTTGTCCACGCCCTGCTTGAGGTCGGCGGCGCCCTTGGCGGCCTTCGCGGTGGCGTCGTGGATGTCGGAGAAGGAGATGAAGATCTTGTCGAGGAACGTGCGCGAGGACTTGGTGGAGGCCGCGGTGCGGACCTCGGAGAAGACCGTCCGGGAGATCTGCCCGACGATGTAGTTGTTCGCGTCGTTCGTCCGCACCCGGAGCGCCCCGGTCTCGGGGGACTCGCCGGAGCTGGAGGCGATGCGCGAGCTGAAGTCGGCGGGCATGGTCAGGGACAGGTAGTACGTCCCGTTCTCGACGCCCTCGCGCGCCTCGGCGTCGCTCACCTCGTGCCACGCGAAGGTGTTGCTGTCCAGGAGCCCCTTGGCGAGGTCGTCCCCCGCGTGGATCGGCTTGCCGTCGGCGGTGGCGCCCCGGTCCTCGTTCACCAGGGCCACGGGGATCCTGTCGAGCCTGCTGTACGGGTCCCAGAACGAGTACAGGTACAGGGCGCCGTACAGCAGCGGCAGCAGCAGGATCGCGACGAGCGCGGCGCGCGGCAGCTTTCCCCTGCCGAAGCGCCTCAGCTCAAGCGCGGCCAGTTTCGGCGAGCGCATCGGCCGCCCCCTCCTCGGTCGTGGATGCGGTGGTGGTGTCGGGTGCGGCGTCGGCGGGTGCGGCGTCGTCGGAGGGCTCCTCGGCGGCGGTCCCCGCTTCGGCGGCGCCGTCGGCGTCGGTGTCTGTGCCGGTGCCTGCGTCTGCGTCTGCGTCGGCGGGGTCAGCGGCGGTTTCCCTGGTGGCCGATTCCGCGGCGGCGGGTTGCCTGGCGGATTCCCCGGTGGGCTTCGCCGCGCCCGCGAGCGTGGTGAGGCGCAGGGCGTCCGCGGGGGCCTCGCTGCAGACCGCGAGGACGGTCGTCCCGGAGGCGGCCACGGAGCGCAGCAGCGCCCACGCCTCGGCCCGGTCGGCGTCCGAGAGCTTCAGGTCGGTGTCGTCGACGCCGAGCAGCAGGGGGCGGCCGATCAGGGCCAGGGCGATCGAGAGCCGCAGGGCTTCCAGCCGCTCCAGGTCCCGTACGGAGGTCCGCTCGCCCTTCGGCAGGGCGGCGAGGTCGAGACCCGCGGCCGCCACGGCCTCCTCGATCCGGGCGCGGGACGTCGCCGCGCGCTCGGCGGGACGCCGCAGGAGGGCCCGTACGGAACCGTCGTAACGGCGCTGGAGCAGGGCCCGCTCGCGCAGGTGCTCGGCGACCGTGAAGGCCGGGTCGAGCTCGCTGACGCCGGGGACCTGCCCGAGCGCGCTGATCCGGCGCACGGCGGCCATCCTCCGGGGCAGCGCGAGACCCCCGACCTCGGCGTCGCCCTCGTGGGACTTCATCCTGCCGGTGAGCGCGAGCAGCAGGCAGGTGCGGCCCGAACCCGACGGGCCCTCGATCGCCACCAGCGCCCCGGGCTCCGCCCGGAAGGACACCTCGCGGAAGGCCCAGCCGCGCGGGCCCTTCAGTCCGAAGCCGTCCGTGACGACGGCGGCGCCGTGCGGATGCTCCTCGGCTTCCGTGCCCACGGACTCACCCCCCAATTCCCCTTTTTGAACTGACCAGTCAGTTCAAAAGTTACCCCCGAGTTGGATTCCAGGCAAAACCCCAGGTCAGCGTGATTGTCAGTGGGGGCGGGCACGATGAACACAGACGGCCACAGAGCCGTCACGCGACGGCAGGAGGTTCGTCATGGCCAGCCCTTCCGCATCCGCAGCGCCCCGGCGCCACCCCGCAAGCCGTCCCGCACCCGCGCAGCCGGGACCCGCGTCCGACATCCACCCCGTCCCGCGCCGCGCCACCGCCCCGCCCGCCGCCCTCGAACTCCTCGCCAAGGCCCGGGCCGGCCTCGTCGAGGCCGCCTCCCTCGACCGCCCCCACGAGCGGTACGCCGCCGCCCACCTGGCCGCCCTGCGCGCCGCCGCCGCCGTGCTCGCCGCCCGGGCCAGACCCGAGACCGGCCCCCGCCGGCGGCAGCGGATACGCACCGCCTGGGAGCTCCTCGCCGAACTGGCCCCCGAGCTGACCGAGTGGAGCGCCCTCTTCGCCGCGGGCGCCCCGCGCAGGGCCCGCGCCGAGGCCGGCATCGCCGGCGCCGCCACCCGGCGCGAGGCCGACGACCTGCTCAGGGACGCCGCGCTCTTCCTGCGCCTGGTCGAGCGGCTCCTCGCCCTCCGGCCGGTACGCCCGCGCAGGCCGTCGGCCGGCGAGTCCGAAGGATGATCCGAAAGGCGGGACCGAGGCCATAGGGTGGGGAGCGTCCGTACCCGTCACCGAGGAGTCAACAGCCGTGCCGGACCCTTCCCCTGTCTTCGGTCGAGAGGCGACGTCGCGCCCGTCGCGCGCCTCCCTGCGTACCGCCGTCGTCTGGGACGTCCTCAAAGACGCCCTCGACCGCCGGATCGAGGCCACCGGGAAGGACAGCCTCGACGTCCTCGACACGGGCGGCGGCTCCGGGAACTTCGCGGTACCGGTGGCCCGCCTCGGCCACCGGGTCACCGTCGTCGACCCCAGCCCCAACGCGCTCTTCGCGCTGGAGCGCCGGGCCGCCGAAGCCGGCGTCGCCGACCTCGTCACCGGCGTCCAGGGCGACATCCGGGGCCTCTTCGACGTGGTCGGCCGCGAAGGCTTCGACGCCGTGCTCTGCCACGGCGTCCTGGAGTACGTCGACGACCCCGCCGAAGGCGTACGGAACGCGGTCGCCGCGCTCCGGCCCGCCGGCAGCCTCAGCCTGCTCGCCGCCGGACTCGGCGGCGCCGTCCTGGCCCGCGCCCTCGCCGGACACTTCACCGAGGCCCGGCACGCGCTCTCCGACCCGGCGGGCCGCTGGGGCGCCGGCGACCCCGTACCCCGCCGCTTCAGCGCCGAGCAGCTCACCGAACTGGCCCACGAGGCCGGACTCCAGGTCGGCGCCGTGCACGGAGTCCGGGTCTTCGCCGACCTCGTCCCCGGCGCCCTCGTCGACACCGAGCCCGGTGCCGCGGAGGCCCTCCTCAAGCTGGAAGCGGCCGCGGCCGAGCTGCCTTCCTTCCAGGCCATCGCCACCCAGCTGCACGTCCTGGGCGAGAAGCGCGCCTGAACAGGACGGCCACCCGTTCGGCGGTGCGTGCCGCGGCACTCCACGGAGTACGCCACTGCCCGCCCGATGAGCGGTTCAGCCCCGTATGATCGGGGGACACCATCCGGCATGACGGACAAGGGGCTGGGGAATCAACGCCTCAGCAACCGATCCGCATGGCGGCCCGGATTGGCTATTCGGCATTGAGGGCGGGTTTCACGGGGGCGATTCCCTGCCTATCCTGAAAGGGCCGCAAACCGGTCGCCCCCGCGACCGACGACTAGGAGGACTCCGTGCCGCTCTCGGAGCACGAGCAGCGAATGCTCGAGCAGATGGAGCGAGCGCTGTACGCCGAAGATCCCAAGTTCGCGACAGCGCTCGAGGGAAGCGGACTGCGTACGTACACCCGACGACGGGTCTACCAAGCAGTCGCCGGCTTCCTGGTGGGTATCGCGCTCCTCATGGCCGGAATGGTCGCACAGCAGATCTGGATCAGCGTGGTGGGATTCCTCGTCATGCTGGGCTGCGCGGTCCTGGCCGTCACTGGATGGCGCAAGGCGCCCAAGCCGGGTGAGCAGCAGCAGGCCAGGGGCGGGATGGCGGCCGGAGGCCGTCAGGCCCGGCAGCGACGCTCCATGATGAACCGCATCGAAGAGCGGTGGCAGCGCCGCCGCGACGAACAGCAGGGCGGCGGCCACTGACGGCCCCCCGAGCGGCAGCCCCGCCCCCCTAACCCCCGAGCCCCGCAGGCCCCCTGCGGGGCTCACCCCATTCCCGACCCAGCCCGCGGGCCCCACGGCGGCCCCTCCCCGTGGCCCGCCCCCCCCGCGGGGCCCCTCCGTGCCCATCCCCAGACCGGGCCGTGCCCCGCGGGGCCGGTCGGCGTGAGGCCCCGCGGGTCCGGCCGACCGGCGTCGGGCCTGGGGTTAGGTGGGTTTGTGGGGGCGGAGGCGGGTGGTGAGGGTGCGGCGGTGGTGGGACCAGCGGGCGGTGGTGGCGGACCAGCGGGTGGAGGCGGCGGACCAGCGGGCGGACGCGGCCCAGCGGACGCGGACGGCCGACCGGGGCGCGAGAAGGGCGCGGAGGCGGGCGAGGCGGCCGGCGCCGGCGTGGAACCCGGCCCGGACGCGCCCGGCCTCTTCGGAGAGTCCGGCGACCGGCGTCGGCCGGGGCGCGTAGAGGACCTCTTCGACGGCCCGCGCCACCCGGTGCACCGCGTCGGCGGACTCGCCGCGCAGTTCACCCAGGCGGATGATCCGGGCCGCCGTCCTCCGCGGCGTCTGGGACTCGTCGGGTTCGACCCCGTAGTCCCAGGCGGTGTCGGTGATCTCCTGCCAGACGGCGAGTGTCCGCGCGGCCGTCTCCGCGGGGCCGCGGCCGCCGTCGGAGCCGAGCCGGCGGGCCCGGACGCGGGTCCGCCAGAGCAGCGGGAGCAGCGGGAGCGCGAGGGCGGCGAGCACTCCCAGGGAGAGCAGTGCCACGGTGAGCGGGTCCGGTCCCGAACCGTCCGACGAGGCGCCGCCGACGGCGGCGTCGGGGCCGCAGTCGCCGAGCCGCTTCATCTGCGGGGTGCAGCTCTCCGAGGCGCTGGGCGCGGCGGAGGGCAGGGCCGAGGCGCTCTGCTCGGGCTGTGCGGGGCCGGTGGCGGTGCCGGAGGGCGTGTTCTCCCGGGTGTAGGTGGGGGTGGTGCCGCGGGAGGGCGTGGGTTCGAACCGGGTCCAGCCGACGCCTTCGAAGTACAGCTCGGGCCAGGCGTGCGCGTCCCGGATGCCGACCGAGATCGAGCCGTCGGTCTGGGTGGTGCCCGGTGTGAAGCCGACGGCCACGCGGGCGGGGACGCCGAGCGAGCGGGCCATCGCCGCCATCGAGAAGGAGAAGTGGACGCAGAAGCCCTGCTTGTCCTTCAGGAAGCGGGAGATGGCCTGGACGCCGGTGCCGGATTCCACGTCGACGTCGTAGCGGAAGCCGCCGTCGCGGGCGAACCACTCCTGGAGCTTCACGGCCCGCTCATAGTCGTTGCGGGCACCCTTGGTCACGGTCAGGGCGGTCGAGCGCACGTCGTCGGGCAGCGAGTCGGGCACCTTGGTGTACTCGCTGCGGAGCTTCTCGGGCACGGGTCCTGCGGTGGCCAGCTGCTCGGGTGTCGGCTGGACGTCCAGGCTGGTGACCTGGTAGCGGGCGCCCTTGGTGGACTGCTTGTCGTCGCCGACGAGCATGCGTCCGGCCGGCTCGTACCGCCAGCGTCCGCTGATGTCGACCCGGCCGGCCGGGTACGGCATCGGCAGCCACTTCTGGTCGTAGGCGTCGGAGGCGACGAAGTTGCTGGTCACCTCGGTGATCCGGACGCTCTGGGAGAGTCCTTGGGGCCAGGGCAGCTGCTTGGGCACGTCCTCGATCGGGCGGACGGAGGACTTCCACGAGGTTCCGTCGAACTGGTCGAGGGCGACGAGCCGCAGGTAGAGGTCGCCGGTGTCGCGGGAGTTGGTCCGGTAGCGCAGGACCTCGCGGTCCTCCGGCTGGCGCAGGTTGTCCTGGAGGGAGACCAGCGGGTTCACGGCCGAGATCGTGCCGCCCTTGCCGCCGCCGGTACCGCCTTCGCCGCTGCCGCCGCCGAACAGCCCGCCGCTGAGGCCGGGCAGGGCGAGCGGCACCACCATGGCGATGCCCATCGCGACGACGCCGATGCGGCGTCCGGTGCGGGCCGGGGCGAAGGCGGGGGTGCCGGCGGCCGCGACGGCGGAGCCGGGCCGGCCGGAGCGCTGGGCGCCGCCGAAGACCCGCCCCCACTGGGAGAGCCGGTCGCGGCCTTCGGCGAGGAGCAGCAGCAGATAGCCGGAGGCGGCGAGGAGGAACCAGAGCCAGCCCGCGCCGCCGCCGGAGAGGCCGGCCGCGACCGAGTACAGGGCGAGCAGCGGCAGACCGGCCGGGGCGGCCCGGCGGAAGGTGACGGCGAGGGTGTCGACCAGGAGGCCGATCGCGACGACGCCGCCGACCAGCATGAGCCGGATGCCCTCGGTGTCCGGTGCGGGGATCGCGTACCGGCTGACGTCGTCGGCGCCGGCCCGGAACAGTTCGGTGGCGTGCGTGAGCGCCTGCGGGCCGGGGATCAGCCAGAGCAGGGCCTGCTCCCGCGTGAAGATCAGGGTCAGCGCGAGCAGCGCGGCGACGGTCTGCGCGAGGAGGGTGAGCGGCCGGGCGAGCGGTACCCGCCGGGCCAGGGTGCCGACCCCGCTCACCAGGGCGAGGACGAAGGCGGCCGTGAAGATCCAGGTCGCCGGCTTCACCAGGGGGAGCAGGGCTCCGGACGCCATCAGGGTGGCGCCCCAGGCGGCGAGTGTCAGCCGTGCGCGGCCGCTCATGACCAGCCTCCGTAGGTGTCGGCGGCGGATTCCGCGCGCGTTCCGGCAACCTGCTGCCACAGGTCGGCGAGCCGGGCCCCGGCCGGTACGGCCAGTGCCGTCCAGCCCGCTTCCTGGAGCTGCCGTACCCGGTCCTCGCCGGTTCCGGCGACGGCGCCGCCGGTGAGCCAGGTGCCGGAGTCGAGGACGAAGGCGACGGCCGCGCCGCTGCGGCCGCGCATCCGGGCGGTGAGGGCCGCCTGCTCCTCGTCGAGGTCGCCGACGAAGGCGATGAGCAGCCCTTCGTTGCCGCCGCGCAGCACGTCGGAGGCGCGGGAGAGTCCGGCGCCCTCGGAGTGGTCGACGACCGCGAGGGTGTCCATGAGGAGGCCGGCCGAGTCGGCCGGGTCCTGGGTCGAGCCGGCGAAGCCCTCGGAGCCCTCGCCGGGCACCGCGCTGCCGGTGTCGGTGAGCAGCCGGACCGCGTAGCCGCGCTCCATCATGTGCACCAGGGCGGAGGCGGCGCCGGAGACCGCCCATTCGAAGGCGGAGTCGGGGCCGGAGCCCTGGTAGGCGATCCGGCGGGTGTCGAGGAGGACGGTGCAGCGGGCCCGCTGCGGCTGTTCCTCGCGGCGGACCATCAGCTCGCCGTAGCGGGCGGTGGAGCGCCAGTGCACCCGGCGCAGGTCGTCGCCGTGCCGGTAGGTGCGCGGGATGACGTCGTCGTCTCCGGCGAGCGCGAGGGAGCGCTGCTGTCCGTCGCCGTACCCGGATGACTCGCCGGTGAGCTTCACCGGGGGCAGGGGCACGGTCCGCGGGATGACGGTGAGGGTGTCGTACGCGCTGAAGGCGCGGGTCAGCTCGCACATTCCGAAGGGGTCGTTGAGCCGCAGCTGGAGGGGGCCGAGGGGGAAGCGGCCGCGCAGGTCGGAGCGGACCCGGTAGGACACCTCGCGCCGGCCGCCCGCCTCGACCCGGTCGAGGACGAAGCGGGGGCGGGGGCCCAGCATGTACGGCACGTGGTCCTGGAGCATCAGCAGCCCGGTGGGGAGCTTGGAGACGTTCTCCATCCGCAGCTGGACCCGGGCCTCGGCGCCCGCCTCCACCCGCTGGGGGGTGAGCCGGCGGGAGGCCGCGACCCGGTAGCGGGTGCGGTGCAGCACGAGGACGCAGATCAGCGGCAGGGCGGCGAGGAGCAGCCCGACGCGCAGCAGGTCGGCCTGGCCGAGGACGTACGCGCAGACCGCGGCGGCCATGCCCGCGGCGAGGAAGGACCGGCCGCGGGTGGTGAGGCCGCCGAAGGCGGCCCGCAGACCGCCCCGGTCGTCTTCGCCCCACTGTCCGTCCGGCCCGGGAGCGCCTCCCATCACAGCCGCCGGGCGCCGGGCTGCTGCTGGCCGTAGAGCGGTCCGGCGGGCGGGGCCGCGGCCGGGACGGGCGTGCGCTGCAGGATGTCCTGGACGACCTGCTCGGCGGTGCGCCGGTTCAGCTGGGCCTGCGCCGTCGGCAGCAGCCGGTGGGCGAGGACGGGGGCGGCGAGGGCCTGGAGGTCGTCGGGCAGCACGTACTCGCGGCCGCTCAGCGCGGCGGATGCCTTGGCGGCGCGCAGCAGGTGGAGCGTGGCCCGGGGGGAGGCGCCGAGCCGCAGGTCGGCGTGGGTGCGGGTGGCGGCGACGATGTCGACCGCGTAGCGGCGTACGGCGTCGGCGACGTGGACCGCGCGGACGGCCTCGATCAGTTTCATGACGTCGTGGGCGTGGGCGACCGGCTGGAGGTCGTCCAGCGGGGAGGCCGAGCCGTGCACGTCGAGCATCCGGAGTTCGGCCTCGGCGTTCGGGTAGCCGATGGAGACCCGGGCCATGAAGCGGTCGCGCTGGGCTTCGGGCAGCGGGTAGGTGCCCTCCATCTCGACCGGGTTCTGGGTGGCGACGACCATGAACGGGCTGGGCAGTTCGTAGGTCTGGCCGTCCACGGTGACCTGGCGTTCCTCCATGGACTCCAGGAGCGCGGACTGGGTCTTCGGCGAGGCGCGGTTGATCTCGTCGCCGATCACGATCTGGGCGAAGATCGCGCCCGGCTTGAACTCGAACTCCCGACGCTGCTGGTCGAAGATCGACACGCCGGTGATGTCCGAGGGCAGCAGGTCGGGCGTGAACTGGATCCGGCGCACCGAGCAGTCGATGGACCGGGCCAGCGTCTTGGCCAGCATGGTCTTGCCGACGCCGGGGACATCCTCGATCAGGAGATGTCCCTCGGCGAGCAGCACGGTCAGCGAAAGCCGTACGACCTCGGGCTTGCCCTCGATCACGCTCTCCACCGACCTGCGGACCCGCTCCGCGGTGGTGGTCAGATCAGTGAGGCTCGCTCGATCGTCATAGGTCGTCACCCGGCCCTCCTCGGCCTTCCGGAACACGGACACCTGCCCCCGTGGGATCTTCGGGGGGTGTCACCCGAGCATTGTTGTTGCCGTGGCCGGGTCGTGTCACTTGCCGGTGGGCAAGTGCGGGGGAAATGCCGGGATTTGGATGTTTACGCCGGGTCGATCTCGCGCAGCAGACCCGTCGTCACGTCGAAGACGAAGCCCCGCACGTCGTCGGAGTGCAGCAGGAAGGGGGAGGTCCGCACCCGCTGCATCGACTGGCGGACGTCCTGGTCGACGTCGCGGAACGCCTCGACGGCCCAGGCCGGACGCTGGCCGACCTCGTCCTCCAGTTCGTGCCGGAAGTCCTCGGTGAGCGATTCCAGGCCACAGTTCGTGTGGTGCACCAGCATCACGCTGCGGGTGCCGAGGGCGCGCTGGCTGATGGTGAGGGAGCGGATCACGTCGTCGGTGACCACGCCGCCCGCGTTGCGGATGGTGTGGCAGTCGCCGAGTTCGAGGCCGAGGGCCGCGTGCAGGTCGAGGCGGGCGTCCATGCAGGCGACGACGGCGACGCGCAGCACGGGGCGCGCGTCCATTCCGGGGTTGCTGAAGTCTGCGGCGTAGTGCTCGTTGGCCTCGACGAGACGGTCGGTGACCGTGCCGCCGGTGCGTATGGCGTCGGCAGAGGGGTGCGCGGAGGTCGACATGGTTCCGACGGTAACGGTCACAGTGCGCCCGGGCCTGCTGTGAGAGGGGACAAAGAACGTCAATGAGCCTTGTTGTGAGCTAACCCACAGGCGCCGGGATCATGGCCCCGAACGAGTGAGCCGTCCGGAATGTCCGCCCCGCCCGCCGGCGCCGTGCGACGCGCCAGCCGGTTGATTGACCGGCGCGTCCGGTGGACTAAAGTGACGCGAAGTTAACGGAGACATCGAGCGATTTCCGCGGTTTCTCCCCGTGTGTGCGGCGGTACTACGGCTCGGCCTCCTTCCGCGGTACGTGCCTCCGCGCCGGCTCTGAGAGGGCGCATTGAGCAACGACCGACACGTCCCGGTGATGCTCCAGCGGTGCCTGGACATGTTGGCCCCCGCACTGGAGCGCCCCGGCGCGGTCGTCGTCGACTGCACCCTGGGCCTCGGCGGCCACAGCGAGGCCCTGCTCAAGAGGTTCCCCGAGGTGCGACTCGTCGCCCTCGACCGGGACAAGGAGGCGCTGCGGCTCTCCGGCGAGCGGCTCGCCCCGTACGGCGAGCGCGCCACCCTCGTCCACGCCGTGTACGACGAGCTGCCCGAGGTCCTCGACCGGCTCGGCATCCCGAAGGTGGACGGCGTCCTCTTCGACCTCGGCGTCTCCTCCATGCAGCTGGACGAGGCCGACCGCGGCTTCGCCTACGCCCAGGACGCCCCGCTCGACATGCGCATGGACCAGACGACCGGCATCAGCGCGGCCGAGGTCCTCAACACCTACCCGGCCGGCGAGCTGGTCCGCATCCTGCGCGCGTACGGCGAGGAGAAGCAGGCCAAGCGGATCGTCTCCGCGGTGGTGCGCGAGCGCGAGAAGGAGCCGTTCAGCAACAGCGCCCGGCTCGTCGAGCTCATCCGCGACGCCCTGCCCCAGGCGGCCAAGCGCACCGGCGGCAACCCGGCCAAGCGCACCTTCCAGGCCCTGCGCATCGAGGTCAACCGCGAGCTCGACAGCGTCGAGAAGGCGATCCCGGCGGCCGTGAAGGCCCTCGCCGTCGGCGGACGGGTCGCCGTCCTCTCCTACCAGTCCCTGGAGGACCGCATCGTCAAGCAGGTCTTCGCGGCCGGCGCGGCCACCACCGCGCCGCCCGGCCTGCCGGTCGTACCGGAGAAGTACCAGCCCCGCCTCAAGCTGCTCACCCGCGGCGCCGAGCTGCCCACGGAGGAGGAGGTCGCCGAGAACCGGCGCGCCGCCCCGGCCCGGCTCCGGGGCGCCGAGCGCATCCGGGAGGACGTGCTGTGACCACGGCGAAGGGGCCGCTCAAAGGGCGGGCCGCGCGGCTCGGACGGCTCATGCCGTCGGGGCCCAGCTCGGCCGCCCGCACCCCCTTCGTCCTGCTCGTCGTGGTCCTCCTCGGCGGCGGACTCATCTCCCTGCTGCTGCTGAACTCGGCGCTCAACCAGGGCTCCTTCCAGCTGAACGAGCTGAAGAACCGGACCACCGAGCTCACCGACGAGGAGCAGGCGCTCCAGCGGGACGTGGACGACTACGCGGCTCCCGACGCGCTGGAGCGGCGCGCCCGCGAGCTCGGCATGGTCCCCGGCGGCAGCCCCGCCTTCCTCGGCCCCGACGGCAAGGTCCTCGGCGAACCCTCGGAGGCCGTCGCCCCCAAGCCGAGCCCGACCCCGAGCGCGAAGCCGAAGCCGAAGCCGCCCCGGGCCCCGAGGACCACGCCCCCCGTTCCCACCGGCACAGGCCCCACCGGCTCGGCCTCCACCGGTCCGGGCCCCACCGGCCCCGGCCCCGCAAGGACAGCGCCCGCACCCGTCTCCCCTACGACCTCCGGCAGGTGACCGAGCAGTGCCCCCCAAGGAGCCCCCGCGCCGCCGCGTCCCCGGACCCGCACAGCCCGCGCGGCCCCGGCCCGCCTCCGCCGGAGCCCGCCCGTCCAGGCCCGCCCCGCGCCCGGCCGCGAAGCGGACCGCGCCCCGGCCGCCGGCCCGCCGGCCCCGCACCATCCGGCTCGGCAGCCCCCGGCCCCGGCTGCGCCTGGTCTCCCTCGGCCTGACCGTCGTCATGCTGGCCTTCGTGGTGCGGCTGCTCCAGGTGCAGGCCGTCGACGCCAGCGCGTACGCGGCCAAGGCCGACAAGTACCGCTTCCAGGAGTACACGCTCTCCGCCGACCGGGGCGAGATCACCGACCGCAACGGCATCGCGCTGGCCGCCAGCGTCGACGCCTACGACATCACGGCCGACCCCAAGCTCTTCACCCCCGAGGAGTCCAAGGTCCCCGACGCGCCCGAGCAGGCCGCCGCGCTCCTCGCCCCCATCCTGGGCAAGGAACCCGCCGAGCTCGCCAAGAAGCTCCGCACCCCCAAGTCCCGCTACACCCTCCTGGCCCGCAAGCGGACCCCGCAGGTGTGGAACCAGATCAAGGACCTCAAGCGGGTCTACGGGCAGAAGGCGCAGCGCTCCGCCGGCGGCAACGGCGTCAACCTCCTCGGCGGCGTCCTCAGCGAGCCCAGCACCAAGCGGGTGTACCCCAACGGCGAGCTCGCCGCCGGGATACTGGGCTACGTCAACGCCGAGGGCCGGGGCGCGGGCGGCGTCGAGTCCATGCTCGACCCGGAGCTGGCCGGCCGGGACGGCACGATCCGCTTCACCCAGTCCGGCGGCCGCCAGGTGCCGACCGCCGGCTCCCAGGGCACCCCCGCCGTCCCCGGCTCCGACATCGAGCTCACCATCGACCGGGACATCCAGTGGGCCGCCCAGCAGGCCATCACCGACCAGGTGAAGAAGTCGAAGGCCGACCGCGGCTACGTCGTCGTGCAGAACACCCGGACCGGCGAGGTCCTCGCCATGGCCAACGCCCCCGGCTTCGACCCCAACGACCTCTCCGCCGCCAACGCGGCCTCCATGGGCAACGCCGCCCTCCAGGACGCCTACGAGCCCGGCTCCACCAGCAAGGTCATGTCCATGGCCGCCGTCCTGGAGGAGGGCAAGGCGACCCCCGACACCCAGGTCACCGTCCCCAACCGGCTCCACCGCGGCGACCGGCTCTTCAAGGACGACATCGACCACAAGACCTGGCACCTGACCCTCAACGGCGTCCTCGCCAAGTCCAGCAACATCGGCA
Source organism: Streptomyces sp. NPDC059534 (assembly GCF_042743475.1). Taxonomy (NCBI): domain Bacteria; kingdom Bacillati; phylum Actinomycetota; class Actinomycetes; order Kitasatosporales; family Streptomycetaceae; genus Streptomyces; species Streptomyces sp. NPDC059534. Next base: position 344,964 of record NZ_JBHWAQ010000002.1, read on the forward strand.
CCATCCTCGCCACCGGCCAGCTCGGCGCCACCCAGCCCGAGTCCAACCGGATCCTGTACTCCTACCTGCGCAAGTTCGGCATCGGCAGCCCCACCGGCCTGGACTACCCGGGCGAGACCGCCGGCATCCTCGCCAAGCCCGAGGACTGGTCCACCTCGCAGCAGTACACGATCCCCTTCGGCCAGGGCCTCTCCGTCAGCGCGATGCAGGCCGCCTCCGTGTACTCGACCATCGCCAACAAGGGCGTACGCGTCGAGCCGACCCTCATCCGCGGCACCAAGGGGCCCGACGGGCGCTTCACCCCGGCCCCCACGCCCCAGGAGTCCCGGGTCGTCAGCGAGAAGACCGCCGTGACCCTCGCCCGGATGCTGGAGTCCGTCGTCGACGACCGGGAGGGCACCGGCAACAAGGCCGCCATCCCCGGCTACCGGATCGCCGGCAAGACCGGCACCGCCAACCGCGTCGACCCCGAGCTCGGCCGCTACAAGGGGTACACCGCCTCCTTCGCCGGCTTCGCCCCGGCCGACGACCCGCAGATCACCGTCTACTGCGCCATCCAGAACCCCACCAAGGGGAACTACTTCGGCGGCCAGATCTGCGGACCCATCTACAAGAAGGTCATGGAGTTCGCCCTCAAGACCCTCCACGTCGCCCCCACGGGCAGCGAGCCCGCCCGACTGCCGGTCTTCTCCGACCCCACCCCGTGACCCTCCGGGAGCACCAGTGACAACGATCACCCCCCATTCCGGGAACCGGAAACCGAACTCCGGCGACGCCCCGGGCTCTTTTGGCCCCGCAGAGGGTGCGCCCGGTACGCTCACCGCCGTGCCACACGCTGATCAGTACCGAACCACCCCGCCCCGGCCGGAGCAGGCCCGCCCGACACCCCTGGGCGACCTGGCCGCACACCTGGGGGTCGACACCCCCGGGGCCGCCGAGATCTCCGGCATCACCCACGACTCGCGGGCGGTGCGCCCCGGTGACGTGTACGCGGCCCTGCCCGGTGCCCGTACACACGGCGCCGACTTCGTCGCCCAGGCCGCCGGCCTCGGCGCCGCCGCGATCCTCACCGACCCGGCGGGCGCCGCGCGCGCCGCCGCGACCGGCCTCCCGGTCCTGGTCGTCGAGGACCCGCGCGGCCGGATGGGCGAACTCGCCGCCGAGATCTACGGGCGGCCCGGCGCCGGCCTCCTCCAGATCGGCATCACCGGCACCTCCGGCAAGACCACCACCGCGTACCTCGTCGAAGGGGGCCTGCGCGGCTCCGGACGGAAGACCGGTCTCGTCGGCACCGTCGAGATGCGGATCGGCGACGAGCGGATCAAGTCGGAGCGGACCACCCCCGAGGCCACCGACCTCCAGGCCCTCTTCGCCGTCATGCGCGAGCGGGGCGTCGAGGCCGTCGCCATGGAGGTCTCCAGCCACGCCCTCGTGCTCGGCCGGGTCGACGGCTGCGTCTTCGACGTCGCCGTCTTCAACAACCTCAGCCCGGAGCACATGGAGTTCCACTCCGACATGGAGGACTATTTCCAGGCGAAGGCCGGGCTCTTCACGCCCGCGCGCAGCCGCCTGGGCGTGGTCAACCTGGACGACGAGTACGGCCGCCGGCTCACCAAGGAGGCCACCGTCCCGGTCGTCACCTTCTCCGCCGAGGGCCGCGCCGACGCCGACTGGCGCGCCGAGGACCTCGTCCTCGGCTCCCACGACTCGACGTTCACCGCGGTCGGCCCGGACGGCGTGCGGATCCCCGCCACCGCCCCGCTGCCCGGCCCCTTCAACGTCGCCAACACCCTCGCCGCGATCGCCACCCTCGCCGCCGCGGGCCTCGACCCCCGGTCCGCCGCCGAGGGCGTCGCCGCCGTCCCCGGCGTGCCGGGCCGCCTGGAGCGCGTCGACGCCGGCCAGTCGTACCTCGCGGTCGTCGACTACGCGCACAAGACGGACGCCGTCGAGTCGGTCCTGCGCTCCCTGCGCGAGGTCACCGAGGGCCGGCTGCACGTGGTCATCGGCTGCGGCGGCGACCGGGACACCACCAAGCGCGGCCCGATGGGCGCCGCCGCGGCCCGGCTCGCCGACACCGCCGTCCTGACCTCCGACAACCCCCGCTCCGAGGATCCGCTGCGGATCCTCGCCGCCATGCTCGCGGGCGCCGCCGAGGTCCCCGCGGAGGAACGCGGCGAGGTGCTCGTCCTCGCCGACCGCGCCGCGGCGGTCGCCGCGGCCGTCGCCCGCGCACAGCCCGGCGACACCGTGCTCGTCGCGGGCAAGGGCCACGAGCAGGGCCAGGAGATCGCCGGAGTGGTACGCCCCTTCGACGACCGAGTGGTGCTGCGCGCGGCGATCGCCGACCGGCAGGACGCCCAGGCAGCCGCTCCGGGCGGAACAGACAGCCACCAGAACAGTCAGGGATGAAGCAGTGATCGCCCTCTCCCTCGCCGAGGTCGCCGAAATCGTCGGCGGGCAGGCGCACGACATACCGGATCCGGCCACCCGGATCACCGGGCCCGTCGTCATCGACTCCCGCGAAGTGCGGGACGGCAGCCTCTTCGTGGCCTTCGCCGGTGAACACGTCGACGGCCACGACTACGCGGGGCGTGCCGTCGAGGCGGGTGCGGCGGCCGTGCTGGCCGCCCGGCCCGTCGGCGTCCCCGCCATCGTCGTCGACGACGTCCAGGCCGCGCTCGGGGCCCTCGCCCGCGCGGTCGTGGAACGGCTCGGCACCGATGTCGTCGCCCTCACCGGCTCCGCCGGCAAGACCTCCACCAAGGACCTGATCGCCCAGGTCCTCGACCGGCACGCGCCCACCGTCTGGACGCCCGGCTCGCTCAACAACGAGATCGGCCTGCCGCTCACGGCGCTCCGCGCGAGCGACGAGACCCGGCACCTGGTCCTGGAGATGGGCGCCCGCGGCATCGGGCACATCCGCTACCTCACCGGCCTCACCCCGCCCCGTATCGGCCTCGTCCTCAACGTCGGCACCGCCCACATCGGCGAGTTCGGCGGCCGGGAGCAGATCGCCGAGGCCAAGGGCGAGCTCGTCGAGTCCCTGCCGGCCGCCGAGGAGGGCGGCATCGCGGTCCTCAACGCCGACGACCCGCTCGTCCGCGCGATGGCGAGCCGCACCAAGGCCCGCGTGATCTTCTTCGGCGAAGCGGACGAAGCGGCCGTACGGGCCGAGAACGTCCACCTCACAGAGACCGGACAGCCTTCTTTCAGGCTTCACACACCCACCGGGTGCAGCGACGTGACCTTGCGCCTGTACGGTGAGCACCACGTGTCGAACGCGCTCGCAGCGGCCGCCGTCGCGCACGAGCTGGGCATGCCCGTCGAAGAGATCGCCACCGCGCTCTCCGAAGCGGGAACCCTGTCGCGCTGGCGCATGGAGGTCACCGAGCGTCCGGACGGCGTGACGATCGTCAACGACGCCTACAACGCGAACCCCGAGTCCATGCGAGCCGCCCTGCGCGCGCTCGCGGCCATGGGCAGGGCCGCACAGGCCCGAGGGGCCCGCACGTGGGCGGTGCTCGGCAGGATGGCCGAGCTCGGTGACGCATCGCTCGTCGAGCACGACGCGGTCGGACGGCTCGCCGTCCGGCTCAACGTCAGCAAGCTCGTCGCGGTCGGGGACAGGGAAGCGTCCTGGCTGCAACTGGGCGCATATAACGAGGGTTCGTGGGGTGAGGAGTCGGTGCACGTGTCCGACGCGCAGGCGGCTGTCGACCTGTTGCGCAGTGAGCTGCGCCCGGGGGATGTCGTCCTTGTGAAGGCTTCCAGGTCGGTCGGTCTCGAACAGGTCGCCCTGGCACTGCTCGACACCGAGGGCGAGGTCACCGGCCGATGAGGCAGATCCTCTTCGCGGGGGCCATCGGGCTCTTCCTGACCCTGATCGGCACGCCGCTGCTGATCAAGCTCCTTGCCCGCAAGGGGTACGGGCAGTTCATCCGGGACGACGGCCCGCGCGGCCACGCCGGGAAGAAGGGCACGCCCACCATGGGTGGTATCTCCTTCATCCTGGCCACGCTCATCGCGTACGCCCTGGCCAAGGTCATCACCGGCGAGGACCCGACGTACTCGGGCGCCCTGGTGCTGTTCCTGATGGCCGGCATGGGCCTGGTCGGCTTCCTCGACGACTACATCAAGATCGTCAAGCAGCGGTCGCTCGGCCTGCGCGCCAAGGCGAAGATGGCCGGACAGCTGATCGTCGGCATCGCCTTCGCCGTGCTGTCGCTCCAGTTCGCGGACCTGCGCGGGCTCACCCCGGCCTCCACGAAGCTCTCCTTCATCATGGACTTCGGCTGGGCCATAGGCCCGGTGCTCTTCGTGGTCTGGGCGCTCTTCATGATCCTGGCCATGTCCAACGGCGTGAACCTGACGGACGGCCTGGACGGCCTGGCCACCGGTGCGTCGGTGATGGTCTTCGGCGCGTACACCTTCATCGGGCTCTGGCAGTTCCAGGAGTCCTGTGCGAACGCCATGACCCTGACCAACCCCAACGCCTGTTTCGAGGTGCGCGACCCGCTCGACCTCGCGGTCGTCGCCTCCGCGCTGATGGGTTCCTGCTTCGGCTTCCTGTGGTGGAACACCTCGCCGGCCAAGATCTTCATGGGTGACACCGGCTCGCTGGCCCTCGGCGGCGCGCTCGCCGGTCTCGCCATCTGCTCCCGTACGGAGCTGCTGCTCGCCCTGCTCGGCGGCCTGTTCGTGCTGATCACGATGTCCGTGGTCATCCAGGTCGGTTCGTTCAAGATGACGGGCAAGCGCGTCTTCCGGATGGCCCCCCTCCAGCACCACTTCGAACTCAAGGGGTGGTCCGAGGTCCTGGTCGTCGTCCGGTTCTGGATCATCCAGGGCATGTGCGTGATCGTGGGCCTGGGCCTCTTCTACGCGGGATGGGCAGCGGAAAAGTGACGGAACAGCTCGACTGGAACGGCAAGAAGGTCACCGTCGCGGGACTCGGGGTGTCCGGCATTCCGGCCGCCCGCGTCCTGCACGGCCTCGGCGCGCTCGTGACCGTCGTCAACGACGGCGACGACGAGCGCTCCCGGGCCCAGGCGGCCGAGCTGGAGGCGGAGGGCATCACCGTCCGCCTCGGCGACGGGGCGACCCTGCCGTCCGGCACCGAGCTGATCGTCACCACCCCCGGCTGGCGGCCCGACAAGCCGCTCTTCGCGGCCGCCGCCGAGGCGGGCGTCGAGGTCTGGGGCGACGTCGAGCTGGCCTGGCGGCTGCGCGGCCCCGGGGCCGCGCCCTGGCTCGCGGTCACCGGCACCAACGGCAAGACCACGACCGTGCGGATGCTCGCCTCCATCCTGGAGGCGGCCGGGCTGCGGACCGCCGCCGTCGGCAACATCGGGGTCTCGCTCCTCGACGCCGTCCGCTCGGAGGAGTACAGCGATCTCGACGTACTCGCCGTCGAGCTCTCCAGCTACCAGCTCCACTGGGCGCCCTCGGTCCGCGTCCACTCGGCCGCCGTGCTCAACCTGGCGCCCGACCACCTCGACTGGCACGGCTCCATGGAGGCGTACGCCGCCGACAAGGGCCGGATCTACGAGGGCAACCAGATCGCCTGCGTCTACAACGTCGCCGATCAGGTCACCGAGGACCTCGTCCGCGAGGCCGACGTCGAGGAGGGCTGCCGGGCGATCGGCTTCACCCTCGGCACCCCCGGACCCTCCCAACTGGGCGTCGTCGAGGGCATCCTCGTCGACCGCGCCTTCGTCGAGAACCGGCAGAAGAACGCCCAGGAGCTCGCCGAGGTCGCCGACGTCCAGCCGCCGGCCCCGCACAACATCGCCAACGCGCTCGCCGCCGCCGCCCTCGCCCGCGCCTTCGGCGTCGACGCGAAGGCCGTACGGGACGGACTGCGGGCCTTCCGGCCCGACCCGCACCGCATCGAACTGGTCGAGGAGGTCCAGGGAGTCACGTACGTCGACGACTCCAAGGCCACCAACACCCACGCCGCGGAAGCCTCGTTGGCGGCCTACGACCCGATCGTCTGGATCGCCGGCGGCCTCGCCAAGGGCGCGGCCTTCGACGAGCTCGTCCAGCGGTCGGCGAAGCGCTTGCGCGGCGCCGTCCTGATGGGCGCCGACCGCGCGCTGATCCGCGAAGCCCTGGCGCGACACGCCCCGGAGGTCCCGGTGGTGGACCTCGACCGGACCGACACTGGGGCGATGTCCGAGGCGGTCCGCGAGGCGGCCCGGCTCGCCCGCCCGGGTGACACGGTCCTCCTCGCCCCGGCCTGCGCCTCGATGGACATGTTCACCAACTACAACAAGCGGGGCGAGGCATTCGCGGACGCCGTCCGCGCCCTCGCCGCCACCGGGGACGCCTGACCCGACCAGCGGGAGGGTCCGGCCGGACCGGGCACGACTGGAGGGGGCAGCGACCATGCCGAGCAAGATCGCCGGGACACGCCGGCCCTCCGCCGTACGCGGCGGCGGGCGGGCCCCCGCGACCCCGCGGCGCGGTGGAGGCGTACGGCGGCTGTACAAGCGGGCCCAGAGGGCCTGGGACCGGCCCCTCACGGCGTACTACGTGATCATCGGTGCGGGGATGCTCATCACGACGCTCGGCCTCGTGATGGTCTACTCCGCCTCGATGATCACGGCCCTGACCTACGACCTGGTGCCCTCGTACTTCTTCCGGAAGCAGTTCTTCGCCGCGCTCCTGGGCACCGGACTGCTCCTGGCCGCCTCGCGGATGCCGGTGAAGCTGCACCGGGCGCTCGCCTACCCGATCCTGGTCGGCGCGGTCTTCCTGATGGTGCTCGTGCAGATCCCCGGGATAGGGCACGCGGTCAACGGCAACCAGAACTGGATCTCCCTCGGCGGCCCCTTCCAGCTCCAGCCCAGCGAGTTCGGCAAGCTGGCGCTGATCCTGTGGGGGGCCGACCTGCTCGCCCGAAAGCACGACATGCGGCTGCTGACCCAGTGGAAGCACATGCTGGTGCCGCTGGTCCCGGGCGCCTTCATGCTGCTCGGGCTGATCATGCTCGGCGGCGACATGGGCACCTCGATCATCCTCGCCGCGATCCTCTTCGGCCTGCTGTGGACGGCCGGAGCGCCCACCCGGCTCTTCGTCGGGGTGCTCACGGTGGCCGGCGCGATCGGCGTGCTGCTGATCAAGACGAGCTCGAACCGGATGAAGCGCTTCGACTGCATCGGAGCGACCGACCCCGGCGGCGAGGGCGCGCCCTGCCTGCAGGCCGCGCACGGAATCTATGCCCTGGCCTCGGGCGGATGGTTCGGTTCCGGACTGGGTGCGAGCGTGGAGAAATGGGGCCAACTGCCCGAGGCGCACACCGACTTCATCTTCGCGGTCACCGGTGAGGAACTGGGTCTCGCGGGGACGCTGTCGGTACTCGCCCTGTTCGCGGCTCTAGGCTATGCGGGTATCCGCGTGGCCGGAGGCACGGAGGACCCCTTCGTGAGGTTCGCCGCGGGAGGTGTGACCACGTGGATCACGGCCCAGGCCGTGATCAACATCGGTGCGGTGCTCGGTCTGCTGCCGATCGCCGGGGTCCCGCTCCCGCTGTTCTCCTACGGAGGGTCGGCCCTGCTGCCGACCATGTTCGCCGTCGGGCTCCTCATCGCCTTCGCGCGACAGGAACCCGCCGCGAAAGCGGCCCTGGCCATGCGCCGCCCCGGCTGGGGCAAGCGGGCCGGGGTGAGATGGAAGTCGATGCGACGGCGCGTCAAGAAGCGCCCGTCCGGAGAGCGGTGAATTTCGGTGCATGTCGTACTCGCCGGCGGGGGGACCGCCGGCCACATCGAGCCGGCGCTCGCCCTCGCGGACGCCCTGCGCAGGCAGGACCCCAGCGTGGGGATCACGGCGCTCGGCACGGAGAAGGGTCTGGAGACCCGGCTCGTGCCCGAGCGGGGTTACGAGTTGGCGCTCATCCCGGCCGTACCGCTGCCCCGCAAGCCCACCCCCGAGCTGATCACCGTCCCGGGGCGGCTGCGCGGCACGATCAAGGCTGCCGAGCAGGTCCTGGAGCGCACCAAGGCGGACTGCGTGGTCGGCTTCGGCGGCTACGTGGCGCTGCCCGGCTATCTCGCGGCCAAGCGGCTCGGGGTGCCGATCGTGGTCCACGAGGCCAACGCCCGGCCCGGCCTGGCCAACAAGATCGGTTCGCGGTACGCGGCCGGGGTCGCGGTCGCCACCCCGGACAGCAAGCTCCGCAACGCCCGGTACATCGGCATCCCGCTGCGGTACACGATCGCGACCCTCGACCGGGCGCGGGTGCGTCCCGAGGCGCGGGCCGCGTTCGGGCTCGACCCCAACCTGCCGACGCTGCTGGTCTCCGGCGGCTCGCAGGGCGCCCGGCGGCTCAACGAGGTCGTCCAGCAGATCGCGCCGGTGCTCCAGCGCTCCGGCATCCAGATCCTGCACGCGGTCGGCCCGAAGAACGAAATGCCGCGCGTCGACAACATGCCCGGTATGCCGCCGTACGTGCCGGTACCGTACGTGGACCGGATGGATCTCGCGTACGCCGCGGCCGACATGATGCTCTGCCGCGCGGGCGCGATGACCGTCGCCGAGCTCTCCGCCGTCGGGCTGCCCGCCGCGTACGTCCCGCTGCCCATCGGCAACGGCGAACAGCGGCTCAACGCCCAGCCGGTGGTGAAGGCCGGCGGTGGACTCCTCGTCGACGACGCGGAGCTGACGCCGCAGTGGGTGCAGGGCAACGTCCTGCCCGTACTGGCCGATCCGCACCGGTTGTACGAGATGTCCCGGGCCGCCGCCGAGTTCGGCCGCCGGGACGCCGACGACCTGCTCGTCGGCATGGTGTACGAGGCGATCGCCGCCCGCCGGCAGGCGTAGCGCGGCGGCGAGAGGCAGGAGCGCCAGGTGGCAGCCGGACCGACGACCGCGGAGAAGAGCGGCACCAGCAAGTCGAAGGGGTCGTCGGTCCGGTCGTCCGGCGCCGGCACCCGGAACCGTCGGTTCCGGGTGCCGGCGCCCCGGCTGCTGCTGGCCGCGCTCGGCCTGCTCGCACTGGTGGCCGGCGGGGTCTGGGCGCTCTACGGATCCACCTGGTTCCGTGTGGAACGTGTGAAGACTTCCGGCACCCGGGTCCTGACCGTGCGCGAGGTCGAGGCGACCGCCGCCGTCCCCCTGGGGGCGCCGCTCGTCACCATCGACACCGACGCGATCGAGGCCCGACTCAGGGCCGCCTATCCGCGGATCGAGTCGATCGACGTCGTCCGGTCCTGGCCGCACGGAATCGGGCTGAAAGTGACGGAACGGCAGCCCGTTCTCCTGGTCGAAAAGGGCGGAAAGTTCATCGAAGTGGACGTGACCGGACTGCGGTTCGCCACCGTCGACACCGCCCCGCGCGGTGTCCCCCGACTCGTCCTCGACAGCGCCGCCTCGCCGAGCCTGCGCCGCTTCGGCGCCGACCGGCTGCTCCGGGAGGCGGTCCGCGTCAGGGGTGAACTCCCGGCGGAAATCGCCCGGGACACTCGTGTCGTGCGCGTCACCTCGTACGACTCCGTCACTCTGGAGCTGAACAAGGGGCGCACCGTTTTCTGGGGCAGTGCCGAGCACGGTCCCGTGAAAGCCCGAGTCCTGACCGCTCTGATGAAGGCGACGCCCAAAGCGGGGCACTTCGACGTAAGTGCCCCCACGGCGCCCGCTTCGTCCGGGAGTTGACGGGCATCACCGCTGGCCAGCACCCTGGTTGGCCAGCGCTACGGGTGATCACATAGGGTGAAAAGAAAAACGGGAGGTTCGGCGTGTTCGTTGAACGTGCGCCACTTGTCGACTTAGTGTCCTGTTCGGAAGAGTCCAGCGAACAGGGACACTGGTAACCCTAAACTTCAACGTTAGGGTTCGGGTCGGCGTTTCGGACCGTCCCAATCGGCATCCGTCGGAGCGGCGCGATCAACGCGCGGCGACGACACGTAACTCGAGGCGAGAGGCCTTCGACGTGGCAGCACCGCAGAACTACCTCGCAGTCATCAAGGTCATCGGTGTCGGCGGCGGTGGTGTCAATGCCATCAACCGAATGATCGAGGTCGGTCTCAAGGGCGTCGAGTTCATCGCGATCAACACCGACGCGCAAGCGCTGTTGATGAGCGACGCCGACGTCAAGCTCGACGTCGGCCGTGAACTCACCCGCGGCCTGGGGGCCGGGGCCAACCCGGCCGTCGGTCGCAAGGCGGCAGAGGACCACCGTGAGGAGATCGAGGAGGTCCTCAAGGGGGCCGACATGGTCTTCGTCACCGCCGGCGAAGGCGGCGGCACCGGCACCGGCGGCGCACCCGTCGTCGCCAACATCGCGCGCTCGCTCGGCGCCCTCACGATCGGTGTGGTCACCCGGCCGTTCACCTTCGAGGGCCGGCGTCGCGCGAACCAGGCGGAGGACGGCATCGCCGAGCTCCGCGAAGAGGTCGACACCCTCATCGTCATCCCGAACGACCGACTGCTCTCGATCTCGGACCGCCAGGTCTCCGTGCTCGACGCGTTCAAGTCGGCCGACCAGGTGCTGCTGAGCGGTGTCCAGGGCATCACCGACCTCATCACCACCCCCGGCCTGATCAACCTCGACTTCGCCGACGTCAAGTCGGTCATGTCCGAGGCAGGGTCCGCGCTCATGGGCATCGGCTCCGCACGGGGCGACGACCGCGCGGTGGCCGCCGCGGAGATGGCGATCTCCTCGCCGCTCCTGGAGGCGTCCATCGACGGCGCCCGCGGCGTGCTGCTCTCCATCTCCGGCGGCAGCGACCTCGGTCTCTTCGAGATCAACGAGGCCGCGCAGCTGGTCAGCGAGGCGGCCCACCCCGAGGCCAACATCATCTTCGGCGCCGTCATCGACGACGCCCTGGGCGACGAGGTCCGGGTCACCGTCATCGCGGCCGGCTTCGACGGCGGCCAGCCGCCGGCCCGCCGGGACAACATCATGGGCTCGGTCTCGGCCAAGCGCGAGGAGCAGGCCCCGGCCCCCCGCAAGGTCGAGAGCTCCCGCCCGCTGGGCGGCCTCGGCACCGTGGCCCCCCGCGAGGAGCCCGTCTCCCTCCCGGTCGAGCCCGCCCCGGCCGTCAACGAGGTCCCGCTGACGCCCGTGCAGCCGGCCGTCCCCCCGGCCCGTCCGTACGCGGACAGCCAGGCCGAGGAGCTGGACGTCCCGGACTTCCTGAAGTGATAGGACATCGCTTCGACGCGAACGGCGCGCACTTCGCCTTCACCGACAGGTGGGGCGGGGTGAGCGCCGTTCCGTACGAGGAGCTCAACCTCGGCGGAGCGGTGGGGGACGACCCCGAAGCGGTACGGACCAACCGGGCGCGCGCCGCCGGCGGCCTCGGGCTCGACCCGGCGCGGGTGGTCTGGATGAACCAGGTGCACGGCGCGGACGTCGCGGAGGTCGACGGACCGTGGGGCACCGCCCCGGTCCCCTCGGTGGACGCCCTCGTCACCTCCCGTCCGGGACTCGGCCTCGCCGTCCTCACCGCGGACTGCGTGCCGGTGCTCCTCGCGGACCCGGTCGCCGGAGTCGCGGCCGCCGCCCACGCCGGGCGTCCCGGGATGGTCGCGGGAGTCGTCCCGGCCGCGGTCGCGGCCATGATCCGTCTCGGCGCCGACCCCGCCCGTATCGTCGCCCGCACCGGCCCCGCCGTCTGCGGGCGCTGCTACGAGGTGCCGGAGGCCATGCGGGCCGAGGTCGCGGAGACCGAACCCGCGGCCTGGGCCGAGACGAGCTGGGGAACCCCGGCCGTCGACGTCACCGCCGGAGTGCACGCCCAGCTGGAACGGCTCGGTGTCACGGACCGGCAGGCCAGCGCGGTCTGCACCCGGGAATCCGGTGACCACTACTCGTACCGCCGCGATCGCACCACAGGGCGACTCGCGGGATATGTCTGGCTGGACGCCGTGTCCAGCCGGGGGGAGACCCCCGGACCCCCGGCAGGAAAGAACTGATGACGGACCGCACGTCGGAACTGGCCGAGAACCTGGCCCGGGTGGAGGCGCGCATCGCCGCCGCCTGCGCCGCCGCCGGGCGCGCGCGGGAGGAGGTGACCCTCATCGTGGTCACCAAGACCTATCCCGCGAGCGACGTGAGAATCCTCCACGGACTCGGTGTGCGGGACGTCGCCGAGAACCGGGACCAGGACGCCGCCCCGAAGGCGGCCGCCTGTGCCGACCTTGATCTGACCTGGCATTTCGTGGGCCAGTTGCAGACCAACAAGGTCCGATCCGTGGTGGGTTATGCCGATGTGGTGCAGTCTGTCGACCGGTTGAAGCTCGTTTCCTCTCTCTCCGCGGCCGCGGAGAAGGAGGGGCGCGAGCTCGGCTGCCTGATCCAGGTCGCACTCGACGCCGAGTCCGGCGAGCGGGGCGACCGCGGCGGGGTCTCGCCGGACGGGATCGAGGAGTTGGCGGCCGCGGTGGACGCCGCTCCCGGACTGCGGCTCGGCGGACTGATGACCGTCGCCCCGCTCGCCGGACCGTACGAGGGCCGGCAACGTGCCGCTTTCGACCGCCTCATGGATTTGTCGACTGCCCTGCGCGCGACCCGTCCGGCTGCGAACATGGTGTCAGCAGGGATGAGCGCGGACCTCGAGGAGGCCGTCGCCGCCGGGGCGACACACGTACGCGTCGGTACGGCGGTACTCGGCGTCCGCCCGAAGCTCGGGTAACGTCGCGAAGCAAGTCGGACCACAGCAGAAAATATGGTCATTCCGCAGAACGGCGGGGTGCCCCGTGGATCGCCGGCACTTGGTGACGAGGCCGATCCACCACAGAGCGGAGGACTCAGAGAATGGCCGGCGCGATGCGCAAGATGGCGGTCTACCTCGGCCTCGTGGAGGACGATGGGTACGACGGCCGGGGCTTCGACCCCGACGACGACTTCGAACCCGAGCTGGAGCCGGAGCCCGAGCGCGACCGGCGTCACACCCCCCCGCGCCAGGTGGAGCGCGAGGAACCGGTGCGAGTGGTGCAGCCCCCGGCGCCCCGGGAGCCTCTCGCCCATTCTGTCCCTGTACTCGCCGAAAGCGGACGTCCGGCCCGAATTGCCCCCGTGGCATCCATCACACCCGAACGTCCGAGCCTGGAGAAGAACGCACCGGTGATCATGCCCAAGGTCGTGTCCGAGCGGGAGCCCTACCGCATCACCACGCTGCACCCCCGGACGTACAACGAGGCCCGTACCATCGGGGAACACTTCCGTGAGGGCACCCCGGTGATCATGAACCTCACGGAGATGGACGACACGGACGCGAAGCGACTTGTCGACTTTGCCGCCGGACTCGTCTTCGGGCTCCATGGCAGCATTGAGCGCGTGACGCAGAAGGTGTTCCTGTTGTCGCCTGCTAACGTCGATGTCACGGCGGAGGACAAGGCCCGGATCGCAGAGGGCGGATTCTTCAACCAGAGCTGAGAACAACAGAACCGGACGGACCGGTCGCCTAGCGGCCGGCCAAGCGAGAGCACGTAAGCCAGGGGAGAGGGAAACGCGGGATGGGCGTCGCACTACAGGTGGTCTACATCGTGCTGATGTGCTTCCTCGTCCTCCTCATCGTCCGGCTGGTCATGGACTACGTCTTCCAGTTCGCCCGTTCATGGCAACCCGGTAAGGCGATGGTGGTCGTTCTCGAGGCCACCTACACTGTCACCGATCCACCGCTCAAGCTTCTGCGGCGACTCATCCCGCCGCTGCGTCTCGGGGGCGTGGCACTCGACCTGTCCTTCTTCGTTCTGATGATCATCGTCTACATCCTGATCTCCGTCGTGAGCAGCTTCGCGAGGTGAATGTGGACGATACGGTCTTGCCGACTGCCGACGACTACGTAGAGGTGAAGAAGAGATGCCGCTGACCCCCGAGGACGTGCGGAACAAGCAGTTCACGACCGTCCGCCTTCGAGAAGGCTATGACGAGGACGAGGTCGATGCCTTCCTCGACGAGGTCGAGTCCGAGCTGACCCGCCTGCTCCGCGAGAACGAGGACCTGCGCGCCAAGCTGGCCGCCGCGACGCGCGCCGCCGCGCAGAACCAGCAGCAGCAAGGCATGCGCAAGCCCCCGGAGCCGCAGGATCGTCCCGTCGGTCCCGGCGCGCCCGTGCCCGCGGCCATATCCGGACCGCCGGTCCAGCAGCAGCCGCCGCAGATGGGCCCGCCGCAGCTTCCGTCCGGTGCCCCGGCGCTTCCCCCCGGCCCCATGCAGGGCGGCCCGATGCAGGGTGGCCCGATGCAGGGTGGCCCGATGCAGGGCGGTCCGATGCAGGGTGGCCCGATGCAGGGCGGTCCGATGCAGGGCGGTCCGATGCAGGGTGGCCCCATGGGTCACCCGCAGCAGCAGATGCCGCCGCAGATGCAGCAGCAGCCGCAGCAGGGCCCCGGTGGCGACAGCGCCGCGCGTGTCCTCTCGCTGGCCCAGCAGACCGCCGACCAGGCGATCGCCGAGGCCCGCTCCGAGGCCAACAAGATCGTCGGCGAGGCGCGCTCGCGCGCCGAGGGCCTGGAGCGGGACGCCCGCGCCAAGGCCGACGCCCTCGAGCGGGACGCCCAGGAGAAGCACCGCGTCGCGATGGGCTCCCTGGAGTCCGCCCGCGCCACGCTGGAGCGCAAGGTCGAGGACCTGCGCGGCTTCGAGCGCGAGTACCGTACGCGCCTGAAGTCGTACCTGGAGTCGCAGCTGCGTCAGCTGGAGACCCAGGCCGACGACTCGCTGGCTCCGCCGCGGACCCCCGCGACGGCCTCCCTGCCGCCGGCCCCCTCGATGGCCTCGGCCGGCGCCGGTGCCCCGTCCTACGGCGGCAACGGCGGCATGGGCGGCGCGCCGTCCATGGGCGGTGCGCCCTCGTACGGTGGCCAGCAGCAGATGTCTCCGGCCATGACCCAGCCGATGGCTCCGGTCCGTCCGCAGGCACCGCAGCCGATGCAGCAGGCGCCCGCGCCGATGCGCGGCTTCCTGATCGACGAGGACGACAACTGACGGCGCCTGGTCGCGCGATGAGCGCGTAGCCGTCGGCAGGCTGCAAGGGCCGGGCCCCGGATCTCCGGGGCCCGGCCCTTCGCCGTGCCCGGGCACGGCACACGCGTACGACGAAGGGCCCGGCTTCCTGGAGGAAGCCGGGCCCTTCGTCGTGGGGATCAGACCTTGCGCAGGTGGAAGGTGAGGGAGAGCGAGTCGTCGGTGAAGGCGGGCCCGTAGGTGGTGTCGGGGGCGCCCTGGGCGTGGTCCGTGGCGAGGACCTCGTCCGCGATGAGCGCCGCGTGCGCCGTGAGCGCCTCGACCGTCTCCGCGGAGCCGGACGTCCAGCGCAGCGCGATGCGGTCCGCGACGTCGAGGCCGCTGTTCTTGCGGGCCTCCTGGATGAGGCGGATCGCGTCCCGGGCGAGGCCCGCCTTGCGGAGCTCGGGGGTGATCTCCAGGTCGAGGGCGACGGTCGCGCCGGCGTCCGAGGCGACCGACCAGCCCTCGCGGGGGGTCTCGGTGATGATGACCTCCTCGGGGGAGAGGGCCACGGACTCGCCGTTCACGTCGATGACCGCCTCGCCGGTGCGGAGCGCGAGGGACAGGGCCGCCGCGTCCGCCGCGGCCACGGCCTTGGCGACGTCCTGGACGCCCTTGCCGAAGCGCTTGCCGAGGGCCCGGAAGTTCGCCTTGGCGGTGGTGTCGACGAGGGAGCCGCCGACCTCGGAGAGGGACGCCAGGGAGGAGACGTTCAGCTCCTCCGTGATCTGCGCCTGGAGCTCCGGGGAGAGGGCCGCGAAGCCCGTGGCCGCCACCAGGGCGCGGGAGAGCGGCTGGCGGGTCTTGACGCCCGACTCGGCGCGCGTGGCCCGACCGAGCTCGACGAGACGGCGGACGAGGAGCATCTGCTCCGAGAGCGCCGGGTCGATCAGGGCGGCCTCGGCCTCCGGCCAGGTGGCGAGGTGGACCGATTCGGGCGCGTCGGCCGTCACCGGGACGACCAGGTCCTGCCAGACCCGCTCCGTGATGAAGGGGGTCAGCGGGGCCATCAGGCGTGTGACCGTCTCGATGACGTCGTGGAGGGTGCGCAGCGCGGCCGCGTCGCCCTGCCAGAAGCGGCGGCGGGACCGGCGCACGTACCAGTTGGAGAGGTCGTCGACGAAGGCGGAGAGGAGCTTGCCGGTCCGCTGGGTGTCGTACGACTCCATCGCCTCGGTGGCCTCGGCCACCAGGGTGTGGAGCTCGGAGAGGAGCCAGCGGTCGAGGACGGAGCGGTCGGCCGGGGCCGGGTCCGCCGCGCTCGGCGCCCAGCCCGAGGTGCGGGCGTACAGGGCCTGGAAGGCGACGGTGTTCCAGTACGTCAGGAGCGTCTTGCGGACGACTTCCTGGATCGTGCCGTGGCCCACTCGGCGGGCCGCCCAGGGCGAGCCGCCGGCCGCCATGAACCAGCGGACCGCGTCGGCGCCGTGCTGGTCCATGAGCGGGATCGGCTGGAGGATGTTGCCCAGGTGCTTGGACATCTTGCGGCCGTCCTCGGCGAGGATGTGGCCGAGGCAGACCACGTTCTCGTAGGAGGACTTGTCGAAGACGAGGGTGCCGACCGCCATCAGCGTGTAGAACCAGCCGCGGGTCTGGTCGATCGCCTCGGAGATGAACTGCGCCGGGTAGCGGCTCTCGAACAGCTCCTTGTTCTGGTACGGGTAGCCGTACTGCGCGAACGGCATGGAGCCCGAGTCGTACCAGGCGTCGATGACCTCCGGCACGCGGGTCGACTCCAGGGAGCAGCCGTCCGCCGGGCAGGAGAAGGTCACCGCGTCGATGTACGGGCGGTGCGGGTCGAGCTCGGACTGGTCGGTGCCGGTCAGCTCGGTCAGCTCGGCGCGCGAGCCGACGCAGGTGAGGTGGCCCTCCTCGCAGCGCCAGATCGGCAGCGGGGTGCCCCAGTAGCGGTTGCGGGAGAGCGCCCAGTCGACGTTGTTGGTGAGCCAGTCGCCGAAGCGGCCGTGCTTGACCGAGTCGGGGAACCAGTTGGTCTTCTCGTTCTCCTGGAGCATGCGGTCCTTGACCGCGGTCGTGCGGATGTACCAGGACGGCTGCGCGTAGTAGAGCAGGGCCGTGTGGCAGCGCCAGCAGTGCGGGTAGCTGTGCTCGTAGGCGATGTGCCGGAAGAGCAGGCCGCGCGCGTCCAGGTCGGCGGTGAGGGCCTCGTCGGCCTTCTTGAAGAAGACGCCGCCGACCAGCGGGACGTCCTCCTCGAAGGTGCCGTCGGGGCGGACCGGGTTCACGACCGGCAGGCCGTACGCCTTGCAGACCTTGAGGTCGTCCTCGCCGAAGGCGGGGGACTGGTGGACCAGACCCGTGCCGTCCTCGGTCGTGACGTACTCGGCGTTGACGACGTAGTGCGCCTCGGCCGGGAACTCGATCAGCTCGAAGGGGCGCTGGTAGGTCCAGCGCTCCATCTCGGCGCCGGTGAAGGACTCGCCGGTGGTGACCCAGCCCTCGCCGAGGGCCTTCTCGAGCAGCGGCTGGGCGACGACGACCCGCTCGTCCCCGTCGGTGGCGACCACGTAGGTGACCTCGGGGTGGGCGGCGACGGCCGTGTTGGACACCAGGGTCCAGGGGGTCGTCGTCCAGACGAGGAGCGCCGCCTTGCCGGCCAGCGGGCCGGAGGTCAGCGGGAAGCGGACGTAGACGGAGGGGTCGACGACCGTCTCGTAGCCCTGGGCCAGCTCGTGGTCGGAGAGGCCGGTGCCGCAGCGCGGGCACCAGGGGGCGACGCGGTGGTCCTGGACCAGCAGGTCCTTGTCGAAGATCTGCTTGAGGGACCACCAGACCGACTCGATGTACGAGGGGTCCATGGTCCGGTAGGCGTCGTCGAGGTCGACCCAGTAGCCCATCCGGGTCGTGAGCTCGGCGAAGGCGTCGGTGTGCCGGGTCACGGACTCGCGGCACTTGTCGTTGAACTCGGCGATGCCGTACGCCTCGATGTCCTTCTTGCCGGAGAAGCCGAGCTCCTTCTCGACGGCGAGCTCGACCGGCAGGCCGTGGCAGTCCCAGCCGGCCTTGCGGGCCACGTGGTACCCGCGCATGGTGCGGAAGCGGGGGAAGACGTCCTTGAAGACGCGGGCCTCGATGTGGTGGGCGCCGGGCATGCCGTTGGCGGTGGGCGGGCCCTCGTAGAACACCCACTCGGGGCGTCCTTCGGACTGCTCCAGGGTCTTCGCGAAGACCTTGTTGTCCTCCCAGAAGCCGAGCACGTCGTGCTCGAGCGCGGGCAGGTCGACCTGGGCGGGCACCTGGCGGTACTGCGGCGGTGTCATCGAGTTCCTCCGGCGGAAAGTCGTCGTTCCGTCGGAGGGACGAGAGCCCGGCTCCCGCGGTACCACCCTCCTTGGCCCCGGGCACGCACGCCCTGAGCCCCCTCATTGGGGTCGCGACGCCGGGTCTAGTCACCGCGCTGTGCTGCGGCTTTCTTCCGACGGCTCCGGGGTGATGCTTCACATCGGGCTCGCCCCCGGGCTCTCACCGTCCCCGGGTCGCTCATGGCTGCGTACGACGTTACTCGTCCCCATCCAAGCCTTTCGCTGTGGCCAGTGTACGGGGCCGGGAGCGGGGCGGCAGACCGGTTTTCGCGTGACCCGAATGGCCATACGGGGCGGGCCGGAGTTCGGGTGCGGCCATGTGGGGGAGGGGTGGGACGGATAACCCGCCGGGGAGCTGGGCACAACGGAGGCAGGCCCGCCCCGCGGGGAGCGGGGGCGGGTGGGAACGGCGGCGTGCCCCGTTGCCGCGGGCCGTGGGCCGATTTATCGTCCCAGCACGATTCGCGAGCAAGATCACAAAATGTGAAGGGGCCGCGACATGGTGGCGAAGAAGACCGCCGCGAAGAAGACCCCGGCCGCCGGTGCGGCCGAGGTCGCCAAGGACGTGACCGGCAAGAAGTCGGCGGTCGCGACGAAGACGGCCGCCCGGAAGGCCGTCACCAGGAAGGCGGCCACCGGCAAGACGGTCACCGGGAAGACGGCCGTCGACGGGACGGCGGTCGTCGACGGGACGGCCCCCGCCCGCGAGACCGCGGCCCCGGCCGACGAGGCCGCCGCCGGGAAGACGCCGGCCGGGAAGGCCGTGGCGAGGAAGGCGGCGGCCGGGAAGACGTCCGCCGCGAAGAAGCAGACAGGAGCCAGGACGGTGGCAGCGAAGAAGACCGCGGGTGGCGTCACGACCGCCGGCAGTGAGGCCGCGGTGCCCCCGGCCCGTACCGGCGAGCTCGCGGTGCGTCCCGGCGAGGACCCCTGGACTCCGGAGGAGGTCGACGAGGCCCGCAGCTCGCTCCAGGCGGAGGTGCTGCGGCTGCGCAGCGAGCTCGTCCACTCCCAGGAGGAGCTCACCGGACTGATGCGGGACTCGGGCGACGGCGCCGGGGACGATCAGGCCGACACCGGCACGAAGAACATCACCCGGGAGCACGAGCTCGCGCTCGCCGCCAACGCCCGGGAGATGCTGGAGCAGACCGAGCACGCCCTGGAGCGGCTCGACGCGGGCACGTACGGCCTCTGCGAGGTGTGCGGCAAGCCCATCGGCAAGGCGCGGATGCAGGCGTTCCCGCGGGCCACGCTCTGCGTCGAGGACAAGCAGCGGCAGGAGCGGCGTGGCTGACGATCTCGGCTGACGGTCTCGTACGCCTGTGCCGTACCCTCGGTGCACGGTCAGGCATCGAGGTCGAGGGACTCACTCACGTGGCAGAGGCGGAGCGCATCATCGGTACGCCGGATTCAGCAGGGGCCGACGAGACGGCAGCCTCCGACGAGACGGCGGCCCCCGGCGCGCCCGCCGACGGGACGGCCGCTCCCGAGGAGCGGCCGCGGGGCAGGCGCCGGATCGTCGCGCTGTTCGTGGTGGCCCTGCTGGCCTACCTCCTGGACCTCGGCAGCAAGATGCTGGTGGTGGCCAAGCTGGAGGGCCACGAGCCGATCGACCTGATCGGGGACCTGCTGCGGCTCGACGCCATCCGGAACCCGGGTGCCGCGTTCGGCATGGGCGAGGCGTTCACGATCATCTTCACCTGCATCGCGGCCGCGGTGATCGTGGTGATCATCCGGCTGGCGCGCAAGCTCTACAGCCTGCCCTGGGCGATCGCGCTCGGCCTGCTGCTCGGCGGCGCGCTCGGCAACCTCACGGACCGGATCTTCCGCTCGCCGGGCGTCTTCGAGGGTGCGGTCGTCGACTTCATCGCCCCGGCGAACTTCGCCGTCTTCAACCTCGCGGACTCCGCGATCGTGTGCGGCGGCATCCTGATCGTCCTGCTGTCGTTCCGGGGCCTCGATCCGGACGGCACCGTCCACAAGGACTGAGCCCGAACGCGTGCGGACGACGGAGTGTCGTCCGCACAAGGCATACTCGACGGGTGAGTACGAGTCCCGAGATCCGCACGCTGCCCGTTCCCGATGGCCTGGAGGGCGAGCGCGTCGACGCCGCCATCGCCCGTATGTTCGGGTTCTCCCGTACGAAGGCGGCCGAGCTGGCCGCCGGAGGGAAGGTCCAGGTCGACGGCTCCGTCGTCGGCAAGTCCGAGCGGGTCAGCGGTGGCGCGTGGCTCGAGGTCGAGATGCCGGGGGCGGCCGCGCCCGTGCAGATCGTCGCCGAGCCCGTCGAGGGCATGGAGATCATCCACGACGACGACGACATCGTCGTGATCATGAAGCCGGTCGGCGTCGCCGCGCACCCCAGCCCCGGCTGGACCGGCACCACGGTGATCGGCGGCCTCGCCGCCGCCGGGTACCGCATCTCCACCTCCGGCGCCGCCGAGCGCCAGGGCATCGTGCACCGCCTGGACGTCGGAACCTCCGGTCTGATGGTGGTCGCGAAGTCGGAGTACGCGTACACCTCGCTCAAGCGCCAGTTCAAGGAGCGCGTGGTCGACAAGCGCTACAACGCGCTCGTCCAGGGTCACCCCGACCCGATGAGCGGCACCATCGACGCGCCGATCGGCCGGCACCCGAACCTCGATTACAAGTGGGCCGTCACCGCCGACGGCAAGGCGTCCGTCACGCACTACGACCTCATCGAGGCGTACCGCTCGGCGTCGCTGCTCGACATCAAGCTGGAGACGGGCCGCACCCACCAGATCCGGGTGCACATGTCCGCCCACCGCCACCCCTGCGTCGGCGACCTGACCTACGGCGCCGACCCGACGCTCGCCAAGCGCCTCGGCCTGACCCGGCAGTGGCTGCACGCCGTCCGGCTCGGCTTCGAGCACCCCGGTGACGGCTCGTGGGTGGAGTTCGCCAGCACCTACCCCGAGGACCTCCAGCGGGCCCTGGACCGGATCGCGGCGGAGAGCCAGTGACCACCACCGCGTACACCGTCCGCGAGGCGGCGGAGCCGGTCGACCGCGAGGCGTGCTTCGCGGTCCGCCGCGAGGTGTTCGTCGAGGAGCAGGGCGTCCCGCAGGAGCTGGAGTACGACACGTACGACGCGACCGCGGTGCACGTCGTGGCGGTGCGCGCGGACGGCGTGCCGCTGGGCACCGGGCGCCTCCTCCACGGCGCCGACGCGGCCGGGAAGACCGGCGGGGACGCCTCGGTGGGCTCGCTCGGCCGGCTCGCGGTCGCGAAGGCCGCCCGCGGTCTCGGAGTCGGCGCGGCGCTCGTCAGGGCCGTCGAGGTCGCCGCGCGCGAGCGTGGTCTGACCGCCGTCGACCTGCACGCGCAGACCCACGCGCTGGGCTTCTACGAGCGGCTCGGCTACGAGGCGTACGGCCCCGAGTTCCCGGACGCGGGCATGCCGCACCGGGCCATGCGAAGGGTCCTGTAGGAGCGTTCCCCGCCGTCGGCGGGCCGGGGCGCCGTATCCAGCTCCCCGGTACACAGAGGGGGGCAAGCGCTGTCAAAACGGACGTACGTGGCAGGGTGGGCCCGTGGATCAATTGGCCCTGCTGTTCTTGCTGCTCCTCGGCGCCCTGCTGACGGTGCCCCTCGGTGACCGGCTCGGTCTGCCCGCGCCCGTCCTGATGACGCTCGTCGGGATCGTGCTGGCCTTCCTGCCCTTCGTGCCGAACGTCGAGATCGAGCCGGAGTTCATCCTCCCGCTGGTGCTGCCGCCGCTGTTGTACGCCTCCGTGCAGCGGACCTCCTGGCGCCAGTTCACGGCCAACCTGCGGCCCATCTTCCTGCTCGCGGTCGCCCTCGTCTTCGTCACCACGGCGGCCGTCGGCGCGGTCGCCCACGCGCTGGTGCCCGGCCTGCCCCTGGCCGCCGCGATCGCGCTCGGCGCCCTCGTGGCCCCGCCGGACCCGGTCGCCGCGACCGCCGTGGCCGGCTCGCTCGGGCTGCCCCGCCGGCTGGTGTCGATCCTGGAGGGCGAGGGACTCTTCAACGACGTCACCGCGATCGTGCTGTACCACGTGGCGATCGCCGCCGCCGTCAGCGGCTCCTTCTCCTGGCCCGACGCGCTCGCCGAGTTCGTCCTGTCCGCCGTGGTCGCCGTGGCCGTCGGCCTGGCGCTCGGCTGGCTCTGCAACAAGCTGATCGGCCTCCTCGGCGACGTGACGCTGCAGACCGGCCTCACCCTCCTCGTCCCCTTCGTGAGCTACGTCCTCGCCGAGGAGCTGCACGGCTCCGGCGTCCTCGCCGTCCTGCTCACCGCGCTCTTCCTGGCCGAGCACGCGGTCGACGCCGACGACGTGATGGGCCGGCTGGCCGGACAGACCTTCTGGCAGATCGTCGACACCCTCGTCACCGGTATCGCGTTCGGCCTCATCGGCCTGGAGCTCACCCATGTCTTCGGGGTGGCCGAGGGGCACGGCCGGGAGATGCTCGGCTGGGGCGCCGCCGTGGTCGGCGTGGTCGTCGGCGTCCGGCTGCTGTGGCTGCTGCCCGCCACCTGGCTGGCGAAACGGCTGCACAACCGGCGGGACGTCGACGAGGAGATCCCGATGAGCTGGCGGGAGACCGTCGTCATGTGGTGGGCGGGGATGCGCGGCGTGGCCTCGGTGGCCCTCGCCCTCGCCATCCCGCTGCGCACCGACGACGGCGCGCCCTTCCCGGGCCGCGACGTGATCGTCTTCATCGCCTTCTGCGTGATCATCACCACCCTGGTCTTCCAGGGGCTGACCCTGCCGTGGCTGGTCAAACGGCTCGGCGTGCGGGCCGACACGGACGTCGAGCGGGCCCTCGAACGCGACCTGGCGGTCCGGGCCGCGAAGGCCGCAAGGCGGCGGCTCAAGGAGATCGAGGAGGTCGAGGAGCTCCCCGAGGAGGTCCAGGAGCGGCTGCTGCGCGGCGCGTACGACATCGGCGCCCGGATCAGTCCTGACATGGTCGACGAGGAGCGGCGGGCCGCCTACGCGGCGCGGGTGGACCGGCTCAGGGCGGTGCAGCGGATCCAGCGGGAGCTGATGTCCGCGGCCCGGCACGAGGTCCTCTCGGCGCGCAGCGAGCCGGGCGCCGATCCCGAGGTGGTGGACCGGGTGCTGCGGCAGCTCGACGTGCGCAGCATGCGCTGAGGGGTGCCCTGTGGGCCGGGTGGCAGGATGGGGCGCATGGACATCATGCTCTTCCACTCGGCCTACGGGCTGACCCCTTCCGTCGGGGCGGCCGCGGAGCGGCTCCGGGCCGCCGGGCACCAGGTCTGGACGCCGGACCTCTACGACGGGCGGACGGTCGGGACCGTCGAGGAGGGCGTGGCGCTCCGCGACGAGATCGGCAAGGACGAGCTGCTGAAGCGGGCGGTCCTGGCCGCGGCCCCCTACTCGGAGCGGGGCCTGGTCTACATGGGCCTGTCGCTCGGGGCCTCGATCGCGCAGACCCTGGCGCTCGGGGACGAGAAGGCGCGCGGGTTGCTGCTGTTCCACGGCACGTCGGACCTCGCGGAGTCCGCCTCGGTGGACGAGCTGCCCGTCCAGCTGCACGTGGCCGAGCCCGACCCGTTCGAGACGGACGACTGGCTGTCCTCGTGGTACCTCCAGATGCGCAAGGCCGGGGCTGACGTGGAGATCTACCGCTACCGGGGCGCGGGGCACGTGTACACGGACCCGGAGCTGCCCGACTGGGACGCGGAGGCGGCCGAGCGGACCTGGTCGGTGGCGCTGGGCTTCCTGGAGACCCTGTAGCCGCGGCGCGGATCGCGGTCACGCGACGCCCGAGGGCGCGGCGGGAGTCTCCTCCCGCCGCGCCCTCGGTCCGTTCGGGGGTGCGTCAGCTCGCGCGGTACGAGGTCCAGAACTGGTTCATCCGGGTCACCTGGCCGGAAGTGAACTGGTACATGCAGGCGTCGTACGTGTAGTCCATGAAGTTGTGGATCGGGTCCACGCCGGCCTTGGAGGTGCAGGAGTCACGGCCAGTCGGGCACTCGTACGCGGGGGTCTTCTCGGCCGGGGTGTCGGCGACGGAGTCACCGGCGCCGGTGCAGCCGCCCTGGAAGGTGTGGTAGAGGCCCATCCAGTGGCCGACCTCGTGGGTGGCGGTGTCGCCCTCGTTGTAGTTGGCGGCCGAGCCGCCCGGGAGCGAGGCGTCGAGGACGACGACGCCGTCCATGGACGGGTTCGAGGCGTACGAGGACGGGAAGGTCGCCCAGCCGAGGAGGCCGCCGCCCAGGTTGGCGGTGTAGAAGTTCAGCGCGCCGGCGCCGCCCTTGCGGAGGGTCTGCTTCATCTGCTTCTCGGCGGTGGAGCCGGAGGACAGGTTGTACCAGGTGGCGTTGTCCGTGTAGTCGGTACCGGCCAGCGTGAACTGGAAGTTGGTGTTCACGTTGCCGGTGCCCTGGCCGGCGTAGGCCGCGTTCAGGACGTTCAGCTGGTTGTTGACGGCGGTGGCGGAGAGCTTGCCCGTCGTGCCGCTGTGGATGACGTGGAAGTAGACGGGGATGTTGACCACGGCGGCGGCCCCGGCGGAGGCGCTGAGGCGCCCCTGGGAGGCGGCCGCGGCCAGCTTCTTCTTCAGGTCGTCGTCCATGGCCTTCGCCTTGGCGGCCGAGACCTCGTTGGGCTCGGCGGCGTGGGTGTCGGCGCCGCGCGCCTTGCGGGCGCCGGAGAGGGCGGTGGAGCCGTCCGTGGCGCACTCCTCGTGGCCGGCGCCGGCCAGGGTGGTGGCGGCGCCGGTGGCGACCGGGGCGGACAGCGGGGCCAGGGCCAGGGTTCCGGCCATGACGGCGGTGCCGAGCATCCGGCGCGTCATACGCGGGGATATGCGGACAAGAGCACGCACGGTGACTCCTCGTGGGGGGTGGTGGGGGAGGAACTTCCTCGCCACGCCGGGGAGATTACGCGTCCATGTCAGCCACCGTTGAGGAGTGATCAAGCCCAATCATTCGTAGGGCAATTCGGGTCTTCGGGAAGAAAATCTTGCGCCGATTCCGGAGTTTGAGACCTCGACGTAACGGGCGGGGTGACGAGGGCGGGTGGTGTGTCCGGATTCGATCTCCGAAACTCGCCACCCGCCGTAGCGATGTGATCTCCCGTTAACAGAGGAGACCATGGCTGAAAATCGCCGTTGAGGTGTCGGCTAGCGCACCGGCTGGTACACCCGCTCGACACGCTGCGTTCCGCTCAGCGTCCGGTACGAGCGCGCCCAGGCCGTCGTGGCGGCCGGATCCGCCTTGTCGGAGACCGTGTAGTAGTCCATCTGCGAACGCTCGGCGGTCACGTCGAGCACCCCGTAGCCGTGGTGGTCCATGTCCACCCACTTCACATGGCGGTTGGCCGCCTTGACCGCGCCCGCGGCCACCACCGAGAGCGTTCCCGGGGCCACGTGCAGCATGTCGTCCAGGTTGTCCGAGGTCACCGAGGTGACGACGAACTCGGTCGCCGCCGAGGCCGACACGGGATACGTCGCGGCCTTCACCGGCACGTCGTTGGCCCACGCCATGTGGATGTCACCGGTCAGGAAGACGGTGTTCCGGATCGCCCGCGAGGTCAGGTGCGCGAGCAGCTCCCGGCGGTCGTCGGTGTAGCCGTCCCACTGGTCGACGTTGACCGCGAGCCCCTCCTTCGGCAGGCCCATCAGCTCGGCCAGCGGCTCCAGGAGGTACGCCGGCAGCGCGCCGAAGGCGACCGGCGAGATCATCACCGAGGTGCCGACCAGCTGCCAGGTCGCGTCCGAGCCGGCGAGGCCGGACTTGAGCCAGTCCAGCTGCGCGCGGCCGGTGATGCTGCGCTCCGGGTCGTCGACCGATCCGCTGCCCGCCTTCGCCGGCGCGGAGCGGAACGAGCGAAGGTCGAGCAGGTGCAGATCGGCCAGCCTGCCGAAGCGCAGCCGACGGAAGACCGTGCCCTCCGTGGACGCGCGGACCGGCATCCACTCGAAGTACGCCTGCTTGGCGGCGGCCACCCGGGCCGCCCACTCGCCCTCGGCGCCGGGGGTGTGGTTCTCGGCGCCGCCGGACCAGGCGTCGTTGGCGAACTCGTGGTCGTCCCAGATGGCGACCACCGGGTGGGCCGCGTGCAGCGCCTGGAGGTCGGGGTCCGTCTTGTACTTCCCGTGCCGGGTGCGGTAGTCGGCCAGCGAGACGATCTCGTGGCGCGGCTCGTGCTGCCGGACGACGTACTTGGCCTCCGGATAGGCGCCGCTGGCGTACTCGTAGACGTAGTCGCCGAGATGGAGGACCGCGTCCAGGTCGGCGCGCCCGGCGAGGTGGCGGTAGGCGGAGAAGTGGCCGGACTCCCAGTTCGCGCAGGAGACCACGCCGAAGCGGACGCCGGGTGCGGCGGCGTCGGCGGCCGGGGCCGTGCGGGTGCGGGCGGCGGGCGAGACGGCGGCGCCCGCGGTGAAGCGGAACCAGTAGGCGGTGGCCGGGCGCAGGCCCCGGACGTCGGCCTTGACGGTGTGGTCGGACGAGGCGCTCGCCGTGGTCGTACCGGAGGCGACGACCCGGCCGAAGCCGCGGTCCTCGGCGAGCTCCCAGCCGACCTGGACGTCCGGGCCGAGGCCCGATCCGGGCACGGCCTCGGGGGTGGGGGTGACGCGCGTCCAGAGCAGGACGCCGTCGGGCAGCGGGTCGCCGGAGGCGAGACCGTGGAGGAATGCGGGCGCCCCGGTGTCGGCGAGGGCCGGGGAGGCCGCGCCGAGCAGGGCGGGCGCCGCGACGGCGGTGACGGCGGCGGCCTTGACGACCGTGCGGCGGGTGGGGGCAGGAGATATGAAACGACTGGTCACGGCCAGTCAGATTACTGACGAGTACGGCCGTTGGGCAGGCGAATTCCGGAAGTTCGCCGACTCGTCGCCCCCTGGTCGCCCCCGCCCCCCGGCCGACGGGCCGGGGGGCGGGGGCGAAGAGCGCGGGAGAAGGGCGCGGGCGTCAGCCCTTGAGGGCCGCGGTGATCGCCGTGCCGAACTCGGCCGCCGTCATCGGCGGGCTGTCCGTGCCCGCCGTCGTGACCGGCTTGCCGTCCATCTTCAGGGTGGGGGTGCCCGTCACCCCGCTCGCGTCGAAGGCCGCGGACATCTTCATCGCCCAGGCGTCGAAGGTGCCGTCCTCCACGTTCTTCTTGAACTCGGCGTTGTTCTTCAGCGCCGGCACCGAGTCCGCCACCTCCAGGAGGTAGGAGTCCTTGGCGAACTTGTCGTCGCTCTCCTCCGGGTGGAACTGCTTCGAGTACAGCGCCGACTTGTACGTCAGGAAGGCGTCGGGGCTCACGTTCAGGGCCGCGCCCAGCGCCGACAGGGCGTTCTTCGAGCCCTCGCCCGGGATGCCGTCGTCGATGAAGGTGGCGCCGACGTACTTGATCTTGTACTTGCCGGCCTCGACGTCCTTCTCGACCGTGGAGCCCACGGACTGCTCGAAGGTCGCGCACACCGGGCAGCGCGAGTCCTCGTACAGCTCCAGGGTCTTCTTCGCGGACGACTTGCCGATGACGACCGTCGTGCCGTTCGCGCCCGAGGTGTTCTTCGGGGCCGTCACGGTCTTCGCGTCCGCCGCCGCCTCCCAGTGGGACGGCTTGTTGGACTGCACCACCGCGTAGCCGATGCCGCCGGCGGCGGCCAGGACGGCCACGGCCGAGACGCCGACGACGACCTGCCGGCGGACGCGGTCCTTCTTCGCCTGGCGTTCGCGCTCGACGCGCAGCCGCTCGCGGGCGGCGGCCTTGTTGGACTGGGTGTTGCGTGCACTCATGATCGTGATCTCCGTGAAAGAGGGAAAGGCAGGGGGGAACCGCGGGACGCGCTCAGACGAGGGCGAAACCCGGGTTCGGCGGTCCCCGCCGCCCCACGGAGTGCACGAGCAGCCTGGTACGGGAGAGCCGCGGCCGTCCCGCCGGCCGGCCGGTGCGCAGCGGCGCCGGTCCGGCCGTGCGGAAGAAGGCCGCCACCAGGAGCAGCGGACGGAACGCGAACGCCTCCACCGCGCCGGCCAGCCGGGCCAGCGCCCGCTCGCCGCCGCGCAGCCAGCACGCCGCCGAGAGCCCCACGCCCACGTGGGCCAGGAGCAGCAGCCACGGCAGCGCCGGGTCGGGGGAGGCGAGCAGGGCGGCCGCGCCCCCGCCCTCGGGGCCCACCACACCGGGCAGCGGGGTCCCCACGGCGCCGCCGCAGAAGACCTCCACGCCCACCGCGCGCAGCGAACCGGCGACCGGGCCGCCGGCGGGGCCGTAGCAGACCGCCTGGCCGCTGGTGAAGAGCGTGTCGGCCGCCAGCTCCAGCGGGACCAGGAGCCCGGCGATCGGGCCGAGCCCCCGCTCGCGGCCGGCCAGCGCGTACGCCACGGCGAAGACGCCGGCCGCGACGGGGGCGACCGTCCCCAGCGGCAGCGGCACGCCCGAGAGCAGCACGTGGGACGCCACGGACAGCGTCACGACCAGGGTCGTGAAGAACGCCGCCCGCAGCGTCCTCAGCTGCGTCCCTGCCATGTCCATCGTCGTGGAGTGTGCCACGGGTGCCCGTAAGAGGTCCTTAAAGGCAGTCTGTGGACCGCCCCGCCGGCCCCTCGTGGCACTCCTTCCTACAGGCCCGGGATCCGGCCGTTGCGGAAGAGGTCCACGAAGATCTGGTGGTCGGCCCGCGCACGCGCCCCGTAGGAGTGCGCGAAGTCCACCAGGAGGTCGGCGAAGCCCTCCTCGTCGGCGGCGATCGCCGCGTCGATGGCCCGCTCCGTCGAGAACGGGACCAGGGAGTGGCCGCTGGAGTCGTCCGCCGCCGCGTGCATGGTCGCCGTCGCCCGGCCCAGATCGGCGACGGTCGCCGCGATCTCCTCCGGGTCGTCGATGTCCGACCAGTCCAGGTCCACCGCGTACGGCGAGACCTCGGCCACCAGCTGCCCGGCGCCGTCCAGCTCCGTCCAGCCCAGCCACGGGTCCGCGTGCGCCTGGAGCGCCCGCTGCGAGATCACCGTGCGGTGGCCCTCGTGCCGGAAGTACCCGCGCACCGCCGCGTCCGTGACGTGCCGCGAGACCGCCGGGGTCTGCGCCTGCTTGAGGTAGATCACGACGTCGTTCTCCAGGGCGTCGCTGTTGCCCTCCAGGAGGACGTTGTACGAGGGGAGGCCGGCCGAGCCGATGCCGACCCCGCGCCGTCCGACGACGTCCTTGACCCGGTAGGAGTCGGGGCGGGCCAGGCTGGACTCCGGGAGCGTCTCCAGGTAGCCGTCGAAGGCCGCCAGGACCTTGTACCGGGTGGCCGCGTCCAGCTCGATCGTGCCGCTGCCCGCCGAGAAGCGGCGCTCGTACTCGCGGATCTCGGTCATCGAGTCGAGCAGCCCGAAACGGGTCCGCGCCCGCGCCTCGCGCAGGGCGCCCAGCAGCGCCCCGTCGGCCGTCTCCAGGGTGAAGGAGGGGACCTCGTCGCCCTTGGCGCCGACCGCGAGGGCGTGGATGCGCTCCCGGTAGGCGGCGGCGTAGATCCGGACCAGCTCGGTGATCTGTTCGTCGCTGAGGGCCTTGGTGTAACCGATCAGGGCGAGGGAGGCGGCGAGCCGCTTCAGGTCCCAGGTGAAGGGGCCGACGTACGCCTCGTCGAAGTCGTTGACGTTGAAGATCAGCCGGCCGTTGGAGTCCATGTACGTGCCGAAGTTCTCGGCGTGCAGGTCGCCGTGGATCCAGACCCGGCCGGTGCGCTCGTCCAGGTAGGGGCCGCTCTGTATGTTCCCCTCCTCCCGCCCGGCGTCCTCCCGCTCCAGGTCCGCGTAGAACAGGCAGGCGGTGCCCCGGTAGAACGCGAAGGCGGAGCCGGCCATCTTCCGGAACTTGACGCGGAAGGCCGCGGGGTCGGCGGCGAGGAGCTCGCCGAAGGCGGTGTCGAAGACGGCGAGGATGTGCTCACCGCGCTCGGCTGCGGTGGGCTGGGGGACCGACATTCGAGGTGCCTCCTGGTACCGGACGTGCTGCAAGACTGTTCATGACAATTGGGACAGGCGTTCCAAGCCTCTCAACGCGCGACCCTAGCCCCGAGTGCCCGTCGTCTGTCAGTCGGCCGACGTAGACTTCCACGCTGTCCCCCCAGACTGTCCGCAGCCTGTCGCTCAGTGTTTTCCGGAGGCATCCCGCCGTGACCAAGCCGCCCTTCACGCACCTCCACGTCCACACCCAGTACTCGCTGCTGGACGGTGCCGCGCGGCTGAAGGACATGTTCGACGCGTGCAACGAGATGGGCATGACCCATATCGCCATGTCCGACCACGGCAACCTGCACGGCGCCTACGACTTCTTCCACACGGCCAAGAAGGCCGGGGTGACGCCGATCATCGGCATCGAGGCGTACGTGGCCCCCGAGTCCCGGCGCAACAAGCGGAAGATCCAGTGGGGTCAGCCGCACCAGAAGCGCGACGACGTCTCCGGCTCCGGCGGTTACACCCACAAGACGATCTGGGCGGCGAACGCCACCGGGCTGCACAACCTCTTCAAGCTCTCCTCCGACGCCTACGCGGAGGGCTGGCTGCAGAAGTGGCCCCGGATGGACAAGGAGACCATCTCCCAGTGGTCGGAGGGGCTCATCGCCTCCACCGGCTGCCCCTCCGGCGAGCTGCAGACCCGTCTCCGCCTCGGCCAGTTCGACGAGGCCCTGAAGTCGGCCTCCGAGTACCAGGACATCTTCGGCAAGGAGCGGTACTTCCTGGAGCTCATGGACCACGGCATCGAGATCGAGCGCCGGGTCCGCGACGGACTCCTGGAGATCGGCAAGAAGCTCGGCATCCCGCCGCTGGTCACCAACGACTCGCACTACACGTACGCGCACGAGGCCGGCGCCCACGACGCCCTGCTCTGCATCCAGACCGGCAAGAACCTCTCGGACCCGGACCGCTTCCGCTTCGACGGCACCGGCTACTACCTGAAGACCACGGACGAGATGTACGCCGTGGACTCCTCCGACGCCTGGCAGGAGGGCTGCCGCAACACCCTCCTGGTCGCCGAGCAGGTCTCCACCGACGGCATGTTCGTCGAGAAGAACCTCATGCCGAAGTTCGACATCCCGGAGGGCTACACCGAGGTCAGCTGGTTCCGCGAGGAGACCATGCGCGGCATGGCCCGCCGCTTCCCCGGAGGCATCCCGGACGACCGCATGAAGCAGGTCGAGTACGAGATGGACACCATCATCTCGATGGGCTTCCCGGGCTACTTCCTCGTCGTCGCCGACTTCATCATGTGGGCGAAGAAGCAGGGCATCGCCGTCGGCCCCGGCCGAGGCTCCGCGGCCGGCTCGATCGTCGCGTACGCCATGGGCATCACCGACCTCGACCCGATCCCGCACGGTCTGATCTTCGAGCGCTTCCTCAACCCCGAGCGCATCTCCATGCCCGATGTCGACATCGACTTCGACGAGCGCAGGCGCGTCGAGGTGATCCGGTACGTGACCGAGAAGTACGGCTCGGACAAGGTCGCCATGATCGGCACGTACGGCAAGATCAAGGCCAAGAACGCCATCAAGGACTCCGCGCGCGTCCTCGGCTACCCGTACGCCATGGGCGACCGGCTCACCAAGGCCATGCCCGCCGACGTCCTCGGCAAGGGCATCGACCTCAACGGCATCACCGACCCCTCGCACCCGCGGTACAGCGAGGCCGGCGAGATCCGGGCGATGTACGAGAACGAGCCGGACGTGAAGAAGGTCATCGACACCGCCCGGGGCGTCGAGGGCCTGGTCCGCCAGATGGGCGTGCACGCCGCCGGCGTCATCATGTCCAGCGAGCCGATCGTCGACCACGCCCCGATCTGGGTGCGCCACACCGACGGCGTCACCATCACGCAGTGGGACTACCCGCAGTGCGAGTCGCTCGGCCTGCTGAAGATGGACTTCCTCGGCCTGCGCAACCTGACGATCATGGACGACGCCGTCAAGATGGTGAAGTCCAACAAGGGGATCGACATCGATCTCCTCGCCCTGCCGCTGGACGACCCGAAGACCTTCGAACTGCTCCAGCGCGGTGACACCCTCGGCGTCTTCCAGTTCGACGGCGGACCCATGCGGTCCCTGCTGCGGCTGATGAAGCCCGACAACTTCGAAGACATCTCCGCCGTGTCCGCCCTGTACCGGCCGGGCCCGATGGGCATGAACTCGCACACGAACTACGCCCTGCGCAAGAACGCGCAGCAGGAGATCACCCCGATCCACCCCGAGCTGGAGAAGCCGCTCGAAGAGGTGCTCGCGGTCACCTACGGCCTCATCGTGTACCAGGAGCAGGTGCAGAAGGCCGCCCAGATCATCGCCGGCTACTCGCTCGGCGAGGCCGACATCCTCCGCCGTGTGATGGGCAAGAAGAAGCCCGACGAGCTGGCGAAGAACTTCGTCATCTTCGAGGCCGGAGCCAAGAGCAAGGGCTTCAGCGACGAGGCCATCAAGGCCCTCTGGGACGTCCTGGTCCCCTTCGCCGGCTACGCCTTCAACAAGGCCCACTCGGCCGCGTACGGCCTGGTCTCCTACTGGACCGCTTACCTCAAGGCCAACCACCCGGCCGAGTACATGGCCGGACTGCTCACCTCGGTCAAGGACGACAAGGACAAGTCCGCGGTCTACCTGAACGAGTGCCGCCGTATGGGCATCAAGGTGCTGCCGCCCAACGTGAACGAGTCCGAGTCGAACTTCGCCGCCCAGGGCGACGACGTGATCCTCTTCGGCCTCTCCGCCGTCCGCAACGTCGGCACCAACGTCGTCGAGTCGATCATCAAGTCGCGCAAGGCCAAGGGGAAGTACTCGTCCTTCCCGGACTTCCTCGACAAGGTCGAGGCCGTCGTCTGCAACAAGCGGACCGTCGAGTCGCTGATCAAGGCCGGCGCCTTCGACGAGATGGGCCACACCCGCAAGGGCCTGGTCGCCCACCACGAACCCATGATCGACAACGTGGTGGCGGTCAAGCGCAAGGAGGCCGAGGGACAGTTCGACCTGTTCGGCGGCATGGGCGACGAGACGAGCGACGAGCCCGGCTTCGGCCTCGACGTGGAGTTCTCCGACGTCGAGTGGGAGAAGTCGTACCTGCTCGCCCAGGAGCGCGAGATGCTCGGCCTCTACGTCTCCGACCACCCGCTCTTCGGCATCGAGCACGTGCTGTCCGACAAGACCGACGCGGCGATCTCCCAGCTCACCGGCGGCGAGCACGGCGACGGCGCGGTCGTCACCATCGGCGGCATCATCTCGGGCCTCCAGCGCAAGATGACCAAGCAGGGCAACGCCTGGGCGATCGCCACCGTCGAGGACCTCGCCGGCTCCATCGAGTGCATGTTCTTCCCGGCCACCTACCAGCTGGTCTCCACCCAGCTCGTCGAGGACACGGTCGTCTTCGTCAAGGGACGCCTCGACAAGCGCGAGGACATCCCCCGCCTCGTCGCCATGGAGCTGATGGTCCCCGACCTGTCGAACGCCGGGACCAACGCACCGGTGATCCTCACCATCCCGACGGTGAAGGTGACCCCGCCGATGGTCACCCGGCTCGGCGAGATCCTCAAGCACCACAAGGGCAACACCGAGGTGCGGATCAAGCTCCAGGGCCCCCGGACCACGACCGTGCTCCGGCTCGACCGGCACCGGGTCCAGGCCGACCCGGCGCTCTTCGGCGACCTGAAGGTGCTGCTCGGCCCGTCCTGCCTGGCCGGCTGACCTCCGGGCACCGGCCCGTCCTGCCCGGCCCGGCCGGCCTCCGGACACCGGCCCGGCCCGCCTCGGGACACCAGCCCGGGCGGCCGACCGCCGTACCCACGCGCAAGGGGCGCGCCCGTCGTCACGGGCGCGCCCCTTTGCCGTGGGTCGCGTCAGTTGTGGCCGAAGCGCTTCTGACGGCCCTTGCGCGCCATGTCACCCGGTGTGACCTGGGTGGCGCGCTGCTCGGCCTGGGATTCGAGTGCCGACTGCTGCGCCTGCTGGGCGCCGCGCTCGGCGGGCGACTGCTGCTTCTGACTGCGGTTCTGGTTGCGGTTCTTGGCCATGGGGATGCCTCCTCCAAGGGTCCTAGGGGCCAGTGCCGCTGTCAGACTCACATACGGCATGAACCGCCGCATGTTGGATCATTACAGAGCGTAAGGGGTGAGCGGACGTGATATTCGCCACGCCGATGATCCAGTTCCGGCCGTCAAGCTCCCGGCGGTCGGGCAGACTCGAAGGAAACCCGGAGCACCCTTCCGATCCCGTCCCACACCGAGCCCGACCCCCGAGGCTCTCTGAAAGAGGGTGGAACACGTGGACCGCTGCGTCGTCCTGGTGGACGCCGGCTACCTCCTGGGCGCCGCCGCCAGTCTCCTCGCCGGGGAACCGGCCCGCTCCCGGATCACCGTCGACCACGCCGCGCTCATCCGGCAGCTGCGCGAGCGCGCCGAGACCGAGACCGCGCTGCCCCTGCTGCGGATCTACTGGTTCGACGGCGCACCCGACCGGGTGCCCCAGCCCGAGCACCGCAGACTGCGCGTGATGCCCCGGGTCACCGTCCGGCTCGGCGCCCTGACCAGGAGCGACGGGCGCTGGGCGCAGAAGGGCGTCGACGCGGCCATGCACACCGAGCTGACCGAGCTCGCGAGGAACCGGGCCTGCTCCGACATCGTGCTCGTCACCGGCGACGGCGACCTGCTGCCCGGCCTCATGTCGGCCAAGGAGCACGGCGTCGCCGTCCACCTCTGGGCCGTCCAGGCCGCCGACGGCGACTACAACCAGTCCGAGGACCTCGTCGCCGAGGCCGACGAGCGGCGGGTCCTCGACCGGGCCTGGATCACCCGGGCCGTCCGCGCCAAGGACCTCAGCGGACTCTGCGCGCCCCCGCCCGCCCCGCGCCCCGAGATCGCGGCGATCCTTTCCGCGCCCCTGCCCGAGGCCGCCCTCGCCGCCTCGGCCGAACGGGCGGCGGAGGCCGCCGCGGCCGCGCGGAACGGCGTGCCCGTCCCCGTCGACGGGTCCGGCGCCGCGGCCGACGGCAGCCACGGGCACGGCCCCGACGGCCTCGTCCACGGCAACGGCAGCGGTCTCGCCCACGGAAACGGCCACGTCCGCGACGGCGAGCGCGTCCACGGCAACGGCCATCTGCGGGACGACGGCCACCTGCGCGACGACGCGCACCTGCGGGACGACGGCCGGCTCCGGACCGACGGGCACCTCGACGGCGCCGGTCTCTCCGCCCCGGCCCCCGGCAGGGGAGTCCCCACCCCCAAGGACCTGGCGGGCCTGCGGGGCCCCGGCGCCCCGGCGTCACCCGCCGCCGTCCCGCAGGGCGCGAGCGCCCTGCGCTGGTCCTCCGAGCGGGGCTGGGTCGAGCGCCCCGCGCCCTCCCTCGGCGAGCCGGCCGAGACCGCCTCGCTGCCCACCCTCGCCACTCTCACCAGCGCCGAGCAGCGCTGGGCCGACCGCGAGGAGGACATCACCACCGTCGGCGGCGACCCGTTCGAGGTCGGGCAGGTGTTCGCCCGCCGTTGGATGGAACGGCTCCCGGAGCAGAGCCACGTACAGAAGCTGTCCACCCTCTACCCCCGCATCCCGCACCGCATCGACGGCGAACTCCTCCGCTACGCCGCCCGTTTCGGCCTGCTGGCCCACAAGGACGACCAGATCGACGAGCACGACCGGTACGCGATCCGGGCGGGGTTCTGGCGGGAGATCGACGTCCGGGCGGCCGCCGAACACGCCCCCGCGCCCGGAGCGGGCCCGGCGACCCCGTAGGCTCTTCCCCCGTGAGTACGGTGTGCGTGGTGCGGGATCTGGTCAAGACGTACCCCGCCACGCGCGGCAGGCGCGGTGCGCCCGCGACACCCGAGGTGCGGGCCACCGACGGGATCAGTCTCGACGTGCGCGGCGGCGAGATCTTCGGCCTGCTCGGCCCCAACGGCGCCGGCAAGTCCACCCTCGTCCGCCAGCTCACCGGGCTCATGCGCCCCGACTCCGGCACCGTCGAGCTCCTCGGCCACGACCTGGTCCGCCACCCCGAGCGAGCGGCCCGGCTCCTCGCCCACCTCGGCCAGGAGTCCACCGCCCTCGACGAGCTGACCGTCTCCCTCGCCGCCGAGACCACCGGACGGCTGCGCGGCCTCACCGCCCACGACGCGCGCGCCGAGCGCGACGCCGTCCTGGCCGAGCTCGGCCTCACCGCGCTCGCCGCCCGGCCCCTGAAGAAGCTCTCCGGCGGACAGCGGCGGCTCGCCTGCGTCGCCGCCGCGCTCGTCGGCCGGCGGCCCGTCCTCGTCCTCGACGAACCCACCACCGGCATGGACCCCGTCGCACGGCGGGCCGTCTGGGCCGCCGTCGACCGCCGCCGCGCCGAGCACGGCACGACCGTGCTGCTCGTCACCCACAACGTCATCGAGGCCGAGACCGTGCTCGACCGGGTCGCCGTCCTCGACCGCGGCCGGGTCATCGCCTGCGACACCCCCACCGGGCTCAAGGAGCGCGTCGCGGGGGAGGTCCGCGTCGAGCTGGTGTGGCGGGAGTCCGCCCCCCTCCATCTGCCCGAGGTCGCCGCGCTGCGCGGGCTCGCCCAGGAGACGGGACGCCGCTGGAACCTCCGGCTCGCCCCCGACGCCGCCCGCGCGGCCGTCGCCACCGTCACCGGCGGGGCCGCCTTCGCCGCGCTGGACGACTTCACCCTGGCCACGCCCAGCCTGGAGGACGTGTACCTCGCGCTGGGCGGCGCGACCGAGGGACTGGTGAAGGCGTGACCCGCCCCCGGCCCCGCGACCGAGGGACTGGTGCAGGCATGACCCGCCCCTGCCCCCGGCCCCGCGACCGAGGTGCCACCGGAGGCGTGACCCGTCCCCGGACGTCCCCCGACCCCCGTGGTCCCCGCGTTCCGTACGTGACCGTCAGGAGCTGTACGCAGTGAGCACCGTGCCCGCCGAGGCCCTGCCGACCGTCGCGCCGAACGCCCGGCCCCGCGGCGACGAGGACACCGCCGCGCCCCTCGCCCCCCGCGCCCGGCTGCTGCCCTCCCTGGCCGCCGTCTACCGCGCCCAGCTCTCCCGGGCCCGGGTCGCCCGCATCCCGCTGCTCTTCGTCGCGACCTTCCAGTCGATCGGGATCATGATCCTGATGCGCGGGGTCGTCGACGGCGGCTCCGAGGCGCAGGCCGTCGTGGCCGGCTCCACCGTCCTGGTCGTCGCCTTCGTCGCGCTCAACCTGCTCGCCCAGTACTTCGGGCAGCTGCGGGCCGGCGGCGGCCTCGACCACTACGCCACCCTGCCGGTGCCGCCCGCCGCGGTCGTCCTCGGCGCGGCCGGGGCGTACGCCTCCTTCACCGTGCCGGGGACCGCCGTCACCGCCGTCGCCGGCTCCCTGCTCTTCGGTCTTCCGCTCGGCCACCTGTGGATCCTCGCCGCCGTCGTCCCGCTCTCCGGGGCGGCGCTCGCCGGCCTCGGCGCGGCCCTGGGGCTCCTCGCGCCCCGGCCGGAGCTGGCCACCCTCCTCGGCCAGCTCGGCATGTCCGCGGCGCTGCTCCTCGGGGTCCTCCCGGCGGAGCGGCTGCCCGGACCGGTCGGCTGGGCCCGGGACCTGCTGCCGTCGACGTACGGTGTGGAGGCACTGGCCCGGACCTTCGACCCGCACCCGGACTGGGCGATCGTCGCGCTCGACCTCGCCGTGTGCGGGGCCGTCGGCGTCCTCTCCCTCGCGGTCGCCACCTGGGCGTACCGGCGGGCCGCCGTCCGCTGAGGCGGGCCACAGGCACACCTGGCACGATGGCGGGGTGACCGCACCTCTGACTCCGCCCCACCAGCCGCCGCACGATCCCGACTGGCCCCCGCCGCCTCCGCCGCTGTCGGGGCCGGCCGGCGACCCGATCACGGCGGCCGAGGTCGGGCAGGGCGCCGTGGTGACCCTCGTCTCGGCGGTCGCGGGCGCGCTGCTCGGAGTCCTGTGGCTGACGCTGGCCCCGCGCATCCTGCTGATCTCGGACGGCAAGGGGGTCTACCTCCGCGACTCCGAGGGGGAGTCGGCGATCGGCGCCGACGGCACCTTCGTCCTCCTCGCCCTGGCCTTCGGCGCGGTCGCCGCGCTCGTGGTCTTCCTGCTGCGCCGCAAGGGCGGGATCCCGCTGGTGCTCGGTCTCGCCGCGGGCGGAGTCCTGGGCTCGCTCCTCGCCTGGGGCATCGGCACCCACTTCGGTCCCACGGCCGACGTCGTCGCGCACGCCAAGGCGGTCGGCCCCAACGTCACCTTCGAGGCGCCGCTCGAACTGAACCTCGGCGCCGCCGCGATGCTGGCCTGGCCGCTCGCGGCGATGATCGTGCACCTCGCGCTCACGGCCGTCTTCGGCCCCCGCGACCCGGAACCGGAGCCGTGGGACCAGCCGAAGCCGTACACCGCGGGCCCCACCCCGAGCTGACGCGGGCCGCCCCGGCCGCGCTCCGGCCGGGGCGAGGACCGCTCAAGGTCGGGCGAGCCGGCCGGGGCGGAGGCCGCAGGGCGTCACGCGCGGCCGATCGGGGCGACGACCGCCGAGGTGAGGGCCGCCAGGTCGGCGGGGGAGAGCTCCACCTCGAGGCCGCGGCGGCCCGCCGAGATGCAGACGGTCGCGTGGTCCGAGGCCGAGGCGTCGAGCACCGTACGGAGACGCTTGCGCTGGCCCAGCGGGGAGATGCCGCCCCGGACGTAGCCCGTGGTGCGTTCGGCGGCCGCGGGGTCCGCCATCGCCGCGCGCTTGCCGCCGACCGCCGAGGCCAGCGCCTTCAGGTCCAGCTGGCCGGCGACCGGCACCACCGCCACCGTCAGTTCGCCGTCGACGTCCGCGACCAGTGTCTTGAAGACCCGGTCGGGGGAGACCCCGAGGGCCTCCGCCGCCTCCTCGCCGTACGACGCGGAGGCCGGGTCGTGCTCGTAGGCGTGCAGGGTGAACGGGGTGCCGGCCACCGTCAGCGCCACCGTCGCCGGGGTGCCCCCGCTGTTCTTCTTCTGCTTCTTCGCCACGCGCTCTTCCTCGGCTCGGTCCGCCCGGCTGGGGACGGCTCAGTTCGGGTACGTCGGGCCCTGCGTGAGGTCCACCGCCGGCAGCGAGGGCAGGTGCCGCAGCACCGCCGTCTCCGCGCGCAGCAGCGTCAGCTCCTCGCGCAGCCGCGTCGCCGTGTCCGGCGCCTGGAGCAGCCGCTGCTTCGACGGGGTGTCGAGCACGGCCGCCGCCGCGACCAGGTACGACACCACCGAGGGGTCGTCGGGCAGCTCGCTCGTCGTCAGCGAGCGTTCCCGCGCCCCCGCGAGCCGCTTCTGGTAGCTCCGGAAGGCCCGCAGCACCCCCTCGGAGAGCGTCCCGGCCTCCTCGCCCCGCTCCTCCGGGATCTCCTCGACCTCGGCGGTCAGGAACGGCCCGCTCGCGTCGACCGACAGCAGCTTCACCCGGGTCGTGCCGGTGACCATCACCTCGAAGCTGCCGTCGGAGCGCTCCCGGATCGACGCCGCGTCGGCGATGCAGCCGACCCGGTGGAAGGACTGGATGGGGTCGGAGCCGAAGCCCGCGGACGGGCCCTTCTCCGGCAGGGCCGTCTGGTCCGGCATGCCCGGGGCGGTCGGCGCGACCTCACGGCCGTCGCGGATGGCGACGACGGCGAAGCGGCGCGGCTCCGACTCGTCGATCGTGAGCAGCGCGCGCATCATGGCGCGATAACGCTCCTCGAAGACGTTCAGCGGCAGCACGAGGCCCGGGAACAGCACCGCGTTGAGCGGGAAGAGAGGCAGGCGAGCGGTGGTCACAGCGGCCAAGCCTAATGGCCGCCGGGCGCGCCCCGTCCGCCTCTGGTGCCCCACAGCGGCGTCCGGCGGGCCAGCTCGGCCCGGACACGGTCCCGCGCGGCCAGGAAACCGCGCAGCGGATCCTCCGTCCCGGCACCCCGCGCGACGCCCCAGGGGAAGGAGGTCGCGTGCGGGCCGATCCGCCCGAACTCCTCCCGCGCCTCGCCCCACCGCGCCCGCTCCACCAGCACGTACGCCAGCAGGTTGCGCACCTCGGCCGGCCAGGGGTCGCCCACCGGGAAGACCGCCGACAGGGCCAGGGCCCGGTCCACGGCCCGGTCGACCCGCGCCACGGGCACGGCCCGGTCCTCCACCGGCTCCATGCGCAGCCGGTCGTAGGCCGCCCGGACCGGCAGAGCCCGGACGAGCGAGTCCTCGGCGGCGTCGTCCGCGGCCTGCTCGGCGAAGTCGAAGGCGGCGCGGTGGAAGCCGTACCACTGCGCGGAGAGGTACTTGAGGGCCGCGACATGGCAGCCGTAGTGGTGCGGGGAGCGGCGCACGGCCTGCTCCCAGAGCGACTCGAAGACCTCGGGCCGGGCGTGCGCCCCGCGCGCGTGGTCCAGGGCCAGCCGCCACGGCACCGGGTCCTGCGGCGCCTCCTCCGCGACCGCGCGGATCAGCGGGCCGAGCTCGCGCAGCCGCTCGCCCCGCGCCGGCGACCTCCAGGCCCTGCGGACGGCCAGCTGCGCCGTGACGAGGAGGGCGTCGGGGTCGCGGGGCGCGACGGAGAGCCAGTGGGTCAGCCAGTCGCCCCTGCTGTACGCGAAGGTGGCGAGCCGGGTGACGTACCGGTCGCGGTCCTCCCACTCGCCGGCGTCCCGGGTGGTGGCGAGCAGCTTCGCCGCGGGTTCCGGATCGGCGAGGGCGGCGGCGACCAGGGCGGGCGCGAGCCGCTCGTCCGGGGCGTCGAGCAGCACGTCGTCGTCCGGCACGAACCCCGCGGCGAACCGCGGCGCGTGCCGAGCCGAGCGGACGGCGCCGACCAGGGCGCGGAGCAAGGACATCGTGCGACGTATTTTTCCACCGCGTCCCCTCCCCGCGCGCCCGCCTGCCCAGCCCTTTCACCCTCACCTCACCGGGCCCCCACGGTCAGCCGCGCCGCAGCAGCCTGGTCGCGCCCGCCGCCACCGTCGTCGCCAGGATCCAGCCGAGCAGGATGAGCACCGCGGCCGCCCACTGCCACAGGCCCTCGAGGCGCCAGTAGCCGTCCTGGCCGAGATTGATCACCGGAAGCAGCAGGTCCAGCGCGAACAGCGGACCGTTCCACTCGGGTGCCTCGTCCCCCTTGAGCGCCGTCGGGCGGTAGTGGGTGAAGGCCACCGTGCCCGCCGCCCACAGCACCGCCATCCACAGCGCCGCCCGGCCCGGGCGGTAGCCGTACGCCACCGTCCAGTCCTGGAGGTACCCCCACAGCTTTCCGGCGACGGGGAGCGTCTCCCGTCTGCGCCGCTGCTTGGCGAGCAGCACCTCGCGGGCGTCGGCGTCCTCGCCGCTGTTGCGCAGGACCGTCGCGAGCCGCTCGTACGGCTCGGGGGCGTACTCCGGGGTCGCCGCCGCGACCCACTCCAGGCGCCGGGCCAGCGGGAACGGCCCGTACGGCACGAGGTTCTCGTAGGCGAAGCCGCCCATCGCGAGCCCGCCGGGCCCCGGCCAGCTGGTGGACAGGTCGATCAGGGTGACGACCTTGGCGCCGTTCAGCACGACCCGGCCCTCCTCCGGCCGTTCGCCGTTGAAGCGCAGCTCCGGGGTGACGATCCGGCGCAGCGACACCTCCTCCCGGCGTGCGCCGTTCAGCACGAACCGGGCGTGGTGCAGGTCCACGGCGTCGCCGAACCGGCCGTCGTCGAGCCGGACCCCGCCGTGGCACTCCACCGGCTTGCGCCGGGCGTCCTGGACGGGCGTCACCCCGTACGGCGGCGTGGCGGTGGAGTAGCTCGTCGCGTCGTCGTACACCCAGGCCGCGTTCAGGTAGAGCGAGCGCTCCACCGTCAGCTGCGGCGCGTTGAGCGCGCGGCGGCCCTGCGCCCCGCGCAGCACGCTGCCGCGCAGGCTGAGCGAGACCCCGACCTTCGCCCCGCGCAGGCTGAGCTCCCCGTGCGTCTCGATCAGCTCGGCCTGGAGGTCCTGGGCCACCACCATGCCGTCCGCCGTGATCGCCCGGCCCCGCCGGTCGGGCCACACCTGGATCTGGTTGACGAGCAGGTCCGTGCCGATCTGGGCGTCCGTCAGCCGGATGCCGTGCCGCACCCGGCAGCGCGGCAGGTGCAGGTCGCCCTCCGTGTGGAGCCGGGCCGCCTCCAGGCGCGGCAGCGCGCACCCCACCATCCGCAGCGTCCCGAAGCGCGCCTCGGGCAGCACGACCTCGCCGTCGAAACGGCAGCCGTGCAGCTCCACGTACGGCGCTATCGTCCCGCCCGCCAGGTTCAGCACGCCGGTGATCCGCACCCCGCGGAGCTTCAGCGCGGCCACCCGCCCGGACCGGGCCGGCGGCCCGGCGAGCAGCAGCAGCGCCACCACGTCGGCGCGGACGCTCCGCTCCTCGCCCCACTCCCATTCCCGCTCCCTGAACGGGTCGTCCCGCTCCGCGCTCCCCTCCGTCAGATCGCAGGTCCTGCCGATCCGGAACGCCCGCCACACGGCCCGCTCCGGGCCCGTGAGACCGTCCGGCATCCCGTCCTCGTGCGGCTCGGTCAATGCCGCCCCCTCGCTTTCCACGATCCGCTCCCACGACTCCGCCACCGGCGGTTCGTGGATTCGTACAGCCGTTCTTCCCGCTGAGTGACGGGCTGAACGCTAACGGTCAGGTGTGGCGACAAGACGCCACTGTGGCGTGTATCAGCCAGTGGGACGGGCGTCCGACGCTGTGGGCCGTCTGAGAGAATTGACCCGTGATCTCTCGAATCGATCTGCGCGGTGAGACCCTCCCCGAGGGTTCCGCCCTGCGCGACCTGCTGCCCCGTGCCGAGTTCGACGTGGAAGCCGCCCTGGAGAAGGTGCGGCCGATCTGCGAGGACGTCAGGCATCATGGCGCGGCAGCGGTGATCGACTACGGCGAGAAATTCGACGACGTCCGCGTCCCGAGCCTCCGCGTCCCCGCCGAGGCCATCGGCCGCGCCCTCGACGAGCTCGACCCGGCCGTCCGCGCCGCCCTCGAGGAGTCCATCCGGCGCGCCCGCCTCGTCCACCGCGAGCAGCGCCGCACCACCCACACCACCCAGGTCGTCCCCGGCGGCACGGTCACCGAGAAGTGGATCCCGGTCGAGCGCGTCGGCCTGTACGTGCCGGGTGGCCGGTCGGTCTACCCGTCCTCCGTCGTGATGAACGTCGTCCCGGCCCAGGAGGCCGGTGTCGAGGGCGTCGCCGTCGCCTCGCCCCCGCAGAAGGAGTTCGGCGGGCTGCCGCACCCCACGATCCTCGCCGCCTGCGCCCTGCTCGGCGTCGACGAGGTGTACGCGGCCGGCGGCGCCCAGGCCATCGCCATGTTCGCCTACGGCACCGAGGACACCGCCGCCGAGGCCGGCTGTGCCCCCGTCAACCTGGTCACCGGCCCCGGCAACATCTACGTGGCCGCCGCCAAGCGCCTCCTCAAGGGCCGCATCGGCATCGACGCCGAGGCCGGCCCGACGGAGATCGCGATCCTCGCCGACTCCACCGCCGACCCCGTCCACCTCGCCGCCGACCTCGTCAGCCAGGCCGAGCACGACCCGATGGCCGCCGCCGTCCTCGTCACCGACTCCGACGAGCTGGCCACCGCCACCGAGGCCGAGCTGAAGACCCAGGTCGCCGCCTCCAAGCACGTCGACGACAGGATCGTCCCGGCCCTGGCCGGCCGTCAGTCCGCGATCGTCCTCGTCCGCGACCTCGCCGACGGCCTCAAGGTCGTCGACGCGTACGGCGCCGAGCACCTGGAGATCCAGACCGCCGACGCCGCCGCCGTCGCCGACCGCGTCCGCAACGCCGGCGCGATCTTCATCGGCCCCTGGGCGCCCGTCTCGCTCGGCGACTACTGCGCCGGCTCCAACCACGTCCTGCCCACCGGCGGCTGCGCCTGCCACTCCTCGGGCCTCTCCGTGCAGTCCTTCCTGCGCGGGGTGCACATCGTGGACTACACGCGCGACGCCCTCGCCGACGTCGCCCACCACGTGGTGACGCTGGCGGAGGCCGAGGACCTCCCGGCCCACGGCGCGGCGATCAAGGCACGGTTCGGATGGAAGGTCCCCCAGCAGTGACCGAGATCCGGATCGACGACCTCCCCG
The DNA here is from genome assembly GCF_042743475.1 of Streptomyces sp. NPDC059534. Classification (NCBI taxonomy): domain Bacteria; kingdom Bacillati; phylum Actinomycetota; class Actinomycetes; order Kitasatosporales; family Streptomycetaceae; genus Streptomyces; species Streptomyces sp. NPDC059534. The sequence continues at coordinate 389,243 of NZ_JBHWAQ010000002.1, forward strand.
TCCGGGACGAGCTGCGCGGCAAGTCCCCCTACGGCGCGCCCCAGCTCGACGTCCCCGTCCAGCTGAACACCAACGAGAACCCCTACCCGCTGCCCGAGCCCCTGGTGGCCCGGATCGCGGAGCGGGTCGCCGAGGCCGCCCGCGGCCTCAACCGCTACCCCGACCGCGACGCGGTCGAGTTGCGCACCGAGCTCGCCCGCTACCTCACCCGGACCGGCGGGCACCCGGTCGCCGTGGAGAACGTGTGGGCGGCCAACGGCTCCAACGAGGTCCTCCAGCAGCTGCTGCAGACCTTCGGCGGCCCGGGCCGTACCGCGATCGGCTTCGAGCCCTCGTACTCGATGCACGCCCTGATCGCCCGCGGCACCGGCACCGGCTGGATCTCCGGCCCGCGGAACGACGACTTCACCATCGACCTGGCGGCGGCCGAGAAGGCGATCGCCGAGCACCGGCCCGACGTCGTCTTCATCACCTCGCCCAACAACCCCACCGGCACCGCGGTCGACGCCGCGACCGTTCTCGCCCTGTACGAGGCGGCCCAGGCGGCCAAGCCCTCGATCGTCGTCGTGGACGAGGCGTACGTGGAGTTCAGCCACCGGGAGTCGCTGCTGCCGCTCCTGGAGGGCCGCCCGCACCTGGTGGTCTCCCGGACCATGTCCAAGGCGTTCGGCGCCGCCGGACTGCGCCTGGGCTACCTCGCCGCCCACCCGGCCGTGGTCGACGCCGTCCAGCTGGTCCGCCTCCCGTACCACCTCTCGGCCGTCACCCAGGCCACCGCGCTCGCCGCCCTGGAGCACACCGACACCCTCCTCGGGTACGTCGAGCAGCTCAAGGCCGAGCGCGACCGGCTCGTCACCGAGCTGCGGGCGATCGGCTGCGAGGTCACCGACTCCGACGCCAACTTCGTGCAGTTCGGGAAGTTCGCCGACACGCACGCGGCCTGGCAGCGGATCCTCGACCGGGGCGTCCTGGTCCGGGACAACGGCGTACCGGGATGGCTGCGGGTCACCGCCGGCACCCCCGAAGAGAACGACGCGTTCCTCGACGCGGTCCGTGAACTGATGAAGGAGCAGGAACGATGAGCCGCGTAGGCCGCGTTGAGCGCACCACCAAGGAGACCTCCGTCGTCGTCGAGATCGACCTCGACGGCACCGGCAAGGTCGACGTGTCGACCGGGGTCGGCTTCTACGACCACATGCTCGACCAGCTCGGCCGGCACGGTCTGTTCGACCTGACCGTCAAGACCGACGGCGACCTGCACATCGACTCGCACCACACCATCGAGGACACCGCCCTCGCCCTCGGCGCCGCCTTCAAGCAGGCCCTCGGCGACAAGGTCGGCATCTACCGCTTCGGCAACTGCACCGTCCCGCTGGACGAGTCGCTCGCCCAGGTGACCGTCGACCTCTCGGGCCGCCCGTACCTCGTGCACACCGAGCCCGAGAACCTGGCGCCGATGATCGGCTCGTACGACACGACGATGACCCGGCACATCTTCGAGTCCTTCGTCGCCCAGGCGCAGATCGCGCTGCACATCCACGTGCCGTACGGGCGCAACGCCCACCACATCGTGGAGTGCCAGTTCAAGGCCCTCGCCCGCGCGCTCCGCTACGCCGCCGAGCGCGACCCGCGCGCCGCCGGAATCCTCCCCTCCACGAAGGGCGCGCTCTAGTCGTGAACGGCCTCTCCACCATCCTCATCGTCGTCGGGCTCTTCCTGCTCGGCGGCATCTACTCCTTCGTCAAGCAGCAGATGCCCAAGGGCCTGATCCTGCTCGTCGGCTTCGGAGCCGTGATGTGCCTCGGCGCCGGCGTGCTCCGTCTGGACGTGTGGTCATGAGCGTGACCCCCGCGAAGAAGGTCGTCGTCTTCGACTACGGCTTCGGCAACGTCCGCTCCGCCGAGCGCGCGCTCGCCCGGGTCGGCGCCGACGTCGAGATCACCCGCGACTATGACAAGGCCATGAACGCCGACGGGCTCCTCGTCCCCGGCGTCGGCGCCTTCTCCGCCTGCATGAAGGGCCTCAAGGAGGCCCGCGGCGAATGGATCATCGGCCGCCGGCTCTCCGGCGGCCGCCCGGTCATGGGCATCTGCGTCGGCATGCAGATCCTCTTCGCCCACGGCATCGAGCACGGCGTGGAGAGCGAGGGCCTCGACGAGTGGCCCGGTACGGTCGAGCCGCTGAACGCCCCCGTCGTCCCCCACATGGGCTGGAACACGGTCGACGCCCCCGAGGGCAGCGAGCTCTTCGCGGGCCTCGACGCCGACGCCCGGTACTACTTCGTGCACTCCTACGCGGTGCGCGCCTGGGAGCTGGAAGTCGGCAACCCCCACATCCGCGCCCCCAAGGTCACCTGGGCCACGCACGGCGAGCCGTTCGTCGCGGCGGTCGAGAACGGGGCCCTGTGGGCCACCCAGTTCCACCCCGAGAAGTCCGGCGACGCCGGAGCCCAGCTCCTCACCAACTGGATCGGAACCCTGTGACTGTGTCGTCCGGAAGCCTGCTCGAACTCCTCCCCGCCGTCGACGTCCGCGACGGCCAGGCCGTCCGCCTCGTGCACGGTGAATCCGGCACCGAGACCTCCTACGGCTCCCCGCTCGAAGCGGCCCTCGCCTGGCAGCGCTCCGGCGCCGAGTGGCTGCACCTGGTCGACCTCGACGCCGCCTTCGGCACCGGCGACAACCGCGACCTGGTCCGTCAGGTCACCGAGGCCATGGACATCAAGGTCGAGCTCTCCGGCGGCATCCGCGACGACGCCTCGCTCGCCGCGGCCCTCGCCACCGGCTGCACCCGCGTCAACCTGGGCACCGCCGCCCTGGAGACCCCCGAGTGGGTCGCCAAGGTCATCGCCGAGTTCGGCGACAGGATCGCCGTCGGCCTCGACGTGCGCGGCACCACCCTCCGCGGCCGGGGCTGGACCCGAGACGGCGGCGACCTGTACGAGACGCTGGCCCGCCTCGACTCCGAGGGCTGCGCCCGCTACGTCGTCACCGACATCGCCAAGGACGGCACCCTCCAGGGCCCCAACCTGGAGCTCCTGAAGAACGTCTGCGCGGCCACCGACCGGCCCGTCGTCGCCTCCGGCGGCGTCTCGTCCCTGGACGACCTGCGGGCCCTGTCCGGTCTCGTGCCGCTCGGCGTCGAGGGCGCGATCGTCGGCAAGGCGCTGTACGCCAAGGCGTTCACCCTCGAAGAGGCCCTGGAGGCGGTGGCGTCGGCATGACCGATTCCGTACGCAAGGTCGTCACCGGGGCTCCCTGGGAGGAGCAGTTCGGCTACTCCCGCGCGGTGGAGCTGCCGAACGGTCTGGTCCTCGTCTCCGGCTGTACGTCGGTGATCGGCGGCCAGATCGCCGGCGGAGGCCCGTACGAGCAGGCGATCAACTCCTTCAACGTGGCCTTCGACGCGCTCAAGAAGCTCGGCCTGGGCCCGGAGGACGTGGTCCGCACCCGGATGTACCTCACCCACGCCCGGGACGTGGACGAGGTCGGCCGTGCGCACAAGGAGCTGTTCGACGCCGTCCGCCCGGCGGCCTCGATGATCATCGTCTCCGGCTTCGTCGACCCGAGCCTGGTCGTCGAGGTCGAGATCGAGGCATACAGGAGTGGTGCGGCATGAGCCTCGCCGTACGCGTGATCCCCTGCCTGGACGTGGACAACGGCCGGGTCGTCAAGGGCGTCAACTTCCAGAACCTCCGGGACGCCGGAGACCCCGTCGAGATGGCCAAGCTGTACGACGCCGAGGGCGCCGACGAGCTGACCTTCCTCGACATCACCGCCTCCTCCGGCAACCGGGAGACCACCTACGACGTGGTGCGCCGCACCGCCGAGCAGGTCTTCATCCCGCTGACCGTCGGCGGCGGCGTCCGGTCGGCGGAGGACGTCGACAAGCTGCTGCGGGCCGGGGCCGACAAGGTGGGCGTCAACACCGCGGCCATCGAGCGCCCCGAGCTGATCCAGGAGATCGCGGAGCGCTTCGGCCGGCAGGTGCTCGTCCTGTCCGTGGACGCGCGCCGCACCGAGTCCGGGTCCTTCGAGGTCACCACGCACGGCGGCCGCCGGGGCACCGGCATCGACGCCGTCGAGTGGGCGCACCGCGCCGCCGAGCTGGGCGCGGGCGAGATCCTGCTCAACTCGATGGACGCGGACGGCACCAAGGACGGCTACGACACCGAGATGATCGCGGCGGTGCGCACGCACGTGACCGTGCCGGTGATCGCGAGCGGGGGAGCGGGCAAGCTCGCCGACTTCCCGCCGGCCGTGGCGGCGGGCGCGGACGCGGTGCTCGCGGCCTCCGTCTTCCACTTCGGCGACCTGCGGATCTCGCAGGTCAAGGACGCGCTGCGGGAGGCGGGCCACCCGGTCCGCTGACCTGCCGTCATGAAGGGCCCCCTCGGGGGCCCTTCGCTTTCCCGGAATGCGCAGGATCTATTGCGCAATTTATGTTGTGCAACTTTTCCTTCGCATCTAAGGTCGTGTCATGACCTCGCCGGAGAACCGCCGGATCACCGATCTCGGCACCCTCAAGGCCATCTCGCACCCGCTGCGGATGCGCCTCTACCGCGCCCTCTTCGTGGCCCGCACCGCCACCGCCTCCCAGCTGGCCGACCAGGTCGACGAGGCCGTCTCGCTCGTCAGCTACCACCTGCGCAAGCTCGCCGACCACGGCCTCATCGAAGAGGCCGAGACCCAGTCGGCCGACGGGCGGGAGCGCTGGTGGCAGCCCAGCTCGTACGGCTTCAGCATCCACGACGAGGACCTCCGCGACGCCCCCGAACTGGCCGCGGCGAGCGCCGCCTTCGGCCGTACGGTCGAAGAACAGCGCGGCGGGATGTACGCCCGCTTCCTCGACGAGCGGCACACCTGGTCCGACGAGTGGCGCGCCGCCTCCATCAGCTCCGAATGGCTGCCCCGCCTCACCGCCGCGGAGCTCGCCGCCCTCGGCGCCGAACTGGACGCCGTCCTGCGGAAGTACGACCAGCAGGCCCGCGCGGCCGAGGCCGCCGGCGACACCGAGGGCCGCGAGAACGTCTCCGTCCACCTCCGCGGCTTCCCCTACCGCGCATGACCGCCACCCTCCTCGCCGCCGTGGAGCGGCCCGCCCACCGCGACCCCCAGGTCCTGCGCTGGCTCGGCGCCTACACCGCCTCCACCCTCGGCGACAGCGTCTACCACCTCGCCCTCTCCTGGGCCGCGGTCCGCGGCGGCAGCCCCGCCGAGGCCGGACTCGTCCTCGCCGTCAGCGCCGTACCCCGCGCCCTGCTGATGCTCGGCGGGGGAGTCGTGGCCGACCGCTTCGGCCCGCGCCGGGTCGTCATCGCCTCCGACACCGTCCGCTGCCTCGTCGTCCTCCTCGTCGCCGCGCTGCTCCTCGTGGCCTCGCCCACCCTCTGGACGCTGGCCGGCATCGCCCTCGTCTTCGGCATCGTCGACGCCCTGTTCATGCCCGCGGTCGGCGCCCTGCCGCCCCGGCTCGCCCCGCACGACCAGCTCGCCCGCGTCCAGGGCATGCGGGGCCTCGCCTACCGCTCCGGAGCCGTCCTCGGCGCCCCGCTCGGCGGCCTCGCGGTCGCCCTGGGCGGGCCCGGCATCGCGTTCGCCGTCGCCGGAGCGCTCTTCGCCCTCTCCCTGCCCCTGCTGCTCGGCCTCCGGCTCCGCCCGCTGTCCGGCGCGGCCGAGGACCGGAGCGGCACCGCCCTCGGCGACCTCGCCGCCGGCCTGCGCTACCTGCGCGGCCACCGGGTCCTCGGCCCGCTGATGATCGTCATCGCCCTCAGCGACCTCGGCTTCGTCGGCCCGCTCAACGTCGGCCTCGCGCTGCTCTCCGACGAACGCGGCTGGGGCGCCGCCGGCATCGGCTGGATCCTCGCCGGCTTCGGGGTCGGCGCGGGCGGCGCCTCGCTGCTGCTCAGCGTCAAGGGCCGGGTGCCGCGCGCCGGCGCCGTCCTCGGCTGGAGCATGGCCGTCGGCGCCGTCTCGATCGGCGCGCTCGCCTACGTCCCGCAGCTGCCCCTGGCCGTGGCCGTCGCCCTCTCCGTGGGCCTGCTCGCCGGGCTCTCCGGAGCCCTGTGCGGGGCCCTCGTCCAGACCGAGTGCGACCCCGCCTACCTCGGCCGCGTCTCGGCCGTCTCCGGCCTGTGCAGCCTCGGCCTCGCCCCGCTCGGCTTCCCGCTCACGGGCGCCGCGATCGGCCTGTGGGGCGTCGGCCCGGTCTTCACCACCAGCGCCGCGGTCTGCGCCCTGGCGGGCCTGTACGGCCTCTCGGTCCGCGCCGTCCGCCGCGCCGAGCTGCCCCGCTAGCGGGAGTCCTCCGGATCGGTCCTGTCCGGAGGACGTCCCGGCCCCGGATCCGCGGCCTCGGATCCGCGGCCTCGGATCCCAGCCTCAGATCCGCAGCCTCGGATCCCAGCCTCAGATCCGCGGCCTCAGATCCCCAGCTGCTTCGTCTCCCGCAGCCGCTCGATCGCGTCCGGCTCGCCGTCCAGCGCCACCTTGGCCACGTCCTGCCGCCCGTAGAGGTACATCACCAGCTCGCCCGGCTCCCCGGAGGCGGTCACCACCGGGGTGCCGCGGTGGGCGACCGCCGTCTGGCCGTTCGGGCGGCGCAGCACCAGGCCGACCGGGGCCTTGCGGCCCAGCAGCCGGGCCATCCGCTCCAGCCGCGACCAGAGGGCGTCGGCGAAGACCGGGTCGAGCTCGCGGGCCGACCAGTCGGGCTGGGCACGCCGTACGTCCTCCGCGTGGACGTAGAACTCGACGACGTTCGCCCCCTCGTCCACCTGCTTGATCATGAACGGCGAGAACCGCGGCGGCCCCGTCCGGATCAGCCGGATCAGCTCCTCGTACGGCTTGTCGGCGAACTCCGCCTGCACCCGGTCCTGCCGCTCCTTGAGCGCCGGTACGAGGGATCCGGCCGCCGCGTCCGGCCGTCGCTCGCGCACCACCACATGGGCGGCCAGGTCCCGGGTCCGCCACCCCTCGCAGAGCGTCGGGGCGTCCGGGCCCGCCGCCTCCAACAGATCGGCGAGCAGAAGCCGTTCACGTTTCGCATGGGTCGACATGCCCGCCAGCGTACGACCGGGGCGCGCGGTCCGCCCAGTGGACGCCCCACCGGACACCACCCCGGGGCGCGGCACAATGGCGCCATGAGCAGCAATCTCGACCCGGCCCTCTCCGCCCGGCTCAAGCGCAGCCCCGACGGGCTCGTCCCCGCCATCGCCCAGCAGTACGACACCGGCGAGGTGCTGATGCTCGGCTGGATGGACGACGAGGCCCTGCACCGCACCCTCACCACCGGCCGCGCCACCTACTGGTCCCGCAGCCGCCGCGAGTACTGGGTGAAGGGCGACACCTCCGGCCACGTCCAGCACGTCAAGTCCGTCGCCCTCGACTGCGACGCCGACACCGTCCTCGTCAAGGTCGACCAGGTCGGGGCCGCCTGCCACACCGGCACCCGCACCTGCTTCGACACCGACGTGCTCCCCGTATCCCAGTAAGGTCTGGCGCCATGGATCTCGAGACCTTCCGCAAGCTGGCGGCCGACCGCCGCGTCATCCCCGTCAGCCGCAGGCTCCTCGCGGACGGCGACACCCCGGTCGGGCTCTACCGCAAGCTCGCCGCCGAACGGCCCGGCACCTTCCTCCTCGAATCCGCGGAGAACGGCCGCTCCTGGTCCCGCTACTCCTTCATCGGAGTGCGCAGCGACGCCACCCTGACGGTGCGGGACGGCGAGGCCCACTGGCTCGGCACCCCGCCCGTCGGCGTCCCCGTGGACGGCGACCCCCTCCAGGCCCTGCGCGCCACCGTCGAGACCCTCCACACCCCCCGCGACCTCGCGTCCGGGATGCCCCCGTTCACCGGCGGCATGGTCGGCTACCTCGGATACGACATCGTCCGCCGCCTGGAGAGGATCGGCGACTCGACCCGGGACGACCTGGAGCTCCCCGAGCTCACCATGCTCCTCACCAGCGACCTCGCCGTCCTCGACCACTGGGACGGCTCGGTCCTGCTGATCGCCAACGCGATCAACCACAACGACCTGGAGACCGGCGTCGACGAGGCGTACGCGCACGCCGTCGCCCGCCTCGACGCCATGCAGGCCGACCTGGCCCGCCCCGTCGCCACCGCCCCCACCGCCCTCCCGGCCTCCGAACTGCCCGAGTTCTCCGCCCTCTGGGGCGGCCCGGCCTACCAGGACGCCGTCGAGGACATCAAGGAGCGCATCCGGGCCGGCGAGGCGTTCCAGGTCGTGCCCTCGCAGCGCTTCGAGACCCCGTGCGCGGCCTCCGCGCTCGACGTCTACCGGGTCCTGCGGGCCACCAACCCCTCCCCGTACATGTACCTCTTCCGCTTCGAGAACGGCTTCGACGTCGTCGGATCCAGCCCCGAGGCCCTCGTCAAGGTCGAGGACGGACGGGCGATGCTCCACCCCATCGCCGGCACCCGGCACCGGGGCGCCACCCCGCAGGAGGACCACGACCTCGCCGAGGAACTGCTCGCCGACCCCAAGGAGCGCGCCGAGCACCTCATGCTCGTCGACCTCGGCCGCAACGACCTCGGCCGGGTCTGCGCGCCCGGCTCGGTGGAGGTCGTCGACTTCATGTCGATCGAGCGGTACTCGCACGTCATGCACATCGTCTCCACCGTGACCGGCCGGGTCGCCGAGGGACGGACCGCCTTCGACGTCCTCACCGCCTGCTTCCCGGCGGGCACGCTCTCCGGCGCGCCCAAGCCCCGCGCGATGCAGATCATCGAGGAGCTCGAACCCTCCCGCCGCGGCCTGTACGGCGGATGTGTCGGTTATCTCGATTTCGCCGGGGACGCGGACACCGCCATCGCCATCCGCACCGCCCTGCTCCGCGACGGAACGGCGTACGTGCAGGCCGGAGCGGGTGTCGTGGCCGACTCCGACCCGGTCGCCGAGGACGACGAGTGCCGCAACAAGGCCGCGGCCGTACTCCGGGCCGTCCACACCGCCAACCGGATGAACGGCAACTGAGCACGTAGGGGATAGTGGGGTACGTGAGTGCCGTACCCGTACCCCAGCCCCGGGCCGCCCGCGCGGCCGTCCCCACCGGCGGCCGTCGCAGCCTGGCCGCGGCCCTCCTCCTCGGCGCCCTGGGCGCCACCGTCGTCCTGCTCTCCGCCGGCCAGATCTGGGCCGAGGGCACCGCGTCCGTCGGCGGCGGCAGCGTCCCCGTCGAGGCCGACGGCGGCGCCGTCACCGGCGTGCCGACCGCTCTCGCGATCGTCGGCCTCGCCGCCCTCTTCGCCGTCTTCGCCGTCCGCCGCACCGGCCGCACCCTCGTCGCCGCGCTCCTCGCGCTCAGCGGCGCCGGTGCCGCGCTCGCCGCGTTCCTCGGCGCCTCCGACAGCGCCGCCCTCGACGCCGAGGCCGCCCGCATCAGCGGCGACACCGCGGCCGCCGTGGCCGGCCTGACCCACACCGCCTGGCCGTACGTGACCGCCGCCGGCGCCGTCCTCATCCTGCTCGCCGGCCTCTTCGCCCTGCGCTTCGGCAAGAACTGGCCCGGGATGGGCGGCCGCTACGAGCGGACCGGAAACCCGCGCGCCGGGCGCGCCGCCGCCGCGGCCGACCCGGACCGGCCCGAGGACCTGTGGAAGGCCCTGGACCGCGGCGAGGACCCCACGCACGGAGGCTGAGCGCCGGGCCGGCCGCGACGCGTGATCGTCGCGGCACCCCCGATTCATCCCCGCGCGCCCGTGTGCGGGACAATGAGCGCAGAGTGTCCGCGCACGCGAGACCTCACCATCGAGCAACTGCAACGAGGAGCAACTCATGGCGGGCAGCGCCCACGGACACACCCCGGCCGCCTGGACCGGTGTCATCATCTCCTTCATCGGCTTCTGCATCGCCGGCGTCTTCATGGTGGCCGCCAACGTGCCCGGTTTCTGGGCCGGCATGGGTGTCATCGTCCTCGGCGGCATCGTCGGCGGCGGGATGAAGGCGGCGGGCCTCGGCATGCCGAAGGACTCGGCCGCCGTCGTCGCCGCCCGCGAGGCCGCGACCGCGCAGGCCCGTTCCTGACGCGACACGACGAACCCGAGGGCGCAGTCCGGCCGTGCCGGGCTGCGCCCTCGCGCGTCAGGGGCGAGAATCACCGGGTGGACACGCACCCGACGGCCGGAGCCGTGACCGACGATTCCCCCACCCGACCGGGTGAATCCACCCCGCCGGGGGACGCACCGCCGGGGCACGCGCCGGCGGTGTCCGGGCCGTCCAGGCCGCAGGGCCACGTACCTCAGGGCCACGTACCGCCGGGCCACGCACCGCCGGGGTACCCGCCACCCGGGTACGCGCCGCCGCCGCCCCGGTCGCTCGCCCGGCGGCTGCTCGCGCCGGTCGGGACGCTCGTCGGGGTCGCCGCCGCGTTCGCGTACGTGGGGACCGTCGACCCCAACGAACCCGGGCACTACCCCGTCTGCCCGCTGCTCCGCTTCACCGGCGTGTACTGCCCCGGGTGCGGCGGACTCCGCAGCGCCCACGCCTTCGTCACCGGCGACCTGCCGGCCGCCCTGGGCGCCAACGCCCTGGCCGTCGTCGGCTACGGACTCTTCGCCGTCGTCATGGTCGTCTGGCTGATTCGCGCCGCCCGCGGGCAGCCGATGCGCCTGGCGATCCCCCCGGTCTGGTGGTGGGGGATCGGGGCCGTCCTCGCCCTCTTCACCCTCGTCCGGAACCTTCCCTTCGGCTCCGTCCTGGCCCCCTGAGGGGCCGCTACGGGCCCTCGGGGACCCCGACGGGAGTCCCAGCAGATGGGACGCCGCTCCGGCCGATGCGAGTCCGGGGCCGTCCTGCGGATAGGATCGAAGTGGCTGAACCTGTTTCATCACCACCATCACCGTCCCGGAAGGGGGCCCTCGCGTGAGTGTGCTCGACGAGATCATCGAAGGCGTACGCGCCGACCTCGCAGAGCGACAGGCGCGGGTCACCCTCGACGAGCTCAAGGAGCGCGCCGCCAAGGCGCCGCAGGCCAAGGACGGCGTCGCCGCACTGCGCGGAGACGGCGTCAAGGTGATCTGCGAGGTCAAGCGCTCCAGCCCGTCCAAGGGGGCACTCGCCGCGATCGCCGATCCGGCCGGACTCGCCGCGGACTACGAGGCGGGCGGCGCCGCCGTCATCTCCGTCCTCACCGAGCAGCGCCGCTTCGGCGGCTCGCTCGCCGACCTCGAAGCCGTCCGGGCCCGGGTCGACATCCCGGTCCTGCGCAAGGACTTCATCGTCACCGCCTACCAGCTCTGGGAGGCCCGGGCGTACGGAGCGGATCTCGCGCTCCTCATCGTCGCCGCCCTGGAGCAGGAGGCGCTGGTCTCCCTCATCGAGCGTGCCGAGTCCATCGGGCTGACCCCGCTGGTCGAGGTCCACGACGAGGAGGAGGCCGAGCGCGCCGTCGAGGCGGGCGCCCGGATCATCGGCGTCAACGCGCGGAACCTCAAGACCCTCAAGGTCGACCGCACCACCTTCGAGCGCGTCGCCCCCGAGATCCCGGCGCACATCGTCAAGGTCGCCGAGTCCGGCGTCCGCGGCCCGCACGACCTCATCGCCTACGCCAACGCCGGCGCCGACGCGGTCCTGGTCGGCGAGTCCCTGGTCACCGGCCGCGACCCCAAGGCCGCCGTCGCCGACCTGGTCGCCGCCGGCGCCCACCCGGCCCTCCGGCACGGCCGGAGCTGACCGCGCCATGACCCTCGTCCGCGCCACGCCGACCGCCCTGGGCTTCGCCCCGGGCGGCCCGGTCGTGCCCGCGGACGCCTCGGGCCGCCGCGGCCGGCTCCGTACGGCCGCCGCTCCCGTCTCCAAGCACGCCCCGCTGGCCAGGGGCTGCCGACCGCGTGGCTGCCGCGCGCCCGCCCGCCGTGTCCACGGCCGCCGGGTCCGCTACGTCATCGGCTCCGAGCCCGGCCAGGTCAACGGCATGCGATGGCGCCCGCGCCTGGCGCGCACCTTCACGAACACCAGCAACGCCTAGCCGTTCAGGCCCTGGCCGTCAGCTCCGCCCCTCCGTTGTGCCCACCCGTTCCGCTGGGGCGGAACGGGTGGGCACAACGGAACGGCGCCCCGTGCCGGGCTTGGGCTTCCGCGCCTGAACCCGCCCCCCGTGCGCGCCGCAGTGCTTGCGCGGGTCGGTACAAGGGGCGGAGGCGCCCGCCATGGGCGCCGCCCCGTATGCCCACCCGTCCCGCACAGCGGGACGATTGCCCACCCGGGCGGTGGGCGAGGGCGGCAGGTGGCGGACTCGGCCAAGGCTGCGGCCCGGCGGCCGACCGTGTTGCCGTACGTGAGCGTGGCGCGCGCATAACGTGACCATCAACCACACGTATCCCGGGGCACCCGCCCCGCGAGGAGCATCCGCATGTCGAGCGAGTTCTTCATCCCGGACCTGGAAGGCCAGGTCCCGTCCGCCGAGGGCTACTTCGGCGACTACGGCGGCAAGTTCATCCCGGAGGCGCTCGTCGCCGCCGTGGACGAGGTCGCCGTGGAGTACGACAAGGCGAAGGCCGACCCGGAGTTCGCGCGCGAACTCAACGACCTGATGGTCAACTACACGGGCCGTCCGAGCGCCCTGACCGAGGTGCCCCGGTTCGCCGAGCACGCGGGCGGCGCCCGGATCTTCCTCAAGCGCGAGGACCTGAACCACACCGGCTCGCACAAGATCAACAACGTGCTCGGCCAGGCGCTGCTGACCAAGCGCATGGGCAAGACGCGGGTCATCGCCGAGACCGGCGCCGGCCAGCACGGCGTGGCCACGGCCACCGCCTGCGCCCTGTTCGGCCTCGACTGCACCATCTACATGGGCGAGGTCGACACCCAGCGCCAGGCCCTGAACGTGGCCCGGATGCGGATGCTCGGCGCCGAGGTCATCGCCGTCAAGTCCGGCAGCCGCACCCTCAAGGACGCCATCAACGAGGCGTTCCGCGACTGGGTCGCGAACGTCGACCGGACGCACTACCTGTTCGGCACCGTGGCCGGCCCGCACCCCTTCCCCGCCATGGTCCGCGACTTCCACCGGGTCATCGGCGTCGAGGCCCGCCGCCAGCTCCTGGAGCGCGCCGGGCGGCTGCCCGACGCGGCGATCGCCTGCGTCGGCGGCGGCTCCAACGCCATCGGCCTCTTCCACGCGTTCGTCCCGGACGCGGGCGTCCGCCTGATCGGCTGCGAGCCGGCCGGCCACGGCGTCGAGACCGGCGAGCACGCGGCCACCCTCACCGCCGGCGAGCCCGGCATCCTGCACGGTTCGCGCAGCTACGTCCTCCAGGACGAGGAGGGCCAGATCACCGAGCCGTACTCGATCTCGGCGGGCCTCGACTACCCGGGCATCGGCCCGGAGCACGCGTACCTCAAGGACAGCGGGCGCGGCGAGTACCGCGCCGTCACCGACGACGCCGCCATGCAGGCGCTTCGGCTGCTCTCCCGTACCGAGGGCATCATCCCGGCCATCGAGTCGGCGCACGCCCTCGCCGGGGCCCTGGAGGTCGGCAAGGAGCTGGGCAAGGACGCCCTGCTCCTCGTCAACCTCTCGGGACGCGGCGACAAGGACATGGACACGGCCGCCCGCTACTTCGGGCTGTACGACGGGGAGGGCTCCAAGTGACGACCGGAAACATCCAGCTGCTCGGTGACACCCTCGCCAAGGCGAAGGCCGAGGACCGTGCCGCGCTGATCGCCTATCTGCCGGCCGGGTTCCCGACCGTCGACGGCGGCATCGCGGCGATCAAGGCCGCCTTCGACGGCGGCGCCGACGTGGTCGAGGTCGGTCTCCCGCACAGCGACCCGGTCCTCGACGGGCCGGTCATCCAGACCGCCGACGACATCGCCCTGCGCGGCGGCGTCAAGATCGCCGACGTCATGCGGACGGTCCGCGAGGCCCACGAGGCCACCGGCAAGCCGGTCCTCGTCATGACGTACTGGAACCCGATCGACCGCTACGGCATCGAGCGCTTCACCGAGGAGCTCGCCGCGGCCGGCGGCGCGGGCTGCATCCTGCCCGACCTGCCGGTCCAGGAGTCGGCCGTGTGGCGCGAGCACGCCGACAAGCGCGGTCTCGCCACCGTCTTCGTCGTCGCGCCGAGCAGCAAGGACGCGCGGCTGGCCACCATCACGGCGGCCGGTTCCGGCTTCGTCTACGCCGCCTCGCGCATGGGCGTCACCGGCACCCGCGCGTCGGTCGGCGAACAGGCCGCCGACCTGGTCCGCCGTACCCGGGCCACCTCCGAGCTGCCGGTCTGCGTCGGCCTCGGCGTCTCCAACGCCGCCCAGGCCAAGGAGGTCGCCGGCTTCGCCGACGGCGTCATCGTCGGTTCCGCCTTCGTGCAGCGCATCCTCGACGCCGACGGCGACGAGGCCGCCGGGCTCGCCGCCGTAAGGGAACTGGCGGGCGAACTCGCCGAGGGTGTCCGCCGCGTTTCGTAACCCATTCGGGTGGACCTGCGACCGGGGAGGCGCGTACGCGCCTCCCCGGTTCGTTCCTGAGGCGTGAGCGAGAACAACCGTGGTGACGGTAACCGGAGCGCGCGGGAGCGCCTCCAGCAGCAGCGCGAGCGCGACAAGGCACGCGAGAAGCAGCGGCGCGTCCTGATCGTGTCCGCGGCGGTGGTCGGGGTCCTCGGCCTGGCCGCGGTCGTCGGGGTGATCGCCGCGAACAGCGACAAGGACGGCGGTTCCGACAAGGCCGGCCCGGTGGTCGCGCCGACCGGATCGATCGAGGGCGACAAGCCCGCGATCCCCACGGGCCGGGCGGACGCCCCGTCCACGCTCGCGATCTGGGAGGACTTCCGCTGCCCGGCGTGCGCCCAGTTCGAGAACGTCATGCGGGACACCATCCACGAGCTCGAGGCGTCCGGCGCGCTCAAGGCCGAGTACCACCTCGCCACCCTCATCGACGGGAACATGGGCGGCAGCGGCTCGCTGCGCGCGGCGAACGCGGCCGCGTGCGCCCAGGACGCGGGGAAGTTCACCGCGTACCACGACACGCTCTACAGCAACCAGCCGCCGGAGACGGACGACGCCTTCGGCAAGAACGACAAGCTGATCGAGCTGGCGGCGAAGGTGCCGGGGCTCGACACGCCGGAGTTCCGCGGTTGCGTGCAGGACGGCACGCACGACAGCTGGGTCGCGAAGTCGAACGAGGCATTCCAGAACGGCGGCTTCCGCGGCACGCCGTCGGTCCTCCTCAACGGCGAATCGATC
Organism: Streptomyces sp. NPDC059534; assembly: GCF_042743475.1. Lineage (NCBI taxonomy): Bacteria > Bacillati > Actinomycetota > Actinomycetes > Kitasatosporales > Streptomycetaceae > Streptomyces > Streptomyces sp. NPDC059534. Next base: position 404,450 of record NZ_JBHWAQ010000002.1, read on the forward strand.
TTCCCGACCAAGGGGAACGAGCAGATCTCCCCGGAGAACCTGAAGAAGTGGGTCGCCGAGGCCAACAAGGGCAAGAAGGCCGCCACGGCCTCGCCCTCGGCCGGCTGAGCCGCCTCCGGCGGGGTTAGTTACCCATACGTTGCCGGGTGGGCTGCCGTCCCGCCCGCCCGGCAGGGTAGCGTCGGTCCTGCCATGGACCTTGCCTATATTCCCAGCCCGTCGACCGGCGTGATCAACCTCGGACCGATCCCGCTGCGCGGCTATGCCTTCTGCATCATCATCGGTGTCTTCGTCGCCGTCTGGTACGGCAACAAGCGCTGGATCGCCCGGGGCGGCACTGCCGGCACCGTGGCCGACATCGCCGTCTGGGCGGTGCCCTTCGGCCTCGTCGGCGGACGCCTCTACCACGTGATCACCGACTACCAGCTGTACTTCAGCGAGGGTGAGAACTGGGTCGACGCCTTCAAGATCTGGGAGGGCGGCCTCGGTATCTGGGGCGCCATCGCGCTCGGCGCGGTCGGTGCCTGGATCGGCTGCCGCCGACGGGGCATCCCGCTCCCGGCGTACGCGGACGCCATCGCCCCCGGCATCGCCTTCGCCCAGGCCATCGGCCGCTGGGGCAACTGGTTCAACCAGGAGCTCTACGGCCGGCCGACCGACCTGCCCTGGGCCCTGAAGATCACCGAGGGGGCGAACCGCGAGGCCGGGCTCTACCACCCGACCTTCCTCTACGAGTCGCTCTGGTGCGTCGGCGTCGGCTTCCTCGTGATCTGGGCCGATCGGCGCTTCAAGCTCGGCCACGGGCGCGCCTTCGCGGTCTACGTGGCCGCGTACTGCGCGGGCCGTGTCTGGACCGAGTACCTGCGCGTCGACGAGGCGCACCACGTGCTCGGCCTGCGGCTGAACGTGTGGACGGCGATCATCGTCTTCGTGCTCGCGGTGGTCTACATCGTGGTCTCGTCGCGGCTGCGGCCGGGACGCGAGGAGATCGTGGAACCGAAGGCGGAGAAGTCCGAGACCTCCGAGGACTCCGAGGGCTCCGAGAAGTCGGCGAAGTCGGCGAAGTCGGCGAAGGACGAGGCGTCCGCGAAGGGCGAGGACGACGTCGCGGGCGGGGAGCCCGAGGACTCCGTCCGGGACGACGCCGCGGAGAACGAGGAACACGGTGCCGGCAACGGCGCCGGATCGGCCGCCAAGAGCTGATCCGTCCGCAGTCGAGGGGCCGCCGGGACCGAGAGGTACCGGCGGCCCCTTCGCGTATCCGGGCTCAGGCCGTACGGGACGCGAGGGCGAGGACCCGGTGGGCGCCCGCCACGACCGCGGCGTCGACGAAGCGGCCGTCGGGGAGGGCCAGCGCCCCCTGCCCGGCCGCGGCCGCCTCGATGACCTCCAGCGCCGCGTCGACCTCCTCGGGAGTGGGCCGATAGGCCCGCTCGATGACCGGGAGCTGGCGCGGGTGGATCGCAGCCCGGCCGAGGAAGCCCATAGCCCGGCCCCGGGCGCAGCCGGCGGCCAGGGCGTCCAGGTCGGCGATGTCGGGATGGACCGACTGGATCGGGGGCGGCAGGGCGGCCGCGCGGGCCGCGACCACCACACGGCCGCGCGGCCAGTCGAGCCCGCTGTCCTCCCGCACGCCCAGGTCGGCGCGGAGGTCGGCCTCGCCGAGCGCGAGGCCCCGGACGGCGGGGTGGGCGGTGGCGATGGCGTAGGCGTTCTCCAGGGCGAGGGCGTTCTCCAGGAGCGGGTAGAGGGGAAGACCGGGGGCCAGATCGGCGATCCGGTGGATGTCAGTGGCGTGTGTCACCTTGGGCAGACGGAGACCGCAGAGGCCGGGGAGGGGGGCCAGGGTGGGGATGTCGTGCGAGGAGTGGACGCGGACGTGCACCGGGACGCGGTGGATGTCGGCGAGGAGATCGGCCGTGGCGTCGAGGGCGTACGCCTTGCGGTGCGGGGCGACCGCGTCCTCCAGGTCGACGATGACGACGTCGGCCCCGGCGGACAGGGCCTTGGCGACGACCGCGGGCCGGTCGCCGGGGGCGTACAACCAGGTGAGGGGGGTGCGGGCCAGGCCGAGACCGTCGACCCCCGGCGCGCCGGTCACGGCGCTCATACCGCACCCCGGTCGCGGAGGGCGTCGATCTCGGCGGGTGTGAGGCCGAGTTCGGTGAGGACGGCCGTGGTGTCGGCGCCGTGGGGGCGACCGGGCCAGCGGATCGCCCCGGGGGTCTCGGAGAGCCGGAAGAGCACGTTCTGCATCTTGATCGGGCCGAGTTCGGGGTCCTGCACCTCGGTGACCGTGCCGAGGGCCTGGTACTGCGGATCGGCGACGACGTCCCGGACGTCGTAGACCGGGGCGATGGCCGCCTCCGCCTTCTCGAAGGCCGCCATCGCCTCGTCGCGGGTGTGGCGGGCGATCCAGGAGCCGACCGCCTCGTCCAGGACGTCCGCGTGCGCGGCCCGGCCCGCGCCGTCGGCGAACCACGGCTCGTCGATCAGCTCCGGGCGGCCGACCAGGCGCAGCACGCGCTCGGCGATCGACTGGGCGGAGGTGGAGACGGCGACCCAGGAACCGTCGGCGGTCCGGTACGTGTTGCGCGGGGCGTTGTTGCGGGAGCGGTTGCCGGTCCGGGGCTGGACGTAACCGAGTTGGTCGTACCAGAGGGGGTGGGGTCCGATGACGGCGAGCATCGGTTCGATGATCGCCATGTCGACGACCTGGCCGCGGCCGGTCGTGGTCCTCGCGGTGAGCGCGGTCATCACCGCGTACGCGGTGGCGAGGGCGGCGATCGAGTCGGCCAGACCGAAGGGGGGCAGGGTGGGCGGGCCGTCGGGCTCGCCGGTGATGGCGGCGAAACCGCTCATCGCCTCGGCGAGGGTGCCGAAGCCGGGACGATGGGCGTACGGGCCGAACTGGCCGAAGCCGGTGACGCGGGCGAGGACCAGCCGCGGGTTGACGGTGGAGAGCTCCTCCCAGCCCAGACCCCAGCGTTCCAGGGTGCCGGGGCGGAAGTTCTCCACGATCACGTCCGCGTCGGCGGCGAGCGCCAGCAGGGTGTCGCGGCCGCCCGGCGAGGACAGGTCGAGGGTGATCGTCCGCTTGTTGCGGCCGAGGACCTTCCACCAGAGACCGATGCCGTCCTTGGCCGGCCCGTGGCCGCGGGACGGGTCGGGCTTGCGGGGATGCTCGACCTTGACGACGTCGGCGCCGAAGTCGCCCAGCATCATGGCCGCGAGCGGGCCGGCGAAGAGCGTGGCGAGATCCAGGACGCGCAGCCCGTGGAGAGGAGCGGCGGGGGTCGCGGGCGCGGTGGCCGCTGCGTGGACGGTCATACGGCGTCGGCCTCCAGGATGTGGGGGGAGAGGAAGGCCGCCTCGATCTCGACGCGGTACGGCATCGAGGTCGACGCGCCCTCGCGCTGGACGGAGAGCGCGGCCGCGGTCTGGGCCCAGGCGAGCGCCTCCGGGGCCGGCCGGCCGTTGCCGAGGGCGACCGCGAGGGCGCCGACGAAGGTGTCGCCCGCCCCGGTGGTGTCCACGGCCCGTACCCGGGGGGCGGGCACGGTGACCGGTTCGGCGCCGCGCACGGCGTACAGGCTGCCGGCCGCGCCCAGGGTGATCACCACCTCGGGGACGTCCCGCAGCAGCGCCCGGGCGGCCGCGCGCGGGTCGGTGAACCCGGTGAGTGCGGCGGCCTCGTGCTCGTTGGGCACCAGCAGGTCGGTGGCGGCGAGGAGTTCGGGAGGCAGCGGCTGCGCGGGGGCGGGGGTCAGGACCGTGCGGACCCCGAGGCGGCGGGCGGTCACGGCGCCCTCGACGACGACGGAGAGGGGGAGTTCGAGCTGGAGGAGCAGGATGTCGGCGGTGCCGATGAGGGCCTCGTCGCCGTGGGTGAGGGAGGTGACGGTGCCGTTGGCGCCGGGGACGACGACGATCGCGTTGCCGCCCTCGTCGTCGACGACGATGTGGGCGGTGCCGGACGATCCCTCGACGGTGCGCAGCAGGTCGGTGTCGACCGCGCAGTGCTCCAGCGTGGCCCGGAGCCGCGCCCCGAAGTCGTCCGCGCCGACCGCGCCGATCATCGCCACCTCGGCGCCCGCGCGGGCGGCGGCGACGGCCTGGTTGGCGCCCTTGCCGCCGGGGATCGTACGGAAGGAACGGCCGGTGACCGTCTCGCCGAGGGCCGGGGCCTTCGGCACGTAGGCCACGAGGTCCATGTTCGTGCTGCCGAGCACGACGATGCTGGTCATGGGCGTACTGCCTCCGTGTGTGTCAGTTCGGCCAGGGTGTCGAAGCCGATGCCGTCGAAGGACGCGACCGAGGTCGCCAGGCGGTTCTTGAGAGGGGCGGTCCAGCGTTCCGGCAGCCGGTCGGGGTGCCCGGCCAGCAGCCCGGCGACCGAGCCGGCGGTGGCGCCGTTGGAGTCGGTGTCCCAGCCGCCCGACACCGCCGCGCAGACCGAGCGGGAGAAGTCGCCGTCGGCGTGGGTGAGGGCGGCGGCGAGCAGCGCGGCGTTGGGGACGGCATGCACCCAGTGGTACCCGCCGAGTTCGGCGTGCAGCCGGTCCACGACCGTGTCGAAGTCGGCCGTGGCGCGGGCGGCGGCGATGCCCAGCCGGACGCCCTCGGCGAGACGCGAGCGCGGGGGGATCACACCGAGGCCCGCGGCGAGCGCCCGATGGACGTCGGCGGTGCCGGCCGCCGCCTCGGCCAGGACGGCGGCGACGAACATGGCGCCGTAGATCCCGTTGGCCGTGTGCGTGAGCGCCGCGTCCCGGTATGCCTGCGCGGCGGCGCCGGCCGGGTCGCCCGGATGGGTCCAGCCGTGCACGTCGGCCCGGATCTGCGCACCGATCCACTCCCGGAACGGGTTGCGGCGGACGGCGGTCAGCGGCGGTTCGACGCCGTCGAGGAGATTGCGGTAGGCGACGCGCTCGGCCGTGAACGTCCGGCCGGCCGGGAGCTCGTCCAGCCACAGGCGGGCCACGTCGGCGGTCGTGAAGCCGCGGCCGAACCGCCGCAGGAGCAGCAGGTCGAGGAGGGGGTAGTTGAGGTCGTCGTCCTCGGGCATGCCGTCGATGTTCTCGGCGAGGGAGGTGGCGGCCGAACGGCGGTTCCACGGGTGCGCGTCGAGCAGCTCCCGGGGCACGCCGCGCGCGGTGAACCAGTCGGCGAGCGGCCAGTTGCCGGCGGCGCGGGCGAGTGCCCGGATCGCCGGAAGGGGCAGCTTCTCGACGGGCTTGCCGAGCAGACACCCGGCGGCCCGGCCCAGCCAGGCGGCGTGCAGCCGGTCGAGGAGCCCGGGATCCCGACCGGTGGGACGACCGCCCCGCGCCGCGGGAGCGGTCGCCGCCAGGGCCTGGATGCCGGGGAGGGAGGCCGGTTCGCGCTCCGCCAGGGGAGCGGGCAGGGAGGCCAGGGCGTCCAGGAGCTCCTCCGCCAGGCCGCGCAGGTCCGGGCGGGGGATCGCGGAGGCGCCCGCGGCCGCCGGGGCGAGCGGGCCGCCCGCCGCCGACCAGCGGGCCGCGACGGCGCGGGCGTCGCGGCCGTCCTCCGCGGCCTGGCGGAGTTCGTGGCCCACCAGGTCCTCCGGCTGGACCCAGGTGACGCGGAGGGTCACCGGTCCATGCCCGTCAGGGCCGAGAACGCCGACTCGTGCGTCCGGCGCAGGGCGGTGTCCCGGGCGAAGACCTCCCGGGCGACCGCGGTCAGGGCCGTCGCCGGGGCGTGCAGGTCGAGGCGGCTCGCCTCCGCCACCTGCTTCGCCCAGACGGCGGGGACGGCGGACTCGCCCCGCAGGGCGCCCACGATCGCCCCGGCCATCGTCGCGATCGAGTCGCAGTCCCGGCCGTAGTTGACGGCGCCGAGGACCGTACGCCGGAAGTCGCCCTCGCCGACGAGCAGCATGCCCAGCGCGATCGGCAGTTCCTCGATCGCGTGCAGCCGGGAGGGGCGGCGGGCGCCGAGGGACGGGGCCCGGTAGTCGGGGCCGACCGAGTCGAAGGGGGCCACCGCCCGGCGCAGGGGAGCCAGGGCGGACTCGAAGTCCGTGTGCCGGGCCGCGACTTCGGCGACCGCCTCGATCGCCGCCCGCGTCCCGTCCCTCGCCAGCGACAGGGCCGCGTCGACCACCGAGGCCGGAGTGGCCCCCGGGGCGCAGGCCGCCGCGACCGCCGCCGCGAAGACGCCCGCGGCCTCCCGGCCGTACGAGGACTGGTGCGCCCCCGCGAGGTCGATCGCCTCGGCATAGGCGGCCGCCGGGTGGGCGGCGTTGACCAGCCCGACCGGCGCCATGTACATCGCCGCACCGCAGTTGACGATGTTCCCGTTTCCCGCCTCGCGGGGGTCCACATGGCCGTAGTGCAGCCGGGCCACGATCCACTTCTCGGCGAGGAAGACGCGCTGGAGGGGGAGCGCCTCGGCCTCCAGCTCCGGGATCCAGACGGGGGAGCCCATGAGTTCGGGCACGAGGTGGTCCGCGACCGCGTACGCGTCCAGATGGCCGCGGACCTTCTCGTACACCCGGATCAGGGCGTGGGTCATCAAGGTGTCGTCGGTGACGTGCCCGTCGCCCTTGTGGTACGGCGCGATGGGGCGGGCGGTGCGCCAGTCGCCGCCGTTCCAGGGGCCGACGATCCCGGTGACCCGGCCGCCGTGGCGCTCCAGGATCTGCTCGGGGGTGTAGCCCTCGACGGGGCCGCCCAGCGCGTCGCCGACGGCGGCCCCGACGAGGCTTCCGGTGATCCGGTCATCCAGCGTGGGCACGTCCAGCGGGGGCACGTTCGCCGGCGAGACGTCCAGTGTGGGTGTCATGCCGGAATTGTCCACCCGGGGTGGCCGGTTCAGTGGCTCCGAGCAGCCCGGCGAGTTCCACCAGATCCGTCCCCGCGAGCCGCGGCAGCGCGCAGCCCGCCAGCGTCCGGCAGGCGTCCCGCCAACTCGCCGGCACCGAACGGCCGCCGCCCAGCGCGCCGGTGAGCGCGCCCGCCAGCGCCGGCGCCGAGTCGGCGACCCGGGAGAGACAGGCGGCGGCCGGCACCGCCGCCGTCATCTCACCCCCGGCGGCCGTCGCGAGGGCCAGCGCGACCGGGACGGTCTCGGCGGCGGCGATGCCGTAGCTGTACACGTGGTCCACGATCTGGTGCTCCAGGAGCGGGACCAGTTCGAACGCCGAACCGGCGGTCCGCGCCAGCTTCACCGCGTGCCGGGCGTTGCGGCCGATCTCCGTGACCGGCGGGAGTTCGGCGAGCGCCGCCCCCACGGCCTCGTCCACCGCCGCCCCGCCGAGCGCCGCCGCGATCGCCGCCGCCATGGCGCGCGCACCGTGCACACCGTCCCCGTCCTGCGTGTACCGGGCGTCGAACTCGGCCAGTTCGGCGGCGGCACGCGGATCGCCCGGATGGACGACCGCCAGCACGGCGGCCCGCACACAGGCGGCGTCGTCGAAGAAGTGCGGGTTGTCGTGGCCGGTGGCGGGCGGGCGCAGACCGGTCGCGAGATTGCCGAGCCCGGCACGCACCGAGATACGGGCGCGGAGCGGGAGCACGGCCGACTCGACCTCCGGCGCGCGGTCGGCGGCGGCGGCCACCTGGCCCGCGAGGGCGTTCCAGGCCAGGTCGACGGCGGCGCGCAGCCGGCGCTCCGGAGGGAGGCCGGCGAAGACGGGGCCGTCGGCCGCCAGCACCGCCTCCGCGGTGAAGACCGCCCACTCGGCGTCGTCGGACGGGCCCAGGCGGAGGGGCTCGGGGGGCTGGTTGAGGGCGATGGGGACGGGCAGGGTCGTCGTCGCGTTCTGCTCCGCGAAGGTGTCGAGTTCGCGGGTGAGGCGGCGCGTCCACTCCGGCATCCGGGCGGCGCGGTGCCTCGCCGCCGGCCACCCCGCGGCGTCGCCTGCGGCGAGGCCGAGCAGCAGGCCCTCGACCGCGTCACGGCCGGCCCTCCGCGGGGTCCTTGGCCGTGCGGCCTCCTGGGCGCCGCCCCAGGAACCGGTGCCGCGGACCGGGGCGGGGGCGGTGGCGGCGGCCGTCTGGTGGGCGAGGTCCGGCGGCGCGAGGTCCGGCCCGTCGGTGCCCGGCACCGGGGGGTGGCTCTGTGGGGCGTCGAGCTGTGGGGCGGCGCCCCGCACCGGGGGCTGTGCCCACCCGTCCCGCCCTGCGGGACGATTGCCCACAGCTGGGGGAGCTGGGGCAGCCGGGGCAGCTGGGGTCGTAGGGGTGGCGGGGGCAGCCAGGGCAGTCGGGGTTACCGGGGCAGCCGGGGCAGCTGGGGTGACCCGGGTGACCGGGGTGATCGGGAGGGCTGGGGGCGTAGGGGCGTCGGGGGTGGTGGGGTTGGGGGGTGGGGTGGGGTTCATGTGGGGGTGTCCTCCGGGGTGAGGAGGTCGGCTACGTCGAGGACGTGGTAGCCGCGCATGGAGGGGAGGCAGCTGCCGGTGACGGGGGCGATGGCGGTGGCCCACTCGTCGGGGATGGCGGAGGCGCCGGACATGGCGCCGGCGAGGGCGCCGGCCACGGCGGCGGTGGTGTCGGCGTCGCGGCCCATGTTGACGGCGGTGAGGACGGCCGTGCGGAAGTCGCCGCGGGCGGCGGCGAAGGCGCCGAAGGCGAGGCCGACGGCCTCGGGGGCGAGGTCCGTCCAGGGGTAGCCGCCGATGACGACGGCGGAGCGGACCTGGCGTTCGCGGGTGAGGGGGTCGGGCTGGACGCGTTGGGCGGCGACGACCGCGCGGCGCAGGGAGCGGGCGGTCCAGGAGTCCATGGGGACGACGGAGAGGGCTGCGGCGATGACCGAGGTGACGCCGGCGCCGGCCATCGCCGCGGCGACGCCCGCCGCGACCGCCTGGCCGCCGTAGATGCCCTCGCCGTCGTGGCTGACGCTGCCGTCGATGGCGACGAGCCGGGCGGCCTCGGCCGGGCGCCCGGCGGCGAAGACGCCGAAGGGAGCGGCGCGCATGGCGAGGCCGTCGCTCCAGGCGTGCCGGTGCTGGGCGGAGATGGGGGCGGCGAGGCCGCGGCGGAGGTTCTCCAGGGTGCCGCGTTCGGAGAAGCCCGCGCCGCGGAACGGGCCTTCGTCGAGGTCGGCGATCCAGTGGTGCCAGGCCCGTTCCACGTCGTGGACGGTGAGGGCCGAGCCGTGCCGGGCGAGGAGCAGGGCGGAGAAGATGGCGTACTCGGTGTCGTCGGTGCCGGCCGGGCTGTCCGTCACGAAGCCTTCGATGCGGCCCCAGCGGCGGCGGATCTCGGAGGGCCGCATGTTCTCGGCGGGCGCGCCGAGCGCGTCGCCGACGGCGAGACCGAGGAGCGCCCCTCTCGCCCGTTCACGCGTGTCGCCTGCCGTGGTGGTCACCATCTCGCGGCCCCTTCCTCGGATGGGGCGCACCGGTGGCGCCCCGATGCCTGGATCTGTGCCACCGCGGGCCGGGAACTCGCCGAAGAAACGTCTCTGTCACCCGGCTGACACCCCGCCAGAATCCGCTGCCCGGGTGAGGGGGGCCTTAGTAAGTACGGCCTGCCTTGCTGGCGGACCCCTTACATCGCGCGTATTTTCGAGGGAGTTGGGGGCGGCGGGTGCATCCCTGCCCGCCGGAACGAGGGGAGAGCCATGTCCATCATCGAAGCTCAGGCGCCACTGCACGAGGCCCACCGCGACAACCACACCCACCGTGACGTCAACGGCGGTTGGCTGCGGCCGGCGGTGTTCGGCGCGATGGACGGACTCGTCTCCAACCTCGCCCTGATGACCGGTGTCGCGGGCGGTTCGGTCTCCACGCAGACCGTCGTCATCACCGGCCTCGCCGGTCTCGCGGCCGGCGCCTTCTCGATGGCGGCGGGCGAGTACACCTCCGTCGCCTCGCAGCGCGAGCTCGTCCAGGCGGAACTGGACGTCGAGCGCCGTCAGTTGCGCAAGCACCCGATCGACGAGATGGAGGAGCTCGCCGCGCTCTACGTCTCCCGTGGCGTCGAGCCCGCTCTCGCCCGCGAGGTCGCGATGCAGCTGTCGAGGGACCCCGAGCAGGCGCTGGAGATCCACGCCCGCGAGGAGCTCGGCATCGACCCGGACGACCTGCCGTCGCCGATGGTCGCCGCGGTCTCGTCCTTCGGCTCCTTCGCGCTCGGCGCGCTGCTCCCCGTCCTGCCGTTCCTGCTCGGCGCGACCGTGCTCTGGCCGGCCGTCCTGCTCGCGCTCCTCGGGCTCTTCGCCTGCGGCGCGCTGGTGGCCCGGGTGACCGCCCGCGGCTGGCTCTTCAGCGGGATGCGCCAGCTCGTCCTGGGCGGAGCCGCCGCGGCCGTCACGTACGGGCTCGGCATGCTCTTCGGGGCGGCGCTGTAGGGGGTCGTCCGGCCGGACGACCCCCGTCGCGCCGGTTCCCCGCGACATCCGTGGCGGTGCGGATTCCGCATCCGCGCCGGAACGGATTCCGTACCCCCGCAGAAGACCGAGAGGCCCCCGAAAGGGGCCTTTTCGTCATTTCGGGGCGCCATTTCGGGACGTAGGGCGCGGATCGGCTGTGACGTATATCCCTGGTCGGATCCGTCGCGGCGGTGAGACACTATGCAGGACGCCACATATGTAGCCGGTTACCCAGCGGTTTCGAACTCGTGACCAACGGGAATGAGGCATGAGCGTCACTGGGCAACGAAGCCCGATCAGCGACGGACCACCGGATTCCGGAGAACGTCCGGACCCCTGGATCCGTCCCCGCGGGACAGTCACTGTCACCGCACCCCACAGGTGAACCCACACCACCGCTGCGTGTCGGCGGTGTCCGCATGCTGGAATGAGCTATCCACTTCGCGAGAAGCCAGCCATCATGTAACCTGCACGAAATTTCGCGGAGGGCCAACGTCGTCCCTCGGCAGTTTGCATATGCCACGACGACGACGGGAGAGCCGATGCGTTCCGACGCCTGGTCGCCCATGGACGGTCGCCCCGCTCCGCAGGGGATGTACGACCCCCGTAACGAACACGACGCCTGTGGTGTCGGGTTCGTGGCCACCCTCACCGGTGTAGCCAGCCACACGCTGGTCGAGCAGGCGCTGACCGTACTGCGCAACCTCGAGCACCGCGGCGCCACCGGCTCCGAGCCCGACTCCGGTGACGGCGCCGGCATCCTGCTCCAGGTCCCGGACGCCTTCTTCCGCGAGGTCGCCGGATTCGAGCTCCCCGAGGCCGGCGCGTACGCCGTCGGCATCGCCTTCCTCCCCGAGGACGGCACGGACGAGACGACCACGAAGATCGAGACGATCGCCGCCGAAGAGGGCCTGGACGTCCTCGGCTGGCGCGAGGTCCCCGTCGCCCCCGAGCTGCTCGGCGCCTCCGCCCGCTCCACCATGCCGGTCTTCCGCCAGCTCTTCGTGGCCGACGGACAGCACACCGGCATCGCGCTGGACCGCAAGGCGTTCGTGCTGCGCAAGCGCGCCGAGCGCGAGGCCGCGACCTACTTCCCGTCGCTCTCCGCCCGCACCATCGTCTACAAGGGCATGCTGACCACCGGCCAGCTGGAGCCCTTCTTCCCGGACCTGTCGGACCGCCGCTGCGCCACCACCGTGGCCCTGGTCCACTCCCGGTTCTCCACCAACACCTTCCCGAGCTGGCCGCTGGCCCACCCGTACCGCTTCGTCGCCCACAACGGTGAGATCAACACCGTCAAGGGCAACCGGAACTGGATGACCGCCCGCGAGGCCCAGCTCGACTCCAAGATCTTCGGCGAGGGCAAGGACCTCTCCCGGATCTTCCCGATCTGCACCCCGGACGCCTCCGACTCGGCCTCCTTCGACGAGGTCCTGGAGCTGCTCCACCTCGGCGGCCGCTCGCTGCCGCACGCGGTCCTGATGATGGTCCCGGAGGCGTGGGAGAACCACGAGACCATGGACCCGGCCCGCCGCGCCTTCTACCAGTACCACTCCACCCTGATGGAGCCCTGGGACGGCCCGGCCTGCGTCACCTTCACCGACGGCGTCCAGGTCGGCGCGGTCCTCGACCGCAACGGCCTGCGCCCCGGCCGCTACTGGGTCACCGACGAGGGCCTCGTCGTCCTCTCCTCCGAGGTCGGCGTCCTCGACATCGACCCCGCCAAGGTCGTCCGCAAGGGCCGCCTCCAGCCCGGCAAGATGTTCCTCGTCGACACCGCCGAGCACCGCATCGTCGAGGACGACGAGATCAAGGCCGCCCTCGCCGCCGAGAACCCCTACGCGGAGTGGCTGGAGACCGGCGAGATCGAGCTCTCCGACCTCCCCGAGCGCGAGCACATCGTGCACACCCACGCCTCGGTCACCCGCCGCCAGCAGACCTTCGGCTACACCGAGGAAGAGCTCCGCGTCATCCTCGCGCCGATGGCCCGCACCGCCGGCGAGCCCCTCGGCTCCATGGGCACCGACTCGCCCATCGCGGCCCTGTCGGCCCGCCCGCGGCTGCTCTTCGACTACTTCACCCAGCTCTTCGCGCAGGTCACCAACCCGCCGCTGGACGCCATCCGGGAAGAGCTCGTCACCTCGCTGCGCTCCTCCCTCGGCCCCGGCAGCAACCTGCTGGAGCCCGCCCCCGGCTCGTGTCGCAGCGTCACCCTGCCCTTCCCGGTGATCGACAACGACGAGCTGGCCAAGCTCATCCACATCAACGCCGACGGCGACATGCCCGGCATGAAGGCCGCGACCCTCTCCGGCCTCTACCGGGTCTCCGGCGGCGGCGAGGCCCTCGCCACCCGCATCGAGGCGATCTGCGCCGAGGCCGACACCGCCATCGAGGGCGGCGCCCGCCTCATCGTGCTCTCCGACCGGCACTCCGACGCCGAGCACGCGCCGATCCCCTCGCTGCTGCTCACCGCGGCCGTCCACCACCACCTCATCCGCACCAAGCAGCGCACCAAGGTGGGTCTGCTGGTCGAGGCCGGTGACGTCCGCGAGGTCCACCACGTCGCCCTGCTCATCGGCTACGGCGCCGCGGCGGTCAACCCGTACCTCGCCATGGAGTCCGTCGAGGACCTCGTCCGCGCCGGCACCTTCATCGAGGACCTGGAGCCCGAGCAGGCCATCCGGAACCTGATCTACGCGCTCGGCAAGGGCGTCCTCAAGGTCATGTCCAAGATGGGCATCTCCACCGTCGCCTCCTACCGCGGCGCCCAGGTCTTCGAGGCCGTCGGCCTCGACGAGACCTTCGTCGCCACCTACTTCAACGGCACGGCCACCAAGATCGGCGGCGCCGGCCTCGACGTCGTCGCCAAGGAGGTCGCCGCCCGTCACACCAAGGCGTACCCCGTCTCCGGCGTCGCCTCGGCGCACCGCGCCCTGGAGATCGGCGGCGAGTACCAGTGGCGCCGCGAGGGCGAGCCGCACCTGTTCGACCCGGAGACCGTCTTCCGCCTGCAGCACGCCACACGCAACAAGCGGTACGACATCTTCAAGAAGTACACGGAGCGGGTGAACGAGCAGTCCGAGCGCCTCATGACGCTCCGCGGCCTGTTCGGCTTCACCTCCGACCGCCCGTCGATCTCCCTCGACGAGGTCGAGCCGGTCTCCGAGATCGTCAAGCGCTTCTCCACCGGCGCCATGTCGTACGGCTCCATCTCCCGCGAGGCGCACGAGACGCTCGCCATCGCCATGAACCAGCTGGGCGCCAAGTCCAACACCGGTGAGGGCGGCGAGGACCCGGACCGCCTGTACGACCCGGCGCGCCGCTCCGCGATCAAGCAGGTCGCCTCCGGCCGCTTCGGCGTCACCAGCGAGTACCTGGTCAACGCCGACGACATCCAGATCAAGATGGCCCAGGGCGCCAAGCCCGGCGAGGGCGGCCAGCTGCCCGGCCACAAGGTCTACCCGTGGGTCGCCAAGACGCGTCACTCGACGCCCGGCGTCGGCCTCATCTCGCCGCCGCCGCACCACGACATCTACTCCATCGAGGACCTGGCTCAGCTGATCCACGACCTCAAGAACGCCAACCCGGTCGCCCGCATCCACGTGAAGCTGGTCTCCGAGGTCGGCGTCGGCACGGTCGCCGCCGGTGTCTCCAAGGCCCACGCGGACGTCGTCCTCATCTCCGGCCACGACGGCGGAACGGGCGCCTCGCCGCTGACCTCGCTGAAGCACGCCGGTGGTCCCTGGGAGCTCGGCCTCGCCGAGACCCAGCAGACGCTGCTGCTCAACGGCCTGCGCGACCGGATCGTCGTCCAGACCGACGGCCAGCTGAAGACCGGCCGCGACGTGATCATCGCCGCCCTGCTCGGCGCCGAGGAGTTCGGTTTCGCGACCGCGCCGCTCGTCGTCTCCGGCTGCGTCATGATGCGCGTCTGCCACCTGGACACCTGCCCGGTCGGCATCGCCACCCAGAACCCGGTCCTGCGCGACCGCTTCTCCGGCAAGGCCGAGTTCGTCGTCAACTTCTTCGAGTTCATCGCCCAGGAGGTCCGCGAGATCCTCGCCGAGCTGGGCTTCCGTACGATCGAAGAGGCCGTCGGCCACGCCGAGCTGCTCGACACCAGCCGCGCCGTCACGCACTGGAAGGCGCAGGGTCTCGACCTGGAGCCGCTCTTCTACGTGCCGGAGCTGCCCGAGGGCGCGGTCCGCCACGCCCGGATCGAGCAGGACCACGGTCTGGAGAAGGCCCTCGACAACGAGCTGATCCAGCTCGCCGCCGAGGCCCTGAACGCGGCCACCGCCGAGGAGGCCCAGCCGGTCCGCGCCCAGGTCGCGATCCGCAACATCAACCGCACGGTCGGCACCATGCTCGGCCACCAGGTGACGAAGAAGTTCGGCGGCGCCGGCCTTCCGGCCGACACCATCGACATCACCTTCACCGGCTCCGCCGGCCAGTCGTTCGGCGCCTTCCTGCCGGCCGGTGTCACCCTCCGCCTGGAGGGCGACGCCAACGACTACGTCGGCAAGGGCCTCTCCGGCGGCCGCGTCGTCGTCCGCCCGGACCGCGGCGCCGACCACCTGGCCGAGTACTCGACCATCGCGGGCAACACCATCGGCTACGGCGCGACGGGCGGCGAGCTCTTCCTCCGCGGCCGCACCGGCGAGCGCTTCTGCGTCCGCAACTCCGGCGCGCTGGTCGTCTCGGAGGGCGTGGGCGACCACGGCTGCGAGTACATGACCGGCGGTACGGCCGTCGTCCTCGGCGAGACGGGCCGCAACTTCGCGGCCGGCATGTCGGGTGGCGTCGCCTACGTCGTCGACCTCGACCGGGACAACGTCAACTCCGGCAACCTCGGCGCGATCGAGACCCTGTCGGACACCGACAGGACGTGGCTGCACGACGTCGTGCGCCGCCACTTCGAGGAGACCGCTTCCACGGTCGCCGAGAAGCTTCTCGCCGACTGGGACGCCGCGGCGGCCCGGTTCAGCAAGATCATCCCCACCACGTACAAGGCTGTGCTCGCCGCCAAGGACGCCGCTGAGCTCGCCGGTCTCTCCGAGGCCGAGACGACCGAGAAGATGATGGAGGCGGCGACCAATGGCTGACCCCAAGGGCTTCCTGACCACCGGGCGCGAAGTCGCCGAGACCCGGCCGGTGGGCGAGCGAGTCAGGGACTGGAACGAGGTCTACGTTCCCGGATCCCTGCTGCCGATCATCAGCAAGCAGGCCGGACGCTGCATGGACTGCGGCATCCCGTTCTGCCACAACGGCTGCCCCCTCGGGAACCTGATCCCCGAGTGGAACGACTACGCCTACCGCGAGGACTGGGCGGCGGCGTCGGAGCGGTTGCACGCCACCAACAACTTCCCGGAGTTCACCGGCCGCCTGTGCCCGGCTCCGTGCGAGTCCGCGTGCGTGCTCGGCATCAACCAGCCGGCCGTCACCATCAAGAACGTCGAAGTCTCCATCATCGACAAGGCGTGGGACGCCAACGACGTCACGCCGCAGGCGCCCGACCGCCTCTCCGGCAAGACCGTCGCCGTCATCGGCTCCGGCCCGGCCGGTCTCGCCGCCGCCCAGCAGCTGACCCGGGCCGGCCACACCGTCGCCGTCTACGAGCGCGCGGACCGCATCGGTGGTCTCCTCCGGTACGGCATCCCCGAGTTCAAGATGGAGAAGCGGCACATCAACCGCCGCATCGAGCAGATGCGCGCGGAGGGCACCAAGTTCCGCACCGGCGTCGAGATCGGCCGCGACATGCCGGCGACGGCGCTGCGCAACCGCTACGACGCGGTCGTCATCGCCGCCGGCGCCACCACCGCCCGCGACCTGCCCGTCCCGGGCCGTGAGCTGGCCGGCATCCACCAGGCGATGGAGTACCTGCCGCTCGCCAACAAGGTCGTCGAGGGCGACTTCGTGGCCCCGCCGATCACCGCCGAGGGCAAGCACGTCGTCGTCATCGGCGGCGGCGACACCGGCGCCGACTGCGTCGGCACCGCCCACCGCCAGGGCGCGGCCTCGGTCACGCAGCTGGAGATCATGCCCAAGCCGGGCGAGGAGCGGAACCCGGGCCAGCCCTGGCCGACCTTCCCCATGCTGTACAAGGTCACCTCGGCGCACGAGGAGGGCGGCGAGCGGGTCTACTCCGTCTCCACCACCCACTTCGAGGGCGACGAGGACGGCAACGTCCAGTTCCTCCACCTCATCGAGGTCGAGTTCGTCGAGGGCAGGCTGACCCAGAAGCCGGGCACGGAGCGCAGGATCCCCGCCCAGCTGGTCACGCTCGCGATGGGCTTCACCGGCACGGACGTGGAGAACGGCCTGGTCTCCCAGTTTGGTCTGGACCTCGACGAGCGGGGTAACATCGCCCGTGACGCGGACTTCGCCACCAATGTCGATGGCGTGTACGTCGCCGGCGACGCCGGCCGCGGTCAGTCGCTCATCGTCTGGGCCATCGCCGAGGGCCGCTCCGCCGCCCGTGGCGTGGACCGCTACCTGACCGGAGCCAGCTCCCTGCCGGCCCCGATCCGCCCGACGGACCGCTCCCTGGTGGTCTGATCCGGCCGGATCACCCCCTCGACGTCCCGTACAACGACGTACGGAACTGAGCGCGGCGCCCCCCGAATGTCCCCGACCGGACGACTGGGAGGGCGCCGATGCGCGTTCTCGGCCGCCTGGGTCGTGCTCAGCTCCTGCCGGGGAAGGCCCAGGTCACCAGCGAGGCCGCCGACACGGCCAGGACCCCCGCGAGCCCCATCCAGCGGGCCCAGGCCGTCATACGGCGGACCTTCTTCGCCCGCTTCCTCTCGTACCGCAGCAGATCCACCGCCCCCGACCGCAGCGTCCGGCCCGGCCGCTCGTGCACGGCCGAGACCATCAGCCACGACGCCAGCACGAGCAGCAGGAACGCCCCGGCGAGCAGCCCGATGACCCACCACCGCGGCCCGGTGGTCATCCTGCTCAGGTTCTCCTGACCCTTGAGCACGAACACGACCGTGAGCAGCCCGGTGAGGGTCGCCAGGAAGTTCCGGTACCCCTCCGCCTGCTGGACGGCGGCCCTCAGCTGCTCGGGCGGCGTCGCCATGGCCCGTACCCGTAGGTCGGCGTCCCGCAGCTCCTTCGCCGTGAACTCCTCCACGGTCACGCACCGAGCCCGTGCGGTGGCGGCGCGATCCAGAACGAGGCCCCGCACCCGTCCGGCACGCTCGCGGGCCGATCCACATGCCACGTCGCACACTGGCACATGGCGAACTTCGGCTCACCGAGGTCGAACACGCGCGGGCCGGGGCCCGGCCCCTTGGTGACGTACTGGATGTCCTCCCAGACCCGGGCGGTCACGCACCGGCACTCCGGGCACTCCCCGGTGGCCTGCACGCGCCCGCCGTCCCGGGTCTCCCAGAGGAAACCGGTGAGCGGCTGGGTGAGGGGACGGTCCGTCTCACGATAGGGGGTGGTGGAACTCATGCGCGCGGTCCTCCGGGGGCGGGAAGGGTCAGATCGAACAGACGCCGGTACCGACCGAGGCGGGCGAGCACCTCCTCCTCGCTTTCCTCCGTCTCCTCGGAACAGAGAACGACGTGCTCCGGTGCGACGGTTCCCGAGAGGGCGGGTGCGCGCCCGGTCAACTCCCGGGTGAGCACGATGACATCCCGCCAGTGCGGGACGGTGTCCCGGATCTCGTCCTCGGGTTCGCGGACGGTGACGTCGAGTCCGAGGGCGGCGAAGGGAGCGTAGCGGTCGTACGTCCTGCCGATCGTCCAGCCGAAGCGGCCGGCTACGAGGACGAGTTCGAGGGGGCCGAGGACGCCGGGGCCGAGCAGGCCGCTTTCGAACGCGGCGACGTCGAAGTCGGTGGGAACGAGTTCGGCGAGGGGAGCGGTGAGCTCGCCCGGGACGGGTGGCGCACCGAGGCAGTGGTAGGCGGCGAGGACTGCCGCGGCCTCTCCGAGAGTGCTGCGCCGGGCCTGAGCCGCCGAGAGGAGGCCGCGGCATGTCAACTCGCTCCGGAAGCCCTGCTGTCCGGTGCCGGCACTGATCAGGTGCACCAGGTCCGCCGGGGTCGGGGAGAGGCGTCGTGCCTCCTCGGGAACGCGGGGGAGGTGAAGCGGCAGCCGGGTGTCGACGCCGGTCAGTTCGTCGAGGACGGCGCCGAACGTGATGCGGCGGCCGGCCGCGTACGACAGGAGGAGGGGGACGCTGACCGTGCCGTCCGAGCCATGGAGATGTCGATGCCTCGTGCGAGGGCGGAACGCGAACTCCAGCAGGTGGACGAGTGTCGGGGGGTAGTGCTCGTACTGGTCCACGACGACGTCGACGGGATCGTCGAGGAGCCCGCACGCCTGCGCCAGGGTGAGCTCCCGGCGGAACTGCTCGGAAGTGGGACGAGGATCCTGGCGGTGTGCGTAGTTGACCAGCGCCCACGAGCTGAGCGGTGCCCCTGCGGAGAGTCGGCCGCTGCGGAGTGCAGCCAGGGCGGACCAGTGGGCGGGTATCCAGGACGCGCACTCGGCCGGGACGTCGGGCGCGGACACACCCGTCACGTGCGTCAGCGCGTTGATCTCCCGGACGACATCCCCGAGCGTCCGTCGCAGCTCGGCGCTCGTGTTGAGCAGCTGGCGCATGACCACCCGCCCGGACGGGAGCCAGGGTGGCGTCCCGTCCGAGTCCCGTGACAGCAGCTTGAGTTCGACGGAGGTGAGCGCCCGGTGGTCGAGTACCTCCTCGCCGACATCCGCGGCCAGTCGGAAACCGAGCGGTTCCAGGGACGTGATCCGCTCGGCGAGGCGATGTCGCTGGGACGGCCGGGGCGCCCGCACCAGGAGGTCGACCGGGTGGACCGTGGCCGGAAGCCACGGTTCCATGTCGAGGTCCTCCGTGGTGAGCAAGGCGGTTTGCGGAGCGGGGAACTTCGTGCTCAGGTCGACGGATTCCAGAGCTTCCGCGTCGGGGATGTCGACGCCGAGGCTCAGGAGTACGCGCAGATCGGGCAGGAGCTCGGCCGGTGCCACGTCATGGAGGGCGGCCACGGCCAGCAGAGCGGCGTGAGGAGCCGGACCGGTGGCATCCGGCCGCGACCGGACGGTCCTCTCGTACGCGCGGCAGAGGTCCAGCAGCGGCTCGCCGGGCCGATCGACGTCACGCAGGACGGCGTGGTTCCGTACGGCGGGCACACGCGCCCCCGCGATGGCGTAGCGGCGCAAGGCCCGGACGGTGTCCGCCAGGGGGACGTCGGCGAGCGCGGCCGCCTCCAGAGCGGGGATCCATGGCCTGACGAAGGCCGCGGTGGAGATGAGCACGGAGTCCAGGCCGACGGGACGGGGGTACTGGTCGGACGCGGGGATGCGCTTCTTGTGCATCTCCATTCCCAGCGAGTGGAGGCGCCAACGACGCAGCATCCTCCTTCCGGCCTCGTTGGTGAAGGACGCCGGGTTGGTCGCGTGCTGTTCGGTGTCGATGGCGAGAACACCCGCGTGTCGCAGGAGGGACCGAGCCGTGGAGGTGTCGAAGCCGTTGGGGTCGGGTCCGAGGACGCCGACGGTCTCGGGCGACAGGTGGTCGAAGAGGCGGACGGCGATCCGCGGCTCGCTCGTGGAGAGCCCCCACAGCCAGCGCACCGACACCTCGTCCATCGCGCGGGCCGCCTGTGGGATCCCGGCGAGGATCTCCTCCCGTACGGTGCTCTCGGCGTAGGACAGCAGGGAGTTCCGGTTCACGCTCGGCACCGGACGGTGCCTCTCGCGCAGGTTGAAGACGTAGCCCGTGACCTCGGCGGCGTCCTCCACCACCACCCCGTCGAGCAGGATCTGCCCCTTGCCCTGCACGATCCAGCTGTCCTCGCCCGCCCGTACGGGCGGGCCGAACCACGCGGCGGCCCGTTCCTTCGAGGACCGCAGCACGTCCGGCTCCCAGACCTCCGACCGGATCTCGTTGCCCTGCCGGTCGTGTTCCACCGCCGTCACCGGGAAGTCGCTCACCCACAGCAGCCGCCGGAGCGTCTCCACCACCGACGGCGGTGCCTCCTCGTCGGGTTCGGCGTTCAGGTAGAGGCGGACGGCCGTGCCGCTCAGGAGCGACACGGTGTCCGAGTCGCCGATCTGGAGAAGACCGGAGCCGGACTGGACCGTGGCCTTGAGCGGGGCGACGGTACGGGACGGGTTGCCGTACAGGTCGACGGCGGACGTGCTGACCACGACTTCCTCGGCCAGCATGAAGTAGCTGAAAACGCCGATGCCGAAACGGCTGTTGAACGGGAGCGGCTTCAGGCCGGCCCGCCGCCAGTTGCGGCGTTCCTGGACGAAGTCGGGGTCCTGCTCGTACCGCTTGCCGGCCCGGGCGAACATCGAGGTGAGCTTCTCGCGGCTCATCCCGGAGCCCTCGTCGCGGCATTCGATGTACGGCCGGTCCCCGTCGTACGCCTGGACGAAGTGGATCCGGGGCTTGTCGTCCGTGCCCCGGAACCGCCCCTGCTCACGCCCGTACTCCCTCCGCATCCACCAGTGGCGGCACGCGTCCAGGGCGTTCTGGTACAGCTCGCGCACGGCGAGCATCCGGTCGCCGTACAGCTGCGTGCCCATGAGCAGCGGGCGGATCTCGTCCTCGGCGAGGCGGAACCGCTCCAGCGGCTTGGTGTAGCTGCGGCCGGCCGGCTCCAGGAACTCGGTGGTCACCCGGCGCGGCACGCCCCGCAGCAGGTCGGGCGCGACGCGCCGTTCGTCGTACCAGCTGCGGTGCAGGGCGCGCACCGAGCCGTCGGCGATGGCCGCCAGCTCTTCGAGGGCCGCGTGCAGCGCGGGGTGCGGGCAGGTGAGGCGCATCGCGTACGTCGTGGTGTCGTCGCCCTCCGCGTCGAGCACCTCGCAGCCGAAGGCGCCGAGGGCGCCGACCACGGCCGCGGCGGTCAGCGGCTCATGGGCACCGAGATGGTCGACGAGCACGCTCGACATCCGGCGCGGATCGGCGGCGAGCAGAGCAGCCAGCCACAGGAGGAACGCGAGTTCCCGGCCGCGCCAGCTGTTGCCGGGCACCGGGCGGTCGTAGCGGCCCCAGTCCGGGCTGCCGGAGTCGTCGATGCGAGGGCTGGAGCCGGGGGCGACCGTCATGTGCGGCAGCACACGGCGGACGTGCCGGTCCACGATGGAGGGCTGGGGGAACGTCGTGCCCTCGGCGGCCGCGGAGACGGCGGTGACCACCAGGTCGAGGAGCCGGTTGACCGCCGGATAGTCGGGTGTGCGGTCCCACAGCCGGTCCCAGTCGGCGATGAAGCGATGGCGCAGCCAGTGGTCGGCGGCGAGGGCCGCGTCGGTGAGCTTCCGGCGCCGCAGTGTCGTGGCCGTGAGGTGGACCCGTGAGTGGGCTCGGCAGACATCGGCGGCGGCGTCGCAGACGAGCCGGGCGTGGCCTCCGTCCGGTTCGGTGCCCCGGCCGTTCTGCGCAGGCCGGTCGAGCCGTTCGGGGCGGAGCTCGGCGAGCTCGCTCAGGGCGACGGCCACGACGCCCTCGTGCAGCAGCGGCGCGGCGAGCAGGGCCGCCGTCTCGGCGGGGGAGAGACGTTCGGAGCCCGAGAGCCGGGCGCCCTCGACGAGCAGGCCGAGCGTGTTCACCACCCGCTCGGGATAAGAGGGGTCGTGCCATGGCGCGGTGAGTTCCGCGTCCTGCCCGACGCGGCTCCGGGCGACCTCGGCCGTCAGGACCGCGAGCGCCGTCTTCACCCGCTCATGGGCTTCGGGACCACCCGAGGTGTGCCGCCACAGAACCGAATCGGAAAGGATCCTCTCCCAGCGGTCGGTCTCCTCGGAGCCGTCGCACACGGGCAGTTCGCGCCACCAGTCGGCCCGTCCGAGGGAGGTCCTGAGCTCGACGGCAGGGGGCCGTCCGTCCAGATTCCGAGCGAACCGGTGGACGCGGGCCTGGACGAACTCCCGCACCTCGCCGAGGGTCTGCGGCGTATGGACGGGCGACAGAGCCTCGGACAGGGCGAGCCCGAAGTGACTGCCGCGTTCGGGGTCCGCGAACGCGGCCTCGCCCCGGCCGGTGGCGAACAGCCAGGCCACGCCGTCGTGAGCGTTGCCGACCATCGGCTGCACGGCGTTCGGAGCGGTACCGGGCGTGTCGGTGCGGCAGATGTCGAGACAGACGACGACGGACACTCCCTCGGGAACCTCGCCGAGGAGGTCGGGAACGGTCGTCTCGATCAGGGTTCTGGGGATGAGGGCGTCGTCGGCGGCCCGGTGGCGGGCGCTGGAGGGGAGGACGTAGTCGCGGTGGTCGATGGAGACGCCGTGCCCGGAGACGTAGACGAGGGCCGTGTCCCCCGGATCGCAGCTCCCGAGGAAGTCCTCCATGGCCTGCGTGATCATGTCCTTGGACGTGTCGTGGTGCCCTTCGAGCGGGTGGCCCGGGTGGAACGACGTCACCTGGTATCCCGAGCCGCGCAGGGCCTGTTCGATGCGCCGGACGTCGTCGTCGACGCATTCCAGGGATGGAAAGCGCTTCGACAGACGGGGGTTGCCGGCCAGGCTCGGTGTGTCACGGATTCCGATGAGCAGGGCCCTGCGGACGCCCGGCGCACGGTTCTCCGGCCCCGTGCCCGACTCCGTACCGTTCTCCGCCGTGGTGCTCACACGCCCCCGCTTCCGTCGCTCCGCCCCGGGCGGCCATGATTTCAGACCGATTAGGCTCGACGAGTCGTCGAAGACCGAGGGGGAACCATGGCACTGAGCCTGCGGAAGGTCGAGGAGACCGCGCCCGCGCTCGTGAACCTGTACAAGTCGGCGGGGGCCTCGCTTCAGCGGCACGGGATCAGCGGGCAGCGCGTCGCGGTCTATCTGGTCGTCGACTACTCGGGGTCGATGAAGCCGTACTACAACAACGGCAGCGTCCAGGCCCTGGCGGACCGGGTGCTGGGGCTCTCCGCGCACTTCGACGACGACGGCAGTGTGCCGGTCGTGTTCTTCTCCACGGACATCGACGCCGAGACCGACATCCGGCTCGACGACCACGCCGGCCGGATCGGCCGGATCGTCGCGGGCCTCGGCCACATGGGCAAGACCAGCTACCACCTCGCCATGGACGCCGTCATCGACCACTACCTGGACAGCGGCTCCACCGCGCCCGCGCTCGTCGTCTTCCAGACCGACGGCGGGCCGATCAACAAGCTCGCGGCCGAGCGGTACGTGTGCAAGGCGGCCCGGCTGCCGATCTTCTGGCAGTTCATCGGCTTCGGCGACCCCGGCAGCCGCCAGTTCGAGTTCCTGCGCCGGCTCGACGAGCTGGCCGTGCCGGCGAAACGGCCCATCGACAACGCGGGCTTCTTCCACGCGGGGCAGGACCCGAACCGGGTGCCGGACGCGGAGTTGTACGACAGGATCGTCGCCGACTTCCCCGCGTGGCTGGCCGCGGCCCGGGCCCAGGGCATCGTCCGGTCATGAACCCGAGTCCGCACCCGCCTCCTCGCCGAGGCGCGCGAACTGCTCCTCGGTCAGGGTGACGTCGAGCGCGCCCAGGTTCTCCACCAGGTGGGCCGCGGAGGACGTGCCCGGGATGGGAAGGATGTGCGGGGCCCGGTGCAGCAGCCAGGCCAGGGCCGTCTGCGACGGGGTGGCGCCGACCTCGCGGGCGACCCGGGCCACCGGACCGTCGGGACCCGCGTGCCCGCCCATGGCGACCGGGAAGAAGGGCACGAACGCGATCCCGCGCCCGGCGGTGTGCTCGACGACGTCCTCGTGGGCGCGGGTCGCCAGGTTGTACAGGTTCTGCACGGCCGCGATCGGCGCGACCGCCTCGGCCTCCTCCAGCTGGGCGACGGTCACCTCCGAGAGGCCGATGTGCCGGACCTTGCCCTCCTCCTGGAGCCGCTTCAGGGCGCCGACCTGCTCGGCGACCGGGACGTTCTCGTCGAGACGGTGCAGGTAGAGGAGGTCGATGCGTTCGGTGCGCAGCCGGCGCAGGCTCAGTTCGGCCTGCTGGCGCAGATAGGCGGGATGGCCGAGCGGCACCCACTCGGTGGGGGAGGGCCGGACCACGCCGACCTTGGTGGCCACCGCGACCCCGTCGCCGTACGGGTGGAGGGCGTCGGCGAGAAGCTCCTCGCCGGCCCCGAGGGCGTAGGCGTCGGCCGTGTCGAAGAGGGTGACACCGGCCTCGGCGGCGGTCCGCAGCAGGTTCACCGCGGCCGCCCGGTCGGCCGGCGCCGTCCAGATGCGGGCCTCGGGGCCCGTCGGGTCGCCGGGGCGGTCGGCGAGTCGCATCGTGCCGTAACCGACACGCCGGACCGGGAGGTCGCCGCCGAGCCGGAATATGGTCGTGTCCGAGGAGTTCGTGTGGTGCGTCATGCCCGGAACCGTAGGAGCTCACATGGATGTGAGCTTCAAGCGCTCACGGGCACATGTGAGGGGGGTCACAGTGAAGATCGGTGAGCTGGCGCGGGAGACCGGCGTGAGCGTACGGCTGCTCCGCTACTACGAGGAACAGGGCCTCCTCGGCTCGGAACGCACCCCCGGCGGTCAGCGGGTCTACGGCCCCGACGCGCCCGCCGTGGTCCGCCGCATCCGCGCCCTGCTCGGCGCCGGACTGCCGACCCGTGTCATCTCCGAGGTCCTGGACTGCGTCTGCGGCAGCGAGGCGGAGATCGAGCCCTGCCTCAGCCCGCTGCTCGTCGCGCAGCTCGACGCCATCGACGAGAGGATCCACGACCTCCAGGGCGCCCGCTCCTCTCTCGCGGCGCTCGTGGCGGTGACCGAGGGAAGGCAACTCGGCCCCGCCGGCTGACCGGTGGGAATCCGGTGGCCCGCCCGCGCGGGCACGGGCGATCATGAGGCCATGACCTCTCTCGTACGACACGTCACCATCGACTGCGCCGACGCCTACGCCCTCGCGGGCTTCTGGGCCGCCGCGCTGGACGCGCGGCTCGCCGACGACGACCACCCCGGCGACCCCGAGGCCACGGTCGAGTCGGCCGGCGCGAACCTCCTCTTCATCCAGGTGCCCGAGCCGAAGGCGGTGAAGAACCGCGTCCACCTCGACCTGCAGCCGCAGGACCGCAGCCGCGACGAGGAGGTCGAGCGGCTGATCGGCCTCGGCGCGACCCTGCTCGACGACCGCAGGAACCCGGACGGGACGGGCTGGGCGACCCTGGCGGACCCCGAGGGCAACGAGTTCTGCGTCGAGCGCAGCAAGGCGGAGCGCGCCGCCACCTCCTGAACCCCGAGGAGCATCCGGAGCAATCCGGACAGTAGATGTCGGGTATCCGGTGTCTCCTGGAGCCATGGGAGACACCGGAAGCACCTGGGCGGCCTTCGAGGCCGCCGAACCCGAGTTCGCCGCGACCGTGCGCGAGCGCTTCGGGCAGTACACGCACCACGCCCTGGCCACCGTCCGGAAGGACGGCTCGCCCCGGCTCAGCGGCATCGAGGCGGACTTCCGCTACGGCGAGCTCTGGCTCGGCATGATGCCGAGCTCCCGCAAGGCGCTCGACCTGCGCCGCGACCCCCGGTTCGCCCTGCTCGCCAATCCGGGCTCCGGCACCGACATGGGCGGCGGGGACGTACGCGTCTCCGGTCGGGCGGTCGAGATCACCGACCCCGGGACCGTCGATCGGTACGCGGCCGACGCGGGCGCGCCCCGGCCCTTCCACCTCTTCCGCCTGGAACCGGCCGAGATCGTCCGCACCTGGGTGGACGGCGAGGAGATCGTCTTCCGCATCTGGACCGCCGACGGCCCGACCCGGACACTCCGGCGCGGCAACGACGACAGCCCGCCGCGCGAGGACGCCTCCTGAGGGGTGTCCGGTCGATCGGGCCGGATCAGGGAGCGGTGTCGAGAACCAGCGCCCGGCACCGGGCGGGGTCGCCCCAGGCGTCCCGCAGGGGCCGGGCCTTGCGCAGCCAGAGCGACAGGTCCAGCTCCTCGGTGTAGCCGATGGCGCCGTGGACCTGGAGGGCGGTGCGGGCCGCCGCGTACGCGGCCTCGCCGGTGGTGACCTTGGCCGCGGCGAGGTCCGCGTCGGTGAGGGTGACCGCCGCGCCGAAGAGCAGGGGCCGGGCGAACTCCAGGCCGAGCAGGGTGTCGGCGAGGCGGTGCTTGACCGCCTGGAACGCGCCGACGGGGGTGCCGAACTGGACGCGCTGCCGGGCGTACCCGACGGTCCGGTCGAGCAGTGCGAGCCCGACGCCCAGGGACTGGGCCGCCGTCGCCAGCATCGCCCAGCGGCGTGCCTGCCCGGCCGCCGCGGCCACGGCGGGCCCGGCGGCGAGGAGTTCCCCGCCGGGCGCGGGCCGCGCGAGGCGCCGCACGGGGTCCGCGGACACCCGTACCGGCCCGTGGCCGGGCGCCTGCCACAGCTCCTCGCCCCGTACGACGAGCACGGCGTCGGCCCGATCGGCGTCGAGCGCGTACGGCACGACGTGCCGGCCGGGGCCGTACCCGCCGGGGCGGCCCGCACCGCGCCTGCCGAAGCCGGGGCCGGGGGCCGCGTCCGGGGTCGAGTCCGGTTCAGGGCCGGGGGCGTGCGGCCCGGCACGGCCGTCGGCGCCCGGCCCGTCCACGAGGGCCAGGGTCGCCGTCGCCGCGCCCGAGGCGAGGGCCGGGAGCAGGCGTTTGGCCGGGTCCTCGTCGCCGAGGCGGGCGAGTTCGGTGAGGAGGACGGCGGCGGCGACGGTCTCGGCCAGCGGGCCCGGTACCGCGTGTCGCCCCAACTCCACGAATGCGTGGGCGAGTTCGACGGGATGGAGGCCGAGTCCTTCGTACGCCTCCGGGGCGGCCAGCGCGAAGACGCCCGCTGCGGCGAGCCGCTTCCACAGGGCGCGGGCCGGGGCGGGGTCGCCGGAGGCCCAGGCGCGGGCCGCCGTCGGGGTGTCCGCGGCGGTGAGCATCGCGTCGAGGGAGCCGGCGAAGGCGCGCTGTTCGCCGGTGGGCAGGAAGGTCATCAGCGGCGGCCCTTCGGGAGGCCGAGCAGCCGCTCGGCGATGATGTCGCGCTGGATCTCGTTGGTGCCCGCGTAGAGGGGGCCGGCGAGGGCGAAGACGTAGCCCTCGGCCCAGGCGGTGTCGGCCAGTTCGGCGTCGGTGCCGAGGAGATCGAGCGCGGTCTCGTGCAGGGCGAGGTCGTACTCCGACCAGAAGACCTTGTTGAGGCTGGACTCGGCCCCGGAGGCGGCCCCCGCCGCGAGGCGGGCCGCGGCGCCCGCCGTGAAGAGCTGGTACGCGCGGGCCCCGATGGCCGCGTCCGCCACCCGGTCGCGCAGCGCGGTGTCGCCGGGGTCGGCCTCCGCCCGCCAGAGCCGTACGAGCCGGTCGGCGGCGGCGAGGAACCGGCCGGGGGAGCGGAGCATCAGCCCGCGCTCGTTGCCGGTGGTGGACATGGCGATCCGCCAGCCCTGGCCCGGCTCGCCGATCACGTCCTCGTCGGGGACGAAGACCTCGTCGAGGAAGAGCTCGGCGAAGGCGGGCTTGCCGTCGAGCCGGCCGATGGGCCGCACGGTCACGCCCGGGGCGCGCAGGTCGAACATGAGGTAGGTGAGGCCCCGGTGGGGCCGGTCGGCGGCCGGGTCGCTGCGGAAGATGCCGAAGGCCCGGTCGGCGAAGGCGGCCCGGGAGGACCAGGTCTTCTGCCCGGACAGCAGCCACCCGCCGTCCGTCCGCACCGCGCGGGAGGCGAGGGAGGCCAGGTCGGAGCCGGCCCCGGGCTCGGACCACGCCTGCGCCCAGACCGTCTCGCCGGTCGCCATCGAGGGAAGGACGCGGGCCCGCTGCTCCTCGGTGCCGTGGTCGAGGAGGGTGGGGGCGAGGAGCTGGATGCCGTTCTGCGAGACCCGGCCGGGCGCTCCCGCCGCCCAGTACTCCTCCTCGAAGACCAGCCAGCGGGCGAGGTCGACGCCCCGGCCCCCGTACCGCTCGGGCCAGGAGACCACCGACCAGCGGTCGGCGGCGAGCCGGGCCTCCCAGACGCGGTGGGCGGCGAAGCCCTCGGCGGTCTCCAGGGAGGGCAGCGGCGCCGGGGGCACGTGGGCGCGCAGCCATTCCCGCGCCTCCGCCCGGAAGTCGTCCTCGGCCCGTGTGTACGAGAGATCCATCGGTGACCCCGCCCTCGCCCGTTCCCTAACAAGTGTTTGGTAGGTTAACGTACGGCCATGAGCAGCGTCGAGGAGTTCAGGGCCGAGATACGGGGCTGGCTGAAGACCCACCTCAGCGGCTCCTTCGCCGCCCTCAAGGGCCGCGGCGGACCCGGCCGCGAGCACGAGGCGTTCGCCGAACGCCTCGCCTGGGAGCGGCACCTGGCCGCCCACGGATGGACCTGCGTCGGCTGGCCGAAGGAGTACGGCGGACGCGGCGCGAGCATCGAGGAACAGATCGCCTTCCACGAGGAGTACGCCCTCGCCGACGCCCCCGCCCGCGTGAACCACATCGGCGAACAGCTCCTCGGCCCCACCCTCCTCGACCACGGCACCGAGGAGCAGAAGGCCCGCTTCCTCCCCCCGGTCCGCGCCGTGGAGGAACTCTGGTGCCAGGGCTACAGCGAACCCGGCGCCGGCTCCGACCTCGCCGCCGTCCGCACCCGCGCCACCCTCACGGGCGGCCGATGGGTGGTGGACGGCCAGAAGATCTGGACCTCCCTCGCCCACGAGTCCCAGTGGTGCTTCGTCCTCGCCAGGACCGAACCGGGCTCACGGCGCCACGCCGGGCTCTCCTACCTCCTCGTCCCCCTCGACCAGCCCGGCGTCGAGATCCGGCCCATCGTCCAGCTCACCGGCACCAGCGAGTTCAACGAGGTCTTCTTCGACGGGGCGACGACGGACGCGGCCCACGTCGTCGGCGCCCCCGGCGACGGCTGGCGGATCGCCATGGCCACCCTCGGCTACGAACGGGGCGTCTCCACCCTCGGCCAGCAGGTCGGCTTCCGCCGCGAACTCGAGGCCCTCGTCACCCTCGCCCGGCACAACGGCGCCGCCGCCGACCCCGACATCCGCGACCGCCTCACCCGCGCCTGGAGCGGCCTCGAAGCCATGCGCGCGGGCGCCCTGCGCGGGACCGACCCCTCCGCCGCCAAGCTGTACTGGTCCCACTGGCACCGCGACCTCGGCGAACTCGCCCTCGAGGTGGGCGGCCCCGCCGCCGCCCTCGCCGCCGGAGCGCCGTACGAACTCGACGACCGACAGCGGCTGTTCCTCTTCTCCCGCGCCGACACCGTCTACGCCGGGTCCAGCGAGATCCAGCGGAACATCATCGCCGAGCGGGTGCTCGGCCTCCCGAAGGAGCCGCGCCCATGACCCGTACCCCACCGCCCCCCTACGTACCCGGCCACGGCCTCCTCATCGGCCGCACCGCCGTCGTCACCGCCGCCGCCGGAGCGGGCATCGGCGGCGCCACCGCCCGCCGCTTCCTCGAGGAGGGCGCCCGCGTCCTCGTCAGCGACGCCCACACCCGCCGCCTCAAGGAGACCGAGGCCGCCCTCGCCGCCGAGTTCGGCGCCGTCGCCGTCGCCTCCCAGCCCTGCGACGTCACCGACGAGAGCCAGGTCCAGGCGCTGTACGACACCGCCGAACGCCTCCACGGGCGCCTCGACATCGTCGTGAACAACGCCGGCCTCGGCGGCACCGCCGCACTCGCCGACATGACCGACGAGCAGTGGGACCGCGTCCTCGACGTCACCCTGGGCGGCACCTTCCGCTGCACCCGCGCCGCCCTGCGCCGCTTCCGGGACACCGGCGGCGGCGGCGTCGTCGTCAACAACGCCTCCGTCGTCGGCTGGCGCGCCCAGGCCGGACAGGCCCACTACGCCGCCGCCAAGGCCGGCGTCATGGCCCTCACCCGCTGTGCGGCCGTCGAGGCCGCCGCGTACGGCGTCCGCGTCAACGCCGTCTCCCCCTCCCTCGCCATGCACCCCCACCTCGCCAAGGTCACCACCACCGAGCTCCTCGACGAACTCACCGCCCGAGAGGCGTTCGGCCGGTACGCCGAGCCCTGGGAGGTCGCCAACGTCATCGTCTTCCTCGCCGGCGACTACTCGTCCTACATGACCGGCGAGACGGTCTCGGTCAGCAGCCAGCACGCTTAGGACCAGAATGGACGCGTGCCGAAGAATCCCCAGACCGCCAGCCCGAAGAAGACCCAGGTGAGCGCCGCGCCCGAGCGGCGCCGTGAACTCCTCGACACGGCGGCCGAGGTGTTCGCCGCCCAGGGGTACAACGCCACCACCGTCCGCAAGATCGCGGACGCCGCCGGCATGCTCGCCGGCAGCCTCTACTACCACTTCGACTCCAAGGAGTCGATGCTCGACGAGATCCTCTCCAGCTTCCTGAACGAGCTGTGGGAGGGGTACGACACCGTCCTCGACGCCGGCCTCGGCCCCCGCGAGACCATCGAGGCCCTCGTCACCGAGTCCTTCCGCGAGATCGACCGGCACCGCGCCGCCGTCGCCATCTACCAGAAGGAGTCCCGGCACCTCACCGACCAGCCCCGCTTCCGGTACCTCACCGACTCGCAGCGCAAGTTCGAGAGGGCCTGGCTGGGCACGCTGGAGCGCGGGGTCGCCGCCGGGGTCTTCCGCGCCGACCTCGACGTCCGCCTCACCTACCGGTTCGTCCGCGACACCGTCTGGGTCGCCGCGTCCTGGTACCGGCCCGGCGGCCTGCACAGCCCCGAGGAGATCGCCCGCCAGTACCTGTCCATGGTCCTGGACGGAATCGCCGTACGTCCCACCTGACCGACCGGAGGAGTCGCCATGCCCGAGGCATACATCGTCGAAGCGGTCCGCACACCCGTGGGCCGCCGAGGGGGCGGTCTCGCGGCCGTCCACCCGGCGGACCTCGGCGCCCACGTCCTCGCCGCCCTCGTCGCCCGCTCCGGAATCGACCCGGCCGCCGTCGACGACGTCGTGTTCGGCTGCCTGGACACCGTCGGGCCGCAGGCCGGCGACATCGCCCGTACGGCATGGCTGGCCGCCGGCCTCCCCGAGGAGGTCCCCGGCGTGACCGTCGACCGCCAGTGCGGCTCCTCCCAGCAGGCCCTCCACTTCGCCGCCCAGGCGGTCATGTCCGGCACCCAGGACCTCGTCGTCGCCGGCGGCGTGCAGAACATGTCGATGATCCCCATCGCCTTCGCCTCCCGGCAGGCCGCCGAACCCCTCGGCCTCACCGGCGGCCCCTTCCACGGCAGCGAGGGCTGGCGGGCCCGGTACGGCGACGCGCCGGTCAACCAGTTCCACGGCGCCGAGCTGATCGCCGGCAAGTGGCGGATCACCCGGAGCGACCAGGAGGAGTTCGCCCTCCGCTCGCACCGGCGCGCCCTGCGCGCCATCGACGAGGGCCGCTTCGCACGGGAGACCGTGGCCTACGGGGACGTCGCCGTCGACGAGGGCCCGCGCCGCGACACCAGCGCGGAGAAGATGGCCGGGCTGCGGCCCGTCGTCGAGGGCGGCACCATCACCGCCGCCTGTTCCTCCCAGGTCTCCGACGGCGCGGCCGCCCTGCTCCTGGCGAGCGAGCGGGCCGTACGGGAGCACGGGCTGACCCCCCGGGCCCGCGTCCACCACCTCTCCGCCCGCGGCGAGGACCCGATCCGGATGCTCTCCGCGCCGATACCGGCGACCGCCCACGCCCTCAAGAAGACCGGTCTGACCATCGACGACATCGACCTCGTCGAGATCAACGAGGCGTTCGCCCCCGTCGTCCTCGCCTGGCTCAAGGAGACCGGCGCCGACCCCTCCCGGGTCAACGTCAACGGCGGCGCGATCGCCCTCGGCCACCCCCTCGGCGCGACCGGCGCCAAGCTCATGACCACCCTCCTCCACGAGCTGGAACGCACCGGAGGCCGCTACGGCCTGCAGACCATGTGCGAGGGCGGCGGTCAGGCGAACGTGACGATCGTCGAGCGGCTGTGAGGAGGGGCGGCACTGTGAGGTCGCCCACGTCGACCGCCCCCTGGGCTGGTCTGATCCGTCCGGGCATCGGGCGGGCGGGGCGGGAAGGTCCTGAGGCGCACTATTGTTCCGGTAGAGACGTCCGGGACGCGTTGAGCGCGTTCCGGGAGAAACAGCCGGGGCCCGTATCGCGTGTTCCGGGTAGAGCAGCCGGGGCCCGCACCGTGCAGGTGCGGGCCCCGGCTGTGCCGCGAGCACCGGCCAGGAAGGCACGCATGACCCGCTCCGAGCGCCCCCACAAGCGCAGCCCCCGCAGCACCCAGGCGAAGTCCACGTCGCAGCCGAAGAGCTCCCGCGGCGGCCGCCGTCCCACGGCGCCCCCGCCGCCCAGCGAGTTCACGCCGCCGGAGACGGTGACGCCCGCGCTGCCCGCGGTGGCCGCGTTCGCCGACCTCGACATGCCCGAGGGCCTGCTGCGGATCCTCGGCGAGCAGGGGGTCACGGAGCCGTTCCCGATCCAGGCGGCGACGCTGCCGAACTCGCTGGCCGGCCGTGACGTGCTCGGCCGGGGGCGTACCGGCTCCGGCAAGACCCTCGCCTTCGGCCTCGCCCTCCTCGCCCGCACCGCCGGCCGCCGCGCCGAGCCGACCGCGCCCCTCGCGCTGGTCCTGGTGCCCACGCGCGAGCTCGCCCAGCAGGTGACCGACGCCCTCACCCCGTACGCCGGCGCCCTGCGGCTGCGGGTCACCACCGTCGTCGGCGGCATGTCGATCTCCCGGCAGTCGTCCGCGCTGCGCCGCGGCGCCGAGGTCCTCATCGCCACCCCCGGCCGGCTGCACGACCTCATCGAGCGCGGCGACTGCCGGCTCGACCAGGTCGCGATCACCGTCCTGGACGAGGCCGACCAGATGGCCGACATGGGCTTCCTGCCGCAGGTCACGAAGGTGCTGAAGCAGGTCGAGCCCGGCGGCCAGCGGCTGCTGTTCTCGGCGACCCTCGACCGGAACATCGACAAGCTGGTCAAGATGTTCCTGGACGACCCGGTCGTGCACTCCGTCGACCCGTCGGCCGGCGCGGTCACCACCATGGAGCACCACGTCCTGTACGTGGCCGACGAGACCGACAAGAAGGCCGTCACGCTGCGGATCGCGGCCCGCGACGGCCGGACGATCCTCTTCATGGACACCAAGCGGTCCGTGGACCGGCTGGTCAAGCGGCTCCTCGCCAACGGCGTACGCGCCTCCGGCCTGCACGGCGGCCGCTCGCAGCCGCAGCGCAACCGGACCCTCGACCAGTTCAAGACCGGCCAGGTCACCACGCTCGTGGCGACCAACGTGGCGGCCCGCGGCATCCACGTCGACGACCTCGACATGGTCGTGAACGTCGACCCGCCCATCGACCACAAGGACTACCTGCACCGCGGCGGCCGCACCGCCCGCGCCGGCGAGTCCGGCAGCGTCTTCACCCTGGTCCTGCCCGAGCAGAAGCGCGACATGGGCCGGCTGATGTCGAACGCCGGGATCAGCCCGCGCACGGCGCAGATCAAGTCCAGCGACGAGGAGCTCGCCGAGCTCACCGGCGCCCGGGAGCCCTCGGGCGTCCCCGTCGTCATCGAGACCCCGCAGCCGACCCCGCCGCGCAAGCCGGCCGGGGCCGCGGGCAGCGGCGGCGGCCGTCGCCGCCGCGGCGGGTCCGGCGGTACGGCGACCGGCGCGGGGCCTAAAGGAACGCTTGTCCATCCAGAATATCCGGCTTCTGTCGGTATTCGGCATTCCATTACAATGAGATTGTATAATGTCGTGCTAGGTGCTATTGGTAAGC
>NZ_JBHWAQ010000003.1:0-373799 GCF_042743475.1 Streptomyces sp. NPDC059534
AGGACGCCGTCGGTGAAGTCGACCTCGACCTGTTCGGCGGCCTTGACGTCGCGGCTCTTGGAGGCGTCGGCCGGGCGGATCTCGACGGTGGTGTCGGTGCGGTCGGCGGCGATGAGGCGGATGTGGCCGGCGGCGATGTCGAGGGTGGTGACGATGGCGGCGGTGGTGGCGAACTTCTGCACGGTGTGCTCCTTCTTCTGCGGCGGGCTCTCTGTCGGCCCGCCGTTTCTGATGAAGGAAAAGCTACGTTGCGTTCGAGACTCTGGCAACGACTTCGTTGCGTAGGAATCTAATCGTTGCAGGTCAATGCAGAGATTTCATTGCAATGATTCTGAAGATAACGCAACAGCACGTAAGGAATTCATTGCAATGAACTGAGAGTGAACGCTATTCGGACCCCACCCGTTCACGAGCGGGCCCTGCGATCGTCGTCCCGCGCGGAGAGGGCACGCCACGGGAGCAGGGGCTTCCGCGACGCCCCCTCCCGGGGGCGGAGGGGCACGTCACCGCCCCGGCGGAGCGGCCCGGCCCGCCGGGTGACCGGCGGAGGCCCGGATCGTTGCCCGGTCGTCAACGAAATCAGCTGGAGGTGTGCGGTGGGCGGACAGTCGACGATCGCGACTCGGGGCCTGGTCCTGGGCGAGGCCGAGGACGTACGGAGGGCGGCCGAGGCGCTGGACGAAGGAGCCGCCGTCGCGCACGGCTTCGGCACCTCCTACGCCCTGACGGCCCGCCCCGACCGGGAGGTCGTCGAGCGCGTGAACCGGATGAAGGGCTGCCCGGCCGACCGGGTCACCGGCGTCACCACCGTCCCCGAGCGCGTCGGCTCGCTCTTCGACTGGACCCGGCTGCCGTCCGAGCTCCCGCGCCGCCAGATCGAGGACCTCGTCGACGAACTGCTCCACCTCGGCCCGTTCGGCCTCCGGGGCCCCGCCGCCGCGCACATCCCTCCCCATCTGACGGCCGTCCGGCAGGGCGTCGAGACCGTGCGCGTGATCGCCCCCGGCCACTCCTGCCCCTCCAACGCCTTCCTCGCCGAGGCGCTGGTCCGGACCGGCACCGGATTCCTCGCCGTCACCTCGGCGAACCGCTCCCGCCACCTGACCGGCACCGACGACGAGCCGGCGCACTGGCGCGCCGACGGCGTGATCGCGGACTTCGGCCACGAGCCGGACGTCCAAGTCCTCGCCCATGACGACGAGGCCGCCGCCCGCCGCCGCCACCCGCACCACACGACGACCGCGACCACCGTCCTCTCCTTCCACCACACCCCCGGCCACGGCCGCTCGGGCATGCCCGCCCTCACCCTCGAACGCCACGGCTCCCTCTCCGCCGACCACACGCGTTCCGTCGCCGCCAACCACGGCTTCACCCTCACCCTCGCCCCGCAGGCCGAACGCCGCCTCACCGCCCGCGCGTACCCGAACTGACCGCCACGCACCCGAAGCGACGGCACCGAGCCGCGCCCACCGTCATTCCGCCGGTGGACGCGGCTCGTCGTCACTCGGGCGTGGCAGCTGCTGGCGGCGGCGGGCTGATCGCGCAGGCCGCTGTACGGCGCGACGGCGTTCGCGTCCTCGGCGAGGGTGCCCGTCACCGTGCCCGAGGCGGCGCCCGCGTGGCCGGCAAGCGGAACCATAAGTAAGACCGAGAAAAATAGTCCGCAACAAAACCATCTGCTACGGTCTCTCGTGTTGCGTCAACCGACAGGAGAGACCGCATGTTTGCCGCATCCGACTCCGCGCCCCCGTCCGCTTCGCCCGTCGTCCCGCGCTCATGCCGGCCGACCCTCGGAGCTGTCGCCGCACGGATGCTGATGATCGCCTAGACGGCTCCTCCCGGCCTGCACCGTCGACTTCAGCTTCACCGGGGTGGCGGGCGCGCCCATCGGCCAGGTCCGCGACGGAGTACTCACCGACGAGCCGCGCCGCCCCGAGCGGCAGGCCGCGCGGGAGCCGCCGCCGACGCGCCGACTCCCGCCCGCGCCGCAGCCGTCCGACCCGCCCTCGACCCGCCCGCCTCACCGCACCCGACCATCGAAAGGCTGTCCCATGAGCGAGCGCACCGTCACCGAGACCACCACCGGCACCACCCGGAACGACGGACCGGCCCCCCGCGTGCTCACCGACCAGGAGCTCTCCCGGCTGTTGAGTCAGCAGCAGTTCGGCGTACTCGCGAGCGTCAGGAGTACCGGCCACCCGCACCTGTCGACCGTCCTCTACGACTGGGACGCCGAGGAGCGCGTGCTGCGGGTCTCCTCCACTGCCGACCGCCTCAAGGTCCGCCAGTTGCGCCGCGACCCGCGCGCCTCACTGCACGTCAACGGCCCGGACGTCTGGTCGTTCGCCGTGGCGGAGGGTGAGGCGGAGATCGTGGACCCGGCCGACGGGGCGGCCCCCGGCGAGCAGTCGCTGCCCGACCGGCGCGTGGTGATCCTGATCCGGGTCTCCCGCCTGTACGGGACCGCCCTGGACATCCCCGCTCAGGACTGAGGAACCAGTGCGTACGCCGGCTCGCGGAAGGACCGATGGGGCGCCGCGGGCTTCGGATCGGGGCCGGTGATCAGCTACTGGACGCGGTCGCGGCGAGGCGGTGGTTCGACGTGCAGGAACTCCGACGGTTGCGTCGCGTCCCGCGAGGAGTCGAGGACCTTACCGCCGTCGCGGAAGGTGTCGGTCGGACATGACGCCCGCCGAGATCCGGCGAGGTACCAGCTGTGCCCACGGGTGGGCTCGCGACATCGACCGTCCGCACGCCGCCGCCACCGCCCCGGGCTCTCGGCGGGCATCTCGCCGGAGGGGGTGCCTCCGCCCGTTCGCGATGAAAACCGCCCCCGACCAGCAAGAAGACCCTCCCGAAGGAGGGTCTCGCGCTGTGCGCCCCCGGCAGGACTCGAACCTGCGGCCAAGTGCTTAGAAGGCACCTGCTCTATCCACTGAGCTACGGGGGCCGGGTGGTGACTGTGTGGCCAGGAGCCCCCTGGGGGTGGGGTGTGGCCTGCCGGGACAAGGATAGGGCTCCGATCGCCTTGGCCCGGTTGCTTCACCTGCGTGGCACGATGTGGAGGTTCGGTGAAGCGGAACGATAATCGCAGGCAGGTGCGATTCGCGCAGCGCTTTTTTCGCTGCGGGGGGCGGGTGTTGTGCACTCGTTATGCCTGGGCTTCCGGTCGCCGCCTTTCTCTTCGGCGCGCAGGGCCGTAATAGGCTTCAAAAACACTCATAAATTGGGCATTCTTCGCATGTGGTGACCTTGGACGAACGGCCTCAGCTGATCGACGCACTCTCCGCCCTGCGCGACCGTGTCGCCGCCGTGCGCCTTCCTCTCCCCCTCCCGGACACACCGCGGGCCCGGCAGACGCGGGCCGAGCTGCTGGCCCAGCTCGACGACTACCTGGTGCCGCGGCTGAAGGATCCCGACGCGCCGCTGCTGGCGGTGGTCGGCGGCTCGACCGGGGCGGGCAAGTCGACCCTGGTCAACTCCCTTGTCGGGCGGCGGATCAGCGAGTCGGGGGTGCTGAGGCCCACGACGCGGACGCCCGTGCTCGTCTGCCACCCGGAGGATCACCACTGGTTCGCGGGCATGCGGGTCCTCCCGCAGCTGACGCGCGTCTGGCTGCCACAGGCCGACGAGGACCACCCGGCCGGGGAGGATCCCCCCGGGGAGAACGCCCTGCGGGTGGAGACGGCCTCCTCGCTGCCCCGGGGGCTGGCGCTGCTCGACGCGCCCGACATCGACTCCCTCGTCGTCGAGAACAGGCTCCTGGCCGCCGAGTTGATCTGCGCCGCCGACATCTGGGTGATGGTGACGACGGCGTCGCGGTACGCCGACGCCGTGCCCTGGCACCTGCTGCGTACCGCCAAGGAGTACGACGCCACCCTCGTCACCGTCCTCGACCGGGTCCCGCACCAGGTCATCGGCGAGGTCTCCCGGCAGTACGAGGCGCTGCTCGACAAGGCCGGCCTCGGGGGCGTACCGCGGTTCACCATCCCCGAGCTGCCCGAGTCGGCGGACGGGGGCAGCGGGCTGCTGCCCGACAACGCCGTCGCCGCCCTGCGCGGCTGGCTGGCCCACCGGGCCCAGGACCCGGCGGCCCGGCAGCAGGCCGCCGACCGGACCGCGTCCGGGGTCATCGACTCCCTCGACGCCCGGCTCCCCGAACTGGCCGGCGCGGTCGCCGCGCAGTACGCCGCCGCCGTCCGTCTCGGCGGCGTCGTCCAGAGCGCGTACGGGGAGGAGGCGAAGCGGGTGCGGCAGCGACTGGGGCGCGGCGCCGTCCTCGCGGGCGACGCCCGCACCCGCTGGCGGGGCTACCCCCGCGACAGCACCGCCGACGAGCTCCTCGACGCCCTGGCCGAGTCCCTCGCCGCCCTCCTGCACTGCGCGGTCTCGGCGGCCGAGGAGCGCGTACGGGACCTCTGGCGCCGCGAGCCCGCCGCGGAGGCCCTGGGGCCGCCGCGGACCGGCGGGGACCGGGAGGCGGGGGAGCGGATCGGGGTGGAGGTACGGCGCTGGCGGCGCGTACTCGAAGAGCTGGCCGAGGAGGAGGTGCGTGACGTCGAGCGCCCCTCCGGCCCCCGCGCCGCCCGCACCGCCCTGCCGGAGGCCGACACCGTCGCCGCCCTCCTCGCCGCCTCGCTCCTCGGCGGCCGGCGCACCCGGTCCGCCGGCGAACGCCTCGCCGAACTTCTCGGCGCCCAGGCGGCCCTGCGGCTGCGCGACAAGGGCGGCGAGCTGGTCCTCTCGTACGTCGACCGCGTCCTGCACGCCGAGCGCGACCGGCGCCTCGCCCCCCTCGAATCGCTCGACGTGACCCCCGAGCCGCAGGCGGAGCTGATCGCCGCGCTCTCCGTACTGCAGAAGGAGAAGTGACGTGGTGGACGTGGCGGACGACGGCCGGGAGCGCGGCCGCGAGCGGGACGGGGCGCCCGGCCGGGGCCGGGAGAGCTGGGACGACGGGCTGATCGCGCGGCGGGCGGCCGAGCGGGCCGCCGCCAAGGAGGGGGAACCCGCGGAGGAGGTACGGGAGGAGGACACGCTGCCGCCGCTCGGCGGAAGTTACGGCGGCCCGCTCCGGACCCGGCTCGACGCCCTGCACGAGCTCGTCGGGCTCTCCCGTACGCGGGTCGAGAGCGAGGCCCTCGCCGAGGCGGGGCGCGTCCTGGACGAGGCCGCCGCCCGGCAGCGGCTCTCCTCCCGGCACACCGTGATCGCGATCGCCGGCGCCACCGGCAGCGGCAAGTCGACGCTCTTCAACGCCCTCGCCGGCGTCCCCGTCTCCGAGACCGGCCTGCGGCGCCCCACCACCTCCGCGCCCATCGCGCTCAGCTGGTCCGAGGGCTCCGCCGGGCTCCTCGACCGGCTCGCCGTCCCCGGCCGGCTGCGGCGCCGCCCCCTCGCGGGCGGCGCCGCCGACACCGAACTCCAGGGGCTCGTCCTCATCGACCTGCCCGACCACGACTCGGCGGTCACCGCCCACCGCGACCAGGTCGACCGGGTCCTCGGCCTGGTCGACGCCGTCATCTGGGTGGTCGACCCGGAGAAGTACGCGGACGCCGCCCTGCACGAGCGCTACCTCAGGCCGCTCGCCGGGCACGCCGAGGTCACCTTCGTCGTCCTCAACCAGATCGACCGGCTCGGCACCGAGGCCGCCGACCTCGTCCTCGACGACCTGCGCCGCCTCCTCGACGAGGACGGCGTGGCGCTCGGCGAGCACGGCGAGCCCGGCGCCACCGTCCTGTCCGTCTCCGCGCTCACCGGCGAGGGCGTCCCCGAACTGCGCGAGCTCGTCGCCCGGTTCGTCCAGGAACGCACCGCCCCCGAGCGCCGGCTCGCCGCCGACGTCGACGCGGCCGCCGCCCGGCTGCGCCCGGCGTACGTCACCGACGGGCGGTCCGGTCTCGACGAGCGGGCACGGGACGCGTTCACGGACCGGCTCGCGATCGCCGTCGGCGCCCAGGCGGCGGGCGAGGCCGCCGAGCGGGTCTGGCGCCGGGGCGCCATCCGCGCCTGCGGCACGCCCTGGCTGCGGCTCTACCGCCGGTACGAGCGGATGCGGGCGCACGGCTTCACCGATCCGCGCCTCGTCTCCCCGGCCGAGGAGGAGCTGACGGCGCGCCAGCGCGTCGAGCAGGCCGTGCGGATCGTCGCGGACGAGGCGTCGCGGGGGCTTCCGGTGCCGTGGGCGCAGGCCGTGCGCGAGGCGGCGGCACGCGGGGCGGAGGGGTTGCCCGAGGCCCTGGACGAACTGACGGTCACCGTGGGCGACCCGGCCGCCCGCCCGCCGAGGCCCGCCTGGTGGCCCGCGGCCGTGCTCGCCCAGGTGGTGATGACGCTCCTGCAGGTCTTCGGCGCGCTCTGGCTGGTGGGGCAGATCGTCGGCGTCGTACCGCCGGGCCTGCTGCCGCCGGTCCTCGTGATGGTCGGCGGCATCGTCGGCGGTCCGCTCGTCGAATGGGCCTGCGAGGGCGCGGTGAAGGGGCCGGCCCGGCGGTACGGGCAGGAGGCCGAGCGGCGTCTGCGCGAGGCGGCGGCGGCGTGCGGCCGGGCCCGGGTGCTCGATCCGGTGGCGGCGGAGCTGGTGCGCTACCGGGAGGTGCGCGAGCAGTACGCGACCGTGGTGGGCACGCGGCCGTCGGCCCGGATGGCCGGCGGGCTCCGCTTCGGTACGACGCGGCTCGGCGCCACGCGGGCGGGGGTCCGGGGGAGGTAGCCCGACCGGTTCCGTTTCGCCCCCTTTCACCCTCCGGGGTGAGGGAGTTGTCCCCCGCCGTGCGGCCGTCCACAGGCCCCGGCGGGGTTTCGCGTGCCGCTCCAGCATGGTGTCGACGCAGCAGGAGACAGCAGCAGGACACATCGGCAGGACACGGCAGCAGGACACAGGAGAGCGGGGCGGACCATGAACGATACGACGGTGACGCTCGTCGGGAACGTGGCGACGGCGGTGGAGTACCGGGACACGGCGACCGGAGGGGTGGCCAGGTTCCGGTTCGCGGTGACCGCGCGCCGCTGGGACCGCGAGCAGGGGCTCTGGTCCGACGGGCCCACCAGCTTCTACACGGTGTCCGCCTGGCGCTCGCTCGGCGCCAACCTCGCGGCCTCCGTCTCGGTCGGTGAACCCCTGGTGGTGCACGGCCGTCTGAAGGTGCGTGAGGACGAGCGCGACGGGCAGCGCAAGACGTTCGTGGACGTCGCCGCGCTCGCCGTGGGCCACGACCTGAGCCGGGGGACGGCGGCCTTCCGCCGCGCCGCCCGGCCGGAGCCCGAACTCCGCTCCGACCGGGGGCGGGAAGCCTCGCCGGGCGGGCCTCCGGGCGCGTCTCCGGGCGGGTCTCCGGGCGCGGAGGAGGACCCGTGGGCGGTGGCGGCGGACGAGCTGACAACGCGCCTGGTAACCGCCCCTTGACCATGTGTCGTGGGGATTTGTCGACCAACTCGCCGCGTGGATAACGATTCCGAGACGGAATGGTTATCTGACCGTATGGCCGGGCACCCGGGGGTTCCGCGTCCCTAGGATTCCCGGGTACTCATGTGGCACATGAGCCCATCGAGTCTGTGAATCTGCTGGCGTGCGCTCCCCCCACGTGAATCGACCAAAGTTCGCGGAGCGGCCCGCCCGGAGGGGAATCCAATGTTTTCAGTTCGTGGGCGGGGTACTTCTCGCCGCCTTGCCGCAGCCGCCCTGGTCTCCGGCCTCGTTGCCGCAGGCGCGATAGGCATCGCGGGACCGGCTGCGGCCGAGGAGAGCCCTGGTGACAACGGCGGCGCGACCGCCACGCTCGGCCAGCTGAAGATCTCCGACAAGGTGAAGATCACCGAGAAGATCAACGACAAGGTCGAGGTCTGGGAAGAGCGCGGCGGCCTCTTCGAGATGAAGGTCGAGAACGGCGGCAGCCTTCAGACCTACTGCATCGACTTCCGCACCGGTGCCCGCGAGGGCAAGAAGTACAAGGAGGTCGGCTGGGACCAGTCGTCCCTCCACAACAACGCCGACGCGGGCAAGATCCTCTGGATCCTGGAGAACTCCTACCCGAACGTCTCGGTCGACGCGCTCGAGGCGAAGACCCACGTCGAGGGTCTGACCGAGAAGACCGCCGCCGCCGCCACGCAGGCCGCGATCTGGCGCTACTCGGACAAGGTCGACGCCACCCCGGTCGACCCGCAGGGTCAGAAGCTGACCTCCTACCTGCTCGAGAACGCCAAGACGGTCGAGGAGCCGAAG
The DNA here is from genome assembly GCF_042743475.1 of Streptomyces sp. NPDC059534. Classification (NCBI taxonomy): domain Bacteria; kingdom Bacillati; phylum Actinomycetota; class Actinomycetes; order Kitasatosporales; family Streptomycetaceae; genus Streptomyces; species Streptomyces sp. NPDC059534. The sequence continues at coordinate 8,222 of NZ_JBHWAQ010000003.1, forward strand.
GCGTCCCTCAGCCTCTCCCCGTCCTCCGTCGCGGGCAAGTCCGGTGAGCGTCTCGGCCCGATCAAGGTCGGCACCAACGCCGCCGAGGCCACCCTCTCGATCGTCCCGGGCGCCCCGGCCGGCGTCGGCGTCGTCGACAAGGACGGCAAGGCCGTCACCAAGGCCAAGGACGGCGACGAGGTCTTCGTCGACGTGCCGAAGGGCACCGCCGACGGCACCGCCGAGGTCAAGGCCGAGGCCGCCACGAAGGTCCCGCTCGGCCGCGCCTTCGTCAGCGTCCAGGGCAAGAGCCAGACCATGATCCTGGCCGGCTCCAGCGACTCCACCGTCACCGCCAAGGCCACCGCCGCCTGGGCCAAGAAGGGTGCCGTCCCGGCCGTCACGGTCGCCAAGGACTGCGCCAAGGGCGGCCTGGAGATCGTCGCCTCCAACGCGGGCGACGAGGACTGGACCTTCGACCTGAAGGGCACCTCGTACACCATCGCCGGCGGTGAGACGAAGACCATCACGGTCCCGCTCGCCGAGGACGAGGCGTACAAGTTCACCATCACCGGCCCGAACGGCTTCGAGGAGACCTTCGAGGGCGTCCTGGACTGCAAGACGGCCCCTCCCGGCCCGAAGCCCTCCGAGACCCCCTCCACCTCCCCCTCGGTCGAGCCCTCGCCGACCACCCCCGGCACCACCGGTGACACCACGGCCGGCACCACCGGCTCCACCACCGGCGGCGGCGACCTCGCCGAGACCGGCAGCTCCAACGCCACCCCGATGATCGCCGGCATCGCCGCCGCGCTCGTCGTGGTCGGCGGCGGCGCGGTGTTCTTCCTCCGCAAGAAGAAGGCCGCCGGCCAGTAACCCCGGGCCCCCGGTGCCGGGCCCCGCGCCCGGCACCGCGGCCCACCCCACGGAGTGATCCGCGTCACACGCCCTTCACCCCGTGACCCCGCCCGACCCCGGACCGCACTCGCGGCCCGGGGTCGTCGCACGTCCACGCCCCGATTCCACCCGTACCACCCGGTACGCCGCCCCCGCGCCCTCCCTCCGCGCCCCCGCTCCCACCTCACCGGTTTCCGCCCGGGGGTGGCGGTCAGGCAAGATGGGGTGTATCTGCCCACTCACTCCTAGCCGGACGGTTTCTCTTGGCTGAGTACATCTACACGATGCGCAAGACGCGCAAGGCGCACGGCGACAAGGTCATCCTCGATGACGTGACGCTGAGCTTCCTGCCGGGTGCGAAGATCGGTGTGGTCGGCCCGAACGGTGCCGGTAAGTCCACCGTTCTGAAGATCATGGCGGGCCTGGAGCAGCCGTCGAACGGTGACGCGTTCCTGTCGCCCGGCTTCACGGTCGGCATGCTCCTGCAGGAGCCGCCGCTGGACGAGTCGAAGACGGTCCTGGAGAACGTGCAGGACGGCGCCGCCGAGGTCATGGGGAAGCTGAAGCGCTTCAACGAGGTCGCGGAGCTCATGGCGACCGACTACTCGGACGCGCTCATGGACGAGATGGGCAAGCTCCAGGAGGACCTGGACCACGCCAACGCCTGGGACCTCGACACGCAGCTGGAGCAGGCCATGGACGCCCTGGGCTGCCCGCCCGGCGACTGGCCCGTCACCAACCTCTCCGGTGGCGAGAAGCGCCGCGTCGCGCTCTGCAAGCTGCTCCTGGAGGCGCCCGACCTGCTCCTCCTCGACGAGCCCACCAACCACCTGGACGCCGAGTCCGTGCAGTGGCTGGAGCAGCACCTCGCCAAGTACCCCGGCACCGTCGTCGCCGTCACCCACGACCGGTACTTCCTCGACAACGTGGCCGAGTGGATCCTCGAGCTCGACCGCGGTCGCGCCCACCCGTACGAGGGCAACTACTCCACCTACCTCGACACCAAGGCCACCCGCCTCAAGGTCGAGGGCCAGAAGGACGCCAAGCGTGCGAAGCGTCTGAAGGAGGAGCTGGAGTGGGTCCGCTCCAACGCCAAGGGCCGCCAGGCCAAGTCCAAGGCCCGTCTCGCGCGCTACGAGGAGATGGCGGCCGAGGCCGACAAGATGCGGAAGCTGGACTTCGAGGAGATCCAGATCCCGCCGGGCCCGCGCCTGGGCTCCATCGTCGTCGAGGTCGAGAACCTCTCCAAGGCGTTCGGCGACAAGGTCCTCATCGACGACCTGTCCTTCACGCTGCCCCGTAACGGCATCGTCGGCGTCATCGGCCCGAACGGCGCCGGCAAGACCACGCTCTTCAAGATGCTCCAGGGTCTGGAGACCCCGGACTCCGGCACCGTCAAGGTCGGCGAGACCGTCAAGATCTCGTACGTCGACCAGAGCCGCGCCAACATCGACCCGAAGAAGACGCTGTGGGCGGTCGTCTCCGACGAGCTCGACTACATCAACGTCGGCCACGTCGAGATGCCCTCGCGGGCGTACGTCTCCGCGTTCGGCTTCAAGGGTCCGGACCAGCAGAAGCCGGCCGGTGTGCTCTCCGGTGGTGAGCGCAACCGTCTGAACCTGGCGCTCACCCTCAAGCAGGGTGGCAACCTGCTGCTCCTCGACGAGCCGACCAACGACCTCGACGTCGAGACGCTCTCCTCGCTGGAGAACGCCCTGCTCGAGTTCCCGGGTGCGGCCGTGGTCATCTCCCACGACCGCTGGTTCCTGGACCGGGTGGCGACGCACATCCTCGCGTACGAGGGTGAGTCGAAGTGGTTCTGGTTCGAGGGCAACTTCGAGTCGTACGAGAAGAACAAGATCGAGCGCCTCGGTGCGGACGCGGCCCGCCCGCACCGCGCCACGTACAAGAAGCTGACCCGAGGCTGATCGTGCGCCACATCTACAGCTGTCCCCTGCGCTGGTCGGACATGGACGCCTTCGGGCACGTCAACAACGTCGTCTTCCTGCGGTACCTGGAAGAGGCGCGGATCGACTTCATGTTCCGGCTGGCGCCGGGGGACGGTTCCCCCTCGTTCTCCGGCGGGTCCGTCGTGGCCCGGCACGAGATCGACTACGTGCGGCCGCTGGTCCACCGGCACGAGCCGGTGACCGTCGAGTCGTGGGTCACGAAGATAGGCGCGGCGTCGCTGACGATCGCGTACGAGATCAAGGACCCGGACGTCACGTACGTCCGGGCGGCCACGGTCGTCGTGCCCTTCGACCTGGAGGCCCAGCGTCCTCGGCGGATCACCGCCGAGGAGCGGAGCTTCCTGCAGGAGTACGTGGACGACGGGATGACTGCCGCAGCATGACCGTCCTCGCGCCGCTCCACTTCGCCGACGCCAGGGAGGCGGCGGCCCTCGCCGCCTTCCTGACCCGGCTGGTCCGTTACGACCGGGCCGCCGCCGTCCGCCTCCAGGCGGGCGGCGGGGCGCTGGCCGTCTTCGGGCGGCCGCCGTCCTTCGAGGTCCTCGCGATCCGCACGGCGCTCCTCGTCGACGCAGTGGACCTCGATGTCACCGTCTCGGCCGGCGAGTTCCTCGAGGGCATCGAGGAGTCGGCCGGCAAGGCGGTCGTCCCGGACACGGTGACCGGACCGCCCTGGGCGGGCGTACTGCCGCCGCGCAGCGGCTGGCGGCCCGTCGAGGGACTGCCGGGCGACGCCGAGATGCGGGGCGCGGTCGCCGCCGCGGTCGCCGAGTTCCGGGCCCGGGACGCGGAGTTGCCCGAGGAGCGGCGGACCACGGCCGAACGGGACCGGATCGGCCGGGACATCTGGTCCCGGACCCTCGGCACCACCGGGCTGCCGCTGCGGGCCGTGCACGCCGCCCAGTCGCTGGGCTTCCTGCCGCCTGCGTCCGAGAGGACGCCGGTCGCCCTGTTCGCCTCGGGGCCGTGGCTGCGGCTCCGTACCCCGTACGGCTCGATCGCCCTGCGCACCGTCCCGATGTCGCTGACCTCGCTGAGCGTCACGCCGGGGACGTCCGCCGGATGATCGAGGTCGACGGGCCCCTCACCGGGGACGAGCTCAACACGCTCTTCCACGCCGCCTGGCCCGGGCACCGGGACGCCGACTTCGGCCCCGTGCTGGCCCGCAGCCTGCTCCGGGTGACCGCCCGCCGCGACGGGCGGCTCGTCGGGTACGTGAACGTCGTCGGCGACGGAGGCGTGCACGCCTTCCTCCTCGACACCACCGTCCACCCGGACGAGCGCCGGCGTGGGCTCGGCGTCGACCTCGTCCGTACCGCCGCCGCGGCCGCCCGCGAGCGCGGCGCGCACTGGCTGCACGTGGACTACGAGCCCCATCTCGCCGGGTTCCACGAGCGATGCGGGTTCCGGCCCACCGCCGCCGGGCTCATCGACCTGACGGCCTGAGGCCGCCCGGCCGCCCGGCCGAGAGCCGGTGCCTCGCCCCTCACTCCTCCCCGCGCCCCTCCCGGGCGATCGCGGCCGCCGAAAGCGCCGCCGAGAGCGCGAGCAGGGAGGTGGGGACGACGGGGGAGCCGTGGGCCTTGTTCCGACCTTCGAGGACGGGGTCCATGCGGTGGGCGGGGTCGTAGGCGATCCGGACCGCGCCGCCCGGTTCGGCGATCCGTTCTTCGGCGGAGAACTCGGTGGGATAGCCGCCGACGCAGTCCAGCGTGTGGTGGTACAGGGTCTTGGCGGCCGGCGCGCCCTCGCCGAAGGTGGGGTGGTGGGTCACCCGGGCCTTGCCGACCACGACGCAGTCGGCGACCGCGCCGCGGACCGCGGAGTCCCGGGCCTCGACCCAGACCGCCGTGAGGCCCGCGACGATCAGGACGGCCGCGGCGATGCTCCCGCCCTCGCGGAAGAGCGCGTTGTGCGCCAGGAGCGCGACGGCGGTCAGCGCGAGGCCGCCGGCCACCGCGAGCGCGGTCGGGAGGCCGTGCGGGCTCCGGAGGCTCCAGTCGGCCCACCGCCACAGGAGTGCTCCGGCGACGGCGGGCACGAGCAGCGCCCCGGCGTACGGCACGGTCTTTCCCATGAGTACCCCCGTGAACGACGTCGGCAGCCGCTTCCGTGGGCGGGGACGCCTTTCGCGCCGCACGCGGTTGCGCCGAGCCGCGCCGCCCCGTAAGCCGATCCGAGTCAAGCCAAGTCGAGCCGCCCCGCGAGTCGTTGAGCCCAGCCGTGCCCAGCCGTGCCCAGCCGTGCCCAGCCGTGCCCAGCCGTGCCCAGCCGTGCCCAGCCGTCGGCTCAGTGCTCTGTGTCGTCGGGCCACACCCCGATGTGGTCCTGCTCCAGTTCCAGGGCCACCCGGTGCTCCATGCCCAGGGTCGCCGTGTACTCCGCGGGGAGCTGGAGCCGGCCCGCCCGGTCGAGCATCGCGTACTCGCGGGCGACCAGGGACTCCTGGCCGAGCTCGTCGACCTCGGTGCGGCGCAGGACCTCCGAGGAGGTGCGGCCGTCGCGGATGGCGACCGTACGGCGGACCTCGGAGGCGACGGCCTGGTCGTGGGTGACGATGACGATGGTGGTGCCGAGCTCCTCGTTGGCGCGGCGGAAGGCCGCGAAGACCTGCTCGCCGGTGGCCGAGTCGAGCTCGCCGGTCGGCTCGTCGGCGAGGAGCACGGCCGGGTTGTTGGCCAGGGCGACGGCGATCGCCACCCGCTGCTGCTGGCCGCCGGAGAGCTGGTGCGGCCGCCGGTCCCTGGCCTCCGCGATGCCCAGCATCGAGAGGAGCTCCTCCGCCCGCTCGGCCTTCTTCTTCGAGCGGCCGCGCAACTGCATGGGCAGTGCGACGTTCTGGGCGGCCGTCAGATAGGGCAGGAGGTTGCGGGCGGTCTGCTGCCAGACGAAGCCGACGACCTCGCGCCGGTAGCGCAGCCGCGCCTTGCCGTCCATCCCGAGCAGGTCGCAGCCCGCGACCCGGGCCGCGCCCGCGGTCGGCACGTCCAGGCCCGCGAGGATGTTCATCAGGGTCGACTTGCCGGATCCGGAGGCGCCGACCAGGGCCATCAGCTCGCCCTCCTTCACGAGGAGGTCGAGTCCCTGGAGCGCCTGCACCTCCACCCCGTCGGTGGTGAAGATCCGGACCAGCCGGTCGCAGGCGATGAGCGCGTCGTGCCCGTACGAGGGCCGGTCGCGCCGCGCCGTGGCCCGCCGCTCCAGCTCCTCGAGGGTGGTGTCCGAAGGGGCGGTCGAGAGGGTCGTCCCGGTCTGCGTCATCGTGCGTCTCCTGCCCTGAGTTCCTTGATCGAGCCCCTGCGTCCCGCCCACCATGCCTGTCCCGCCGCCGCCAGCCCCGTCAGGAGGACGACGCCGACCGCGGGCAGCACCAGCGACCACGGGTCGGCCCGCAGCGGGGCGCTGTCCAGCGGGGCGAAGCCCGGTGCCGCCGCGAGCGCCAGCCGGAACAGGTCGACGCCCGGGGCGAGCAGCGGTACCGTCGCCCAGCCCACCAGGGTCCCGCCGAGCGCGGCGAGGACCGCCTGCGGCAGGGCTTCGAGGCCGAGCAGCCGTCGGCCCTGCTTGCGGGTGAGGCCCATGGTCCGGAGCCGGGCGAGGAGTTTGGTCCGTTCCGGTGCGCTCTGCATGAGGGAGAGCAGCACCGCCACCATGGCGTAGCCGGCGCCGGCGCCGATCGCGCCGAGGTAGATGCCCTCGGCGCCCGACTGGAGCGGCGAGTCCACGTAGGTGGACCGCTGCTCGCTGCGCATCGTCACGGCGAGGGCCCCGTCGCCGCCCTTGACGGCGGCCCGCAGCGCGGCGCCGTCGGGCGAGCCGGTGACGAGGAGCCCGGTGGGCGCCGGGTGGGTGAGGTCGGCGGCGTTGACGACGAGGAAGTCGGCGTCGGAGAGGGCCGGGGTCGTCGAGCGGACCGCGACCACCTTGACCCGGAACACGCCGGCCGCCGACACGATCTCCAGCGGCGCCTTGCCGAGCCGTTCGGCGACCGCGGGCGAGGCGATGGCGGGCAGTACCCGTTCGGTGTCCGCGACGGCGTCCGGGCCGCCCCGCCCGGTCGACGCGAGCAGTCCGGCCGGGAACGGTCCGAAGCCGGTCCGGTCCGCGAGCCGCGTGTACGAGCCGGGCTCGACGCCCACGAGGGGCGCGCTCATCGGCAGGTCGGAGGTGCCCTGGGAGGACGGCAGCGAGACCCCGTACTCGATCTGCACCGGGGCCAGGTCCCGTACGCCCGCCGTGCCGCGCACCGTCTCGACGAGCCCCGCGGGCAGCGGTGTCCACTCGACGGAGCCGCCGATCCGGGCGTCCGCGCCGGTGGTCAGGAGGGCGGCCCGGTCGCGGGCGTCGGCGACGCCCGCGAGGACGGAGCCGCCGAAGGCCGCCGTGGTGAGCGCGAGGACCAGTGCGAGCAGCGGGAGGGTGCCCGCCGATGAGGAGCGTCCGGCGCGGGCCAGGGCCAGCGGTCCGACCGCCCCGCGGAGCCGGCGGGCCGGGCGGGCCGCCCAGCGCAGCGGCAGCGGGTAGATCCGTACGAGCAGCATGGCCGCGATCAGGCCGACGAGCACCGGGGCGGCGCTCACCAGGTGGTCTCCGGCGTCGGCGGTGCCGCGCAGCCGCAGCGAGGCGACCGCGCCCACCGCGAGGACGAGGGCGGTGAGTTCGAGGACGGTGCGGCGCCGGGAGGGGCGGGCGTCGAGCAGGTCGTCGCGGCCGCCGTGCAGCCGCGGGTTCCGGTGCACGACGACCGCCCGCAGGGGCAGGACCAGCATCGCGATGAGGGCGACGGCCGTGGCGGCGAGGACGGAGGGGGCGAGCGGGATGCCGCCCGTCACGCCGTCGCCCGCGCCTCGCACGGTCGCGACGGCGAGGACGAGGGCGAGGGCCGCGGCCGGTACGGCGACCGCCGAGGTCTCGCCGAGCAGCCGCAGGCCGATGCCGGTGAGGGAGGCGCCGCGGGAGCGGATGAGCGCCAGTTCGCTGTCCCGGCGGGCGACGAAGAGGCCGCCGGTCATGGCGAGGACCACGGCCGCGACGGCGCCGATGCCGAACACGGCGACGGCCACGACCGGGTTGATCGCCTCGCGCATCGAGCGGTACGAGTCGACGAGGGAGTCGAGTTCGGTGGTGAGGGCGCCGGTGGGTCCGACGACCCTGCGCATCTTCACCAGGTCCGGCCCGCCGGCGGCCGAGTCGAGGGCGGCCGCGAGCCGGTCGACGTCCCGCCCGAAGAGGTGGTCGGAGGTGGGCACGAACCGGAAGAAGACCTCCGGTTCGCCGGTGGTGGAGAGGATGGCGGGCGCCGACTCGGGGGAGAGGAGCAGGGCCCCCTGCCAGTAGTACTTCACCTCGTTGCCGACGAGCGCGGCGTACGCGGGGGTGCGCAGCAGCGGTTCCACGGCCCAGTACGCGGTCTCGGGGCCGCGCGGCTCCACGATCCCGGTGACGGTCACGGCGATCGGTTCGGCGCTGATCCGGCCCGGCACGTGGACGACGGAGCCGGCCTTCAGGTGCAGGGACGCGGCGGTCTTGGCGGTCACGACCGCCTCGGGGCGGCGGGCCGTGCCCGCGGGGAGCCGGCCCTGCCGGAGCGTCGTGTGGCCGGCCAGCTCGGACGGGGAGGAGAGGACGAACTCGGGGGAGATCCCGTCGGGCCGGGGCAGCCACGGGTCCAGGCCCTCGACCCGCTTGACCGTGCGGACGCCGTGGACGGTCTGCCGCGGGTCGGTGCGCAGCGGCTCGGGCAGCAGGACGGCGACGTCGTCGCGCTGCCGCTGGAGGATCGAGGGGGCCAGGCGCGCCTCGCGCCGGGACAGGCTGGGTTCCAGGCCGGGCGCCTCGGCGGTCAGTTCGAGGACGCTGCTGCGGGGCGCTGCGGCCCGGATGTCGTGGCGCAGGCCCTCCGTCTCGTACGCGTCGACGGCCCGCGGCAGCGCGGCCGCGAGGTACGCGGTGACGAGCACGAGCAGGGCGAGCGAGGCGGCGGCCCAGGGCGCGGTCCGCAGCCGGGTCCGCACCCAGGGCGCCACGGCGCGGGCGGGCTTGTCGGACCGGGGCGGGGCCATGTCGGGTGCCTTCCTGCGTACGGCGGTGGTGTCGGTGCGGGCCGTGTCCGTGCCGGCGGCGGACTCGGGGTGCTCGCTGTCCGCGGCGGCCATCAGTGGTCCCCCTGATGGCGCAGGGTCACGACCGGGTCGGTGCGGCGCAGGGCGATCCCGGCGACGATGGCCAGCGGCAGTGTGGCGACTCCGGCGAGGAGCAGGGCCACCTGCCCGAGGGGCAGTTCGACCAGGACGGCGGGGACGGGGCGGGCGGCCTGGCCGGTGAGGACGACGAGCGGGACGACGGCCCGGGCCAGGACGGTGCCGAGCCCGATGCCGACGAGCAGGCCGATGCCGATGAGCACGCCCTGTTCGGCGGCGATGAGCCGGGCGAGCCGGCGGCGGGGGGTGCCGAGCGCCTGGAGCAGTCCGAACTCGGCGGACCGTTCCCGCAGCGCGCCGGCCGAGCCGACCGCGAAGCCGACGGCGGCGAGCGCGGCGGCGGCGGCCGCGACCGCCATCAGGGCGGCGTTGGGGCCCGCGCCGAGCGGGTCGCCGAGGAGGTCGGCGGCGGCCTCGTCGCGGACGAGGACCTGCGCGGGGTCCGTGTTGGGGCGGGCGCGCAGGGCGGCGGCGACGTCGTCCGCGCGGCCGGGGGCGACGGTGAGCCACCACTCGGTGGGCGGCACGGTCGCGGTCCGGTCGGAGCCGCCGGCCAGGTACCGGTTGACCGAGGCCAGGTCGACGAGGACCGCGCCGCCGTCCTCGGGGGTGGCGACGGGCGTGGTGGCGGACACGGCCCGGGAGCCCGGTCCGGTGGTCGGCAGTTCCTTGACCACCCGGGCGACGGTGACGTCGATCTGGCGGCCGTCGAGGGCGACCTCGATCCGGTCGCCGGTCTTGGCGCCGGTCGCCGTCATGAACGCCTCGGTGGCCACGGCGGAGAGGTACTCGGGCGGCTTCGGGCCGGGGGCGTTCGCCCGCAGCGTGTACTCCTCCGTCTCCCAGTGGCTGTCGTCGGAAACGCCGCCGATGACGACGAAGGAGAGGGTGTACGGGGCCGGGCGGCCGCCGGGTCCCGCGCGGCCCGCGGTGCCGTTCGCGGGGCCGCCGCCCCCCGGGTCGCCGAACTCGGTCTGCTCGAAGTCGGAGGCCCAGGAGGCGAGGACCTGCCCGGGGGCGTGCACCCGCTCGGTGCCGTCGGCCCGGACGGTGGCGAAGCGCTCGACGACGAGGGTCTGCGTGTACCTCACGCCGTCGGCGATCTGGCCGGTGACCTCCAGGCCGGTGAGGGTGAGCAGACCGCCGGAGCCGCGGGCCGCGTCCGTGCCGGGGCCGGCGGTCAGGGCGCCGAGGTCGGCGGTCAGCCGGTGGGTGCGGCCGTCGAGCGGCAGCGGGCCCAGGATCTGCCGGAACGGGATGCCGTTCGGGTCCTCCAGGACGGCGGTGACCCGGGGCTCGGGCATGCCGGCGGGTGCGGTGGTCCGCAGGTCGACGGCGATCGTGCGGGTACCGGCGGGCAGCGCGAGCCCGGGCCGGGTGAGGTCCTTCGGCGTGAGCGGGGCGAGGAGGGAGGAGGCGGTGGCGCCGGCGAGGTCGGGGCGGAGCAGCATGCCGCCCGCGGCGTTGCGGGTGTCCACGGCCAGGACGGTCGCGGTCTTGCCGGCCGCGTCCATGGAGGCGCGGTACACGGGGGCGACGGCGGTGACGCCCGGGACGGCGGCCAGCCGCTCGGTCTCCGTCGGCTCGCCGGGGCCGGCGCCGAGGACGCGGACGGCGGCGCCGGTGTGGAAGTCGGCCTGGTCGCGCTGCGAGCGTTCCCACGAGCCGCTCTGCCCGATGGCCAGCATGCCCATCGCGACGGCGAGGACGAGGAGGAGGACGGGGCCCGCGCCGCGCAGCGGCCGGCGGCTGAACTGCCAGCCCGCGAGCGCGGCGGAGAGCCCGCGCCCGCCCGCCGCGCGCCGCTCGGCCAGCTTGGCGGCGGGCGGCAGGAGGCGGAGGGTCAGGACGGTGCCGGCGAGCAGGGCGAGGGCGGGCGCGGCGATGAGCACGGGATCGATGGAGCCCCCGCCGGCCTCTTCGGTGCCGAGGGTGCCGCCCGCGGCGGCGGGCCGCTGGAGCTGCCAGTAGGCCACGCCGGCGACGGCGAGGAGGGCGAGGTCGGCCCCGGCCCGTACCGAAGCGGGCAGCGAGGCCGAGCGGGCCTTGCGCAGCGAGACGGCGGAGCCGTCGCCGGCGGCGAGCGCGGGCGCGACGACGGCCGCGGCGCAGAGCAGGGCCACGCCCGCGGCTACCAGCCACACCTGGAGCGAGGGCGTCGTGTCGAGCCGGACGCCGAGGGAGGAGAGCGCGGACCGCTCGGCGAAGAGCCGGGTCAGCGGTCCGGACAGGAGCGGTGCGGCGATCGCCGCGGGCAGCGCGAGGAGCAGCGCCTCGATGCCGGCGAGCCCGGCGATGCGGCGGCGCGAACCGCCGCGGGCCCGCAGCAGGGCCGTCTCGCCGGAGCGCTCGGTGCTGAGGAGCCGGGCGACGAGCAGCAGCGCGTAGGCGGCGAGCAGCACCAGCTGGACGGCGACGATCAGCAGGGTGGAGCGGGAGACGAGCAGCGCGCGCTGGGTCTGCTGCAGGGCGGTCGGGAGCGCGGTGGACGTGGAGATCGTGGTGCCGAACGCGTCGGTGCGCGCGGCCAGCGCCTTCGGGCCCTCGGTCGCGGAGGCGCGCAGGGCGTCGATCCGGTCGGTGGTGAGGCCGTCGAAGTCGGCGGAGCCGAGCCAGGAGATGTCGCCGGTGCTGAGCACTCCGGCGCCGAGCACGGCCGGGTCGACCAGCAGCGGGCCGTACGTCGTGAACGCGACGGTCCGCACGCCGCGCCCGCCGGCCGGGTCCAGCTGCCAGTACAGGTCGGCGGTGTCGACGGGCCGGTAGACGCCGGTGACGCGGGTCTTCACCCGCCGTTCGTCGTCGAGCCGGTCGCCGAGGTCCAGGACGGTGCCGGGGGTGATCCGCAGCCGCCGGGCGGCCTCCTCGGGCAGCGCCGTCTCGATCACGCCCGCCGTCCGGGACGGCGAGGGCCAGGCGCCCTTGACGAGGGTGAGCCGTGAGCGGTCGAGCGCCGCGAAGTGCGTCAGGTCCGGGTCGCCCTTGCGGGCCGCCTCCGACTGGAGGCTGCGGGGCAGTGCGTACGGCCCCGAGCGCTCAAGGCGCCGGACGGTCACCGGCAGGCCGTCGAACGTCCGCCGTACCCCGTCCGTGACGGCGGCCTCGGCGCTCGCCCGCTTCGCCTGGGGCACCTGGCCGGTGACGAGCAGCGAGGCGGCCGCCGCCGACCGGCCGCGCAGGCCGGCCTGGAGCGCCGCGTCCCCGATGGTGCCGGAGAAGGCCGCCAGGGTGGCGAGCACGGATGTCGTCAGCAGGACCGCGAGGAGCGCGGCGGACAGCAGTAGTCGGTGCGCCCTGACACGCAGAAATACGAACCCCGTCACCCGTCCCCCTGGCCACCCTGATCACGGTGCGCACGTCGAACACTCGCCGAACGCTCCCGAAACTTCCTCCGGATGCTTTCAGAGTGCACGTGCTGCTGGAAACCGCTTGCAGACCGACCTTGATGGGATTGTGACCGTTATTCGGGGTCGTCTCTCCGGAATGTGTCCGTCCATGCCCGATCGGTGGCCTCGATCGTGCCACCGGAGCGACCTGAGGGGCCGTCAGTCCGCGGAGTTCACCATCGACGCGGCGGCGTAGGCCAGATAGCGCCAGAGCTCCGCCTCGTGGGCGGGGGCGAGACCGAGGGTGTCCACGGCGTCGCGCATGTGACGCAGCCAGGCGTCGTGGGCGGCGCGGTCGACGGTGAACGGGGCGTGCCGCATACGGAGGCGGGGGTGGCCGCGGTGGTCGCTGTAGGTGCGGGGGCCGCCCCAGTACTGGATCAGGAAGAGGGTGAGGCGCTCCTCGGCGGGACCGAGGTCCTCCTCGGGGTACATCGGGCGCAGCAGCGGGTCCGCGGCGACGCCCTCGTAGAAGCGGTGGACCAGACGGCGGAAGGTCTCCTCGCCGCCGACCTGCTCGTAGAAGGTCTGCTCCTGCACTGTTTCCCCGGGAATCTCGTTCACCGTTCCATCGTCTCAGATGACCCGGCCGAGGACCGGAGGTCTAGGACCGCACCCCGGGCCGCACCCGGTGCCGCGCCCGGGAGCGCTCGCCGGGCCCGCCGGGCGGCGGGAGAGTGGAGGCATGGGTGAGCCGCGGGACGAGTTCGCCGAGGCCGCCGCGCGGGCGCGGCGGGCGCTCGTGCGGGAGGTGGAGGCGGCGGGCGAGCTGGCCGACCCCGCCTGGCGCGCGGCCTTCACCGGGGTCCCGCGCCATCTCTTCGTTCCGTACTACTACGTCTCCGGGACAGGCGGCTACGAGCGGCTCTGGTCCGGCGACCCCGACCCCGCGCGGCGGGAACGCTGGCTGCGCGGCGCCTACGACGACACGGCGATCGCCACCCGGGTACGCGACGGGGAGCTGGTCTCCTCCGCCAGCCAGCCGTCCCTGATGGCGCTGATGCTCCGGGCCCTGGACGTCCGCGACGGCGACGACGTCCTGGAGATCGGCGCCGGCACCGGCTACCACGCCGCCCTGCTCTGCCACCGGCTCGGCGACGCGCACGTCACCACCGTCGACCTGGACGAGGAGATCGCCGAGGCCGCCCGCACCCACCTCGCCGCCGCCGGGTTCCGGCCGGCCGTCGTCGCCGCCGACGGCGCCCGCGGCTGCCCGGAGCACGCCCCCTACGACCGGATCGTGGCGACCTGCGCGGTGCCCTGGGTGCCGTACCCCTGGCTCGCGCAGAGCAGGCCCGGCGCCCTGGTGCTCGCCCCGCTGTCCACCGGGCTGATCCTGCTGCGGGTCCGCGACGGCGCCCACGCGGAGGGCAGGTTCCTGGAGACCTCGGCGTACTTCGTGGCGCTGCGGGGCGTCGCCGCCCGCACCCTGCGCCGGGGCCCGGCCGGGGACGAGGGCTTCCGCTTCCTGTGGGGGCTGGCCGGCGAGGCCCTGGACAGGCGTGAAGCGCTCTCGCTCTGGCTGCGCGAGCGGCGGCCGGAGCGGGAGCGCTTCGGGGTGACGGTCAGCGGCGACCGGCAGTGGGCCTGGCTGGACGACCCCGGAGGGCCGTACGCCTGGCCCCTGCCGGTGGCCGCCTGACGTGCTCCGTCAGCCGAGACGGATCGTGATCGTGGTCCAGGCGCCGACGTGCACCCGGTCGCCGTCCTGGAGCTGGACGGGGACGTAGGGCTGGATCGGCTCCTCGCCGCCGTTGATCGTGGTGCCGTTGGTGGAGTTCTGGTCCACCACCGCCCACGAGCCGTCCGGCTGCTGCACGAGCACGGCGTGCTGGTGCGAGACGCCCGGGTCCTCCGGCGGCACCGACAGGTCGATGTCGGGGGACTCGCCGGTGGAGTGCCGGCGGCGGCCGATGGCGATCTGGTTGCCCTGGAGCGGCAGGTGCTTGTCCGGCGAGAACGCGGGCAGGTTGAGGCCCGAGGCTTCGGGCCCGCTGCGGTGCATCATCGCCATGAAGTACTCGCGGTCCGGCCCGATGACCGCCGTCCAGCCCTGCGGCTGCCGCGGCGGCTGGAACTGCTGCGGAGGACCCTGGTGCTGCGGGGGTGCCTGATACGACGGAGGCCCCTGCTGCTGGTGCTGCGGGGGTGCCTGCTGCTGGTGCTGCGGAGGCCCCTGCTGCTGATGCGGCGGTGCCTGGTGCTGCGGGGCCGGCGGCTGCGGGGCGTGCGGCTGCGACGGCGGGGACAGGACCCAGTCGTCGTCGGCGCGCGGCTGCGGCGGCGCCGGTGCGGCCGGGGCCTGCGCCGGGGCCTGGAGGTACGCGGGCGGGGCGGGCGGCTGGTGCATCCCCGGCTGCGGGGCACCCGGCGGCTGCGCTCCCGGCTGCGGCATGGGCGGCTGCTGGTGCGGCGGGCGCTGCGGCGGGGCCTGGTGGTGCGTGGGCTCGGCGCCCAGCGGCTCGGCCGGCCGGTTCACCTGCGAGGGCCGCGAACCCTGGTAGCCGAACGGGTCCGGCTGCTGCGGCGGCGGGGGCGGCGGGGACTGGAAGCCCGGCGGCAGGTTCAGGCCGGGCGGCGGCCCGGGCTGCTGCGCGGCCGGCGGGTTGTGCGGGGCCAGCGGCGTGTACGAGGTCGCCGTGTTCGTGAGGAAGTTCCAGCGGCACTCCTCACAGAACGGCGCCATGTGCTCGCGCGGCGTACGGCACTGCGGGCAGAGCTCCGCCTGGGCCGTCGCGTTCGGGTCGCCCCCGGGGGCGAAGCCGCCCGGGGCCGCAGGGGCACCGGGACCGAAGCCACCGGGGCCGTCGAAGCCGCCGGGCGCGCCGAAGTCGCCGGGCCTGTCGTAGCCGCCGGGTGCGCCGAAGTCGCCGGGCGGCGGGCCCTGCGGGGCCTGGCCGGGACCGGCGGGACCGGGGTATCCGTACGCGGGGGGCGGCGGCGGGGGAGGCGGCGGTACGGCACCCGCAGGCGCGCCCGCCCCGGCCATGCGATGGCCGCAGACCTCGCACCAGTCGTCGGAGACCGACTGGTGTCCGTTCGGGCAGGTCGGCATGTCGGTGCTTCCCCCTCTCGTCGTCCGGCCCGGTGGCCGGGCTACCTCTTGACGCGAACGGTCTTGGTGGAGCGGGTCTCGAGTGTCATCTCGTCCGCTTCCGCGACCTTCGCCTTCAAACGCACAGTACCGGTCGCCGCGTCGACGACGTCGACCACCTTCGAAAGCAGTTTCGCCGTATCCGCGTTGCCGGAGGCCGCCGCGAGCTGCACCGCGCGGCCCAGTTTGGCCGTCGCGCCGTCGCGATCGCCCGATTTGCGGGCATCGAGACCCTGCTGGATGACGTCCGCGAGCTCCGCCTGGCCCGTGTAGTGCGCCACCTGCGGGTTGATCGACGTCGACATCGCGAGGTCGTCCGTCCACACCGCCCGTACCAGCCCTTGGGACAGCGGACGCGGGTCGCCGCCCGCCGGGTCCGGGGCGAGCAGCGAGACGCGGGCGGCGAGCATCTCCTGCCCGACCGCGGCCCGCGGGACCCGCACGCTGACGTGGTAGTCGCGCGACTCGTCGCCCCAGGAGCCCGTCGGGTAGTCCCCTGCGCGCGGACCGGCCTCGGTACGCCGCCCGGTGAGGTCCTCGACGGCCGGCGCCACCTGCTTCACGAACAGGACCTCGACCCCGACCGGGGTCCACAGGCGGAGCGCCACGTCCGCCACGCCCTTGCCCATCGCGGTCTCCATCATCGACGTGAAGTCGGCGGCGAGACCGGCCGGGTCGGCGACGATGTCGGCGGTGCCCAGGAGCGCCGACGCGATCCCGGTGACCTCCTTGACCTCCCAGTCGGTGCCGACCCCGCGCGCGTCGCAGGTGAACCGGCCCGCGCAGGCGTCGAGCGCGGCCCGCAGCGCCTCCGGCGTCTCGTGCTCGTTGCGGCCGTCGGTGAGCAGGACGCCGTGCCGGATGGACAGGTCGGCGGAGGCGAGCAGCCGGTCCGCGAGGCGCAGCCAGGTGCCGATCGCCGTGCCGCCGCCCGCGGAGAGGCGGCGCAGCGCCTCCTTGGCCTCGGCGCGGGTCCGGGCGTCGGCGACGGCGAGGCCGCCGTTCCCCGGGTAGACCTCCTTCGCCACGTGCGTGCCGGCGACGACGGCGAAGGACGTGCCGTCGTGCAGGGTGTCGACGGCGGCGGCGGTCGCCTCGCGCGCGCCGCGCATCTTGGTGGCCGGGTAGTCCATCGAGCCGGAGCAGTCGACCATGATCACGACACCGGCCGTGCTGCCGTCGGCGACGTGCCCGAGGCCGCCGGACGCCGTCGCGCCGGTGGTGCCGCCCCCGGTCGAGGTGACCGTGACGATCGCGCTGACGTCCCTGCCGCCCTCCGGCAGGAACTCGTTCTGGTAGACGTCCACCGAGAACTGCGGCACGGTCGACTTGGAGAAGTTCGCCATCTGTTCGGGCTCCTCGGGCAACAACGGTGGAGGGGTTTCGGACCGGCGACCGCTCAGGCGGATCCTGCCCCTTGCGGAGTGACGGTGAACGGGACGAGCGCGACCGTGATGTTGTCGTGGCCGCCGCCGTCCAGGGCGTGGCCGACCAGGACCTGCGCGCCGTGCAGCGGGCGGGCCGCCGCGTCCACGGGGACCACCCGGGCCATGTCCTCGGGGCCCTCCGCGTAGTTCCACAGGCCGTCCGTGCAGACCACCACCACACCGGAGTGGTCCGGCTTGAACGAGGCCGTGTGCGGGTCCAGTTCGTACGAGTCGGCGCCGAGCCAGCCGGTGATGGCGTGGGCGCGCTCGTCCGCGTACGCCTCGGCCTCGCTCATCAGGCCCGCCGCGACCATCTGGGCGGCCCAGGAGTCGTCCTCGGTCAGCCGCACGGACTGGGTGCCGCGGTCGTCCGGCACCCAGTAGGCGCGGCTGTCGCCGACCCAGCCCACGACGAGCAGGCCGTCGGTGACGACGGAGCCGACGATGGTGCAGGCCGGGGCGTTCCGGTGGCGGTGCGGGTCGTGCTCCGCGCCGTCCTGGCCGGGCTCCTCGGCAAGGGAGTTGACGGCCTCGGCGGCGGCCACGATCGCCTCGTGCATGGCCTGCTGCGGGTGGGTGCCACGGGGCAGCGCGGCGCGCAGCGAGGCGTCGGCCGCGGCCGCGGCGGCGGCGGACGCCTCGTCGGGGCGGGTCGCCGAGGAGACGCCGTCGCAGACGATCGCGACGGCGGCGGGGGAGCCGTCGGGGAGGGTGGCCGCGGAGACCGCGAACGCGTCCTCGTTGCGGTGGTGGCGCAGCCCCCGGTCGCTGACGGCGGCCACGGGGCCGGCCTCCCGCTCCATGTGGTCGCGCTCGCGCGGCTGCGCGTGCCCGCAGTTCTCGCAGTAGCCGTCGGTGTCCACCCGCCCGGCCCGGCAGGCCACGCACAGCGCGGCCCGTCCGGCGGCGGCCGGCGCGGGAGAGGGCGCCGGCGCCGGGGCCTGTTCGGCGGCCGGGGGCGGACCCGCCTGTACGGCCGTACGGGGGTCGGGGGCGGCCAGTTCGAAGTCGCCGCCCGAACCGGACTCGGCCCCGGACGGCACGGCGGGCGCGGGCGCGGCGGGCGCCGGCACCGGGCCGTCCGTGCGGACCGCCATCGTGGGCAGGTCGTGGCCGCCGGAGTCGGTGCCGGGCAGGTCGCCCGGGTGCTGGGTCGCCGTCGAGAGCGAACCGGGGTCCCGGGGCGGGGCGTCCGGCCAGGCGACGGGGGTGCCGATCGCGACGGTCGGGCGGTCGGGCCCGGCCTCGGCGGCGGGTACGGCCGTCAGGTCGTAACCGCACGCCCCGCAGAACCGGTCACCCGACTCCAGCGGCTCCGCGCAGCCCGGGCAGGCGGCGAGTCCGTGCGACGGCTTCGGCTTCTGGGACATCCTCACACCCACGTCCGGGGACGGAAGCGGTTGGCCCGCTCCACCAGTTCGATCCTCTCGTCGCCCTGCTGGGCGAGCCGGGCCAGCACCCGGTACGAGCGTTCGAGGCCGAAGCGCAGTCCGCGCTCGTCCAGTTCGCTCCCGAGCAGCAGCGCGCCGCCGCCCGGTGCCGCACCGGGACTCCCGGAGAGTACCCAGTCGAGAGCCGTTCCGAGGACCTCCGTCGACAACTGCTCGCGGCGCACCGCGTCGAGACCGAAGCCCTGGAGCGCGGAGACCTGCGCCGCGGCGGCCGTCAGATCGCCGCCCAGCGGCTCGTGCGCCGGGCGCCGCCGCAGCCGCGCCCGTACGGCCGCGACCCGGGCGGCGGTGTAGTGGATCGACGCCTCCGGTACGGACTCCAGCGCCTGGACGGCGCCGGTCCGGTCGCCGGCCGCGAGCCGCACCCGGGCGAGCCCGAAGGCCGCGCTGACGAAGCCGGGGTCGGTGGCCCACACCAGGTGGTAGTACTCGGCGGCGTTGTCCAGCTGGCCGAGCACCTCGGCGCAGATCCCGAGGGCCAGCTTCGGCGCGGGCTCGCCGGGGAAGGCGTCGTACACCGCGTCGAAGGCCAGGGCCGCCTGCTCGTGGTCGCCGGTCACCAGGGAGGTGACGCCCCGGTACCAGACGACCCGCCAGTCGTCCGGGTCCCGCTCCTCCAGGCCCGCCAGGGTGCGGACGGCGGAGGGCAGGTCGCCCAGTTCCAGCCGGGCCCGCAGGGTGCGCAGGCGCAGCTCGGCCGAGGGCGCGGGCACGGCCTGGAGCGCCGTGAGCAGTTCGCCGGGCGCGGCGGCGGCGAGACCCGCGAGGAAGCCGGCGTTGGGGTCGCCCGGGTCGACGCGCGGCACGGGCAGCGCGAGCGAGGTGGCGGGCGTGTCGACCGGGGCGAGCAGCCCCGCGAGCCTTGCACCAGGTGCGGCTCCGGGGGCGGTCCCGGGGGTGGCACCGAGCCCCGCACGGGGCGCGGGCACCGGCGCGGGCATCGTCCCGGCAGTCCCAGCAGTCCCGACGGTCCCAGCCGCCACAGCCGTCCCGCCGGGCAGCGCGCGGGTCGCGCCGCCGCGTCGCCGTCCGGCCCCCTTGCGGGCGCCGAGCAGCGAGACGTCCTCGGTCAGTTCGGCGAACAGCGCGGTGTCCGTGACCCGCACCTCCGTGCCGAACAGGGTCGACAGGGCCGGGCGCGGACGCCCCGACTGGAGCGCCACCACCTCGCGCAGGACGCCCGTGAGCTGCTCGGCCATCTCCTGCGCGGAGGCGAACCGGCGGGCCGGGTCGGGGTCGGTGGCGCGGACCAGGAAGCGGTAGAAGGACTCGTACGTCCGGAAGACCGCGATGTGCTCCGGATCGGGCAGCGAGTCCACGAAGACGTTCGTGTAGCCCTGGAAGTCGAAGGTCATCACCGCGAGCGTGCGCGCCACCGTGTACAGGTCGCTGGCCACCGACGGGCCGACCTCGGCCACCTCCGGCGCCTGGTAGCCGACCGTGCCGTAGATCGCGGACTCGTCGTCGTCCATCCGCCGGACCGCGCCCATGTCGATGAGCTTCAGCTGGTCCTCGGACTGGATGGCGTTGTCGACCTTGAAGTCGCAGTAGAGCAGGTTCCGGCTGTGCAGGTGGCCGAGCGCCTCCAGGGCCTCGATGCCGTACGCGCACGCCTGCTCCACCGGCAGCGGATCACGCCGGCCGTCGGGGGTGCGGCGGTCGTTGGCGATCTCCTTGAGGGACTTGCCGCCGACGTACTCCATGACGATGTAGCCGTCCAGGGAGCCGGTGCGCTGGTCGAGGTGCTCGACGAAGTTGTAGATGCGGACGATGTTGGAGTGCTCGATCTCGGCGAGGAAGCGGCGCTCGGAGATCGCCGCGGCCATGGCGTCCTGGTCGCCGGTGTCGAGGAGGCCCTTGAGGACGACCCACCGGTCGGAGACGGCCCGGTCGACCGCGAGGTAGATCCAGCCGAGGCCGCCGTGCGCGAGGCAGCCCGCGACCTCGTACTGCCCGTGGACGATGTCCCCGCCGCGCAGCTTCGGCACGAACGAGTACGGGTGGCCGCACTTGGTGCAGAAGCCCTCCGTGCGGCCCGGCCGGTCGCCCCGCGAGCGGCCCACCGGGGCCCCGCAGTCGGAGCGGGAGCAGAAACGCTTCCGCTCGGGCACCTCGGCGTTCTCCATCACGGCGCCCCGCGGGTCGGGCCGCGGCACCTCCGGGATGGACACCAGCCCCGCGCCCAGCCGGTTCCGGGCGGACTGCCCGGCCGACGATCCGGAGCTGCGCACCGACACCGAACGGGCGGTGGACGCGCCGGACGCCCCGGAGAGAGCGCGCGACAGCCGGCCGGAGACCGACCGCCGGGAGGTCGAGGAGCGCGACGAGGCCCGCGAGGAGGCGCGCGAACCGCTCCGCGAGGAGCCGGAGTCCGGCCCCCCGACGCCGCCCGTCCCCCTGCCGGGCACGGCCATCCCGGTCGGCGTCGACGCGATCAGCCCCGTCGGCGCGACGACCGGGGCGAGCCCGCAGGTGTCGCAGTACAGCTCGCCGCCTCCCATGTCCTCGTACGATCCCTCGCACGAAGGACGCTGACAGCTCCCCACGCCCGTCTCCCCGCTCACCACTGTCGTCCTCCCGCGTCTCTCGGGCCGGACAGTACGTCCGCCGCCGCCTGCTGATAGCGCAGTACGGCCTGTTCCGCGACCCGCAGATCGCAGGGCGCGCTCCACAGCATCCTGCGGGCCGCGTCGTACCGCTCGACCAGCAGCGGGTCCTCCGCCGCGCCGAGCCGGGCCACCTTCGCCTTGTACGCGTCGAGCCGGCCGCGCAGCTCGGCCCGGACCGCGAGCGGCGCCGTGACCGCGGTCAGCGACTCGCGGGCCCGCAGCAGCTCCTCCTCCGCCTCCCGCTCCAGGGACTCCAGGAGCGGCGACAGCCGGTTCCACTGGGCGTGCCGGCGGTACTCGGCGGCGGTCGCCAGCCGTTCCTGGAGCGCCGTCGGCGGCCCGCTGACGGCCGGCACCTCGGAGGCGGCGATCTTCGCCAGGACCTCGCCGCGCGCGGACCGCGCCTCGGCGAGCGTCCGGTCGGCCCGCGAGAGCACGTCCCGCAGCCGCAGCAGCCGGTCCTCGGAGTCCTGCCGGACCGCGAGGACGGCCTCGGTCTCGCGCCGGACGTCCTCCAGGGCCAGCGCCGCCCGGTCGTACCGCCCGGTGTCCGGACGGCCCCCGCCGGGCGCCGAACTCCCCGCCGCCGGGCGCCAGAAGGCCAGCGGATCGGTCACCACCTGGGACCGCAGCGCGGTCAGCTCGGCCGTGATCGCCTCCAGCTCGTCCCCCGCCGGATGCTCGCCCGGCCGCACGCCCACCGAGTACGCGAGCGAGCGCGTCCGGCCCAGCTCGGCGGCGAGCAGGTCTATCCGGGCGGGCAGCGCCGACCACACCGCGTCGGCGGTGACGACCAGGTCCAGCGAGGAGGCGTACAGCTCGTTCATCCGGCGGACCAGCCGCTCCAGACTGAAGCGCTCGGTGAGCAGCGCCTGTTCACCCGCCCCGCCCGCGACGAGCACGCTCTCGCCGCGCAGCCGGTCGGTCAGCTCCACCAGTTCCTCGCGGGCCGGCCAGCGGCGCCGCGCACGTACCTCGCGCGCCTCCCGCAGGGCGCCCGTGTACACGTCGAAGCAGTTCCAGAGCAGTGTGATGCTCCGCTCCGTCGCCGCCCAGCGGTCCCGGGTGACGCCGGTCAGCTCGGCGCCTTCGAGCAGTCTGCGGCCCGCGTGGTCCTGGAGCGCGAGGAGCGAGTCCTCGATCGCCTTGTGCTCGGCGCCGAGCCGCGCCAGCGCACGGTCCACCTCGTCCCGGTCCATCACCGGCCCGGGGGGTCCCGTGACGCCCATCGGTCACCTCTTCCGCTTCGTGTACAGGGTTACTCGTACGGGGCGTGTACAGGGCTGCTCGGCCACGTCACTTGTACCGGGGAGCGGGCGGGCCGGTTATCCCCGGCAGGTCCTTCTCCAGCCACTCCTTGTACGCGGCCTGCCAGGGGCCCTGCCGGTAGCCCACCAGGACCTGGTTGACCCGGCGCACCAGGTCGTCGTTGCCCAGCTTGGCGGCGACCCCGTAGTACTCCCGGGTGAACGGCCGGCCCTTGAGCTCGACCGCCGGGTCCTGGGCGGCCTGGCCGGCCGCGAGGGCGTTGTCCGTGACGACGGCGTCGACCTCGCCCAGCTGGAGGCGGGCGAGACAGTCCAGCTGGTTGGGGACCGTGAGCAGGTCCTTGTCGTCCTTGGTGCCGTCGGCCTCGTCCTTGAAGACCGCGCCGAAGGAGTTCTCCTCCAGGGCGTCGTAGGCCGTGGAGCCCTCGGCGGTGCAGACCCGCTTGCCGCGCAGCGAGGAGTCGTAGCCGGTGATGTCCTTGGCCTGCTTGGGCGCCAGGACCTGCTGTCCGGCCTGGAAGTACGCGGTGGAGAAGGCGACCTGCTCGATCCGCTTGCAGTTGATCGTCATCGTGCGCACGACGAGGTCGACCTTGCCGCTGTTCAGGGCGGCGATCCGCTGGTTGGTCGGGATGGCGCGGAAGATGATCGCGTTCCCGTCGCCCAGGAGGTCCTGGGCGATGGCCCGGGCCAGCGTGATGTCGAAGCCCTCCAGGACGCCCTTCTCCGGGTTCCGGTAACCCCATCGGTAGCTGGACTGGTCGACGCCGACGATCAGCTTCCCGCGGTCCTTGATCGCCCGGATCGACGGGCCGTCGGCCGACGAGGGCGTGAGGGACGCCTCGGGGTGCTCGCAGGTGTCCGCCTTGATCTGGACGCCGGTGCCCACGCCGGGGCCGGGCGTCCAGGGCGCGGCCACCGGATCGGTCCCGTCGTGGGCGAGCGGGAGCAGGGTGAGCGAGGCGGTGAGCCCGCAGGCCACGGCCATGGCCGCCACCCCGCCCCAGCCGTGCAGCCGCCGCGCCGTCCGCCGCACCAGCGGGTCAAGGCCGTTCGGCATCCCGCCCCCTCTCACCGGTACTCCGACAGTCTGCGGTTGATGCCGAGCACGGCGCCGGCGGCGCCCAGGATCCCCAGGGCCGCCGCGCCCAGCGGGAGCGCGGTCAGGGCGTCCCCGGCGTCGCCGGCGGAGCGGGTGAACTCGGTCTGCTCGTGGGCGAGGGCCCGCTCCAGAGCCGCGTCGACCTGGTCGAAGGACTGGCCCGTGGACCGGTCGGCGCCGACGATCCGGCCGAGGGCGCCCTCGTAGTCTCCGGCCTCGTCCTTGGCGCGGGCGTCCTTGTGGCGCTCCCGCCATTCGCCGGTGCGGGTGGCGGACTCGTCGACGGGGCCGCGTCCGGCGTCGTCGTCGGCGAGCTCCCGCGCGGTGGCCAGCGCCGCGGTCAGGGCGGTCATGCTCGCCGTGTAGTCCGCCTCGTACTTGTCGTTCTTGCCGTCCTCGGTGAGGACGGCGCCCCGGGCGACCAGCGTCAGGTTCTCGTTGGCGCGGGCCGTGAGCGAGCTGATCCGGGCGGTGTTGAGGACCTGGAGGGACTCCTGGCCGTGTGCCCGGGCGCTGTCCAGGCCGGCGCGCGCGACCGTGTGCGCGGCGGCGAGCCAGAGCAGGACGACGACGGTGGCGGCGGTGGCGGCGAGCAGTCCGTGGTTGAAGACCCGGTTCGTCCGGGCGTAGTTGCGGCGCTGGGCCCATCCCAGGGCGCCGAGCGCGAGCAGGCCGAGCGCGAGCGACAGGAACGGCCAGGTGCGGGCGGAGTCGTCGTCGCGGTGGAGCCGCTCGGTCTCCGCCGCGTAGAGCCGCTCGGCGGCCGGCAGCAGCGCGCTGGACATCTGCTGGTTGGCGTACCGCAGGTAGGCGCCGCCCAGCGGCAGGCCCTGCCGGTTGGCGGCCCGGGCGCGCTCGATCAGGCCGGTGTAGCGGGGCAGCTGTTCGTTGAGGGTGGCTATCTCGCGGGCCGACTCGGACGAACCGTCCGTGTTCGCCGCGGCCTTGACGAGGAGCCGGGAGGCGGTGGTGATGTCCCGGTCGTACCGCGCGCGGGACTCCGCGGGCTCCAGGGTGCCCGCCAGGAAGCCGCTGGCGGCGGTGGTGTCGGCGTCGGCGAGGGAGCGGTAGATCGCGGCCGCGTCGGCGCTCAGGGGCTGGCTGCGGCTGACGACGTCGTCGGCGGCGGCGGCCCGGTCGGACACCTCCAGGGCGCTGACCGCCCCGAACGCCACGACGAGCAGCGCGAGGACGGCCCCCAGGATCTGGAGCCGGCCGGGCTCGGTCGTCGCGGCGACCCGCAGTCGCTCGCGTCCCACGGCCCAGGCGCCGCGCCCCGCGGGCGGGGTGGCGGCGGGCACGGGCGACGGCTGCGCGGGTAAGGTTCCCGGGCGCGCGGGCGCCTGCGCCGTGCCCTGCGCCGCCGAGGCGGCGGGCGCGTTCGGCGGGTGTGTCACTTGACCTCCCCCTCGGTCGCTGACGTCGGCCGGACCGTCCGGTGTCCCGGCGGGACCGGTTCCGGTGGACGACCACCCGGCCAGCAGTATGGCCTCAGGGGGCCTTCCGCACACCGGGATTGACTCGATCTTGTTCCTATCGTGCCCCATGCCCCCGGCACATCCGCAGGCGAACCCCCTCACCTTGAATACGCCGCCCGACGAAGATCGGTTCCCTTTCGGACACCCCTCGAACGGGTGAACATGCGTACGGGGCGCCCCGTCGTGACGACGAGACGCCCCGTGACGGCGCGTTCAGACCACCCCGTAGTGCTCCCGCAGCCGGGCCTTGGCGTCCGGGCCGACCGCCGCCGCGTCCAGCGCGAGCAGCCCCGCTCCCAGGACCGGCGGCGCGGTCACGAAGCCGACCACGGCCTTCGGCGCCCGCACCGCGAGGAGTTCGTGGATCCGCTCCTCCAGCTGCGGGTGGCGGGCGGCGAGCACGCTGCCGCCCAGCATCACCGGCGCCTCCTCGTGGTGCAGCCCGAGCCGGCGGAGCGCGACCGCCGACATGGCGACGACCTCCTCGGCGAGCCGGTGCACGAGCGACAGCGCCACGGGATCGCCCCCGGCCGCGACCGAGAAGAGCACCGGGGTCAGCTCGTGCCGCCGCTCGGAGGGCACCTGACCCAGGTGCAGCGCCTCGATCAGCGCGTACATCGACCCCAGGCCGAAGTGCGCGGGCAGCGCGTCGGCGAGGGCGGTGGGCAGGCCCCGCCCGTCCTCGGCGCGCGCCGCGAACCACAGCGCCTCCTCGGCGAGTCCGCCGCCCCCGCCCCAGTCCCCGGAGATCTTCCCGACCGCGGGGAAGCGCGCGGTCCGCCCGTCCGGCGTCATCCCCACGCAGTTGATCCCCGCCCCGCACACCACCGCGACCCCGCGCGGCTCGTCGAGCCCGGCGCGCAGTATGGCGAAGGTGTCGTTGTGCACCCGTACGTCACGGCTCCAGCCCCGGCCGAGCAGCTCGGCCTGGAGCGCGGCCTCCTCGACGGGCAGGTCGGCATTGGCCAGACAGGCCGTGACATGCGCGAACGCGGGGGAGAGCCCGGCGCCGCCGGCCTGCTCCCAGGCCCGCCCGACGATCTCGGCGAGCCCGTCGACCGCCGTGTCCACCCCCACCACGGGGGGCTGGAACCCGCCGCCGCGGGCCACGCCGAGGACGGTGCCGTCCCGGCCGACCACCGCGACGTCGGTCTTGCTGTTCCCCGCGTCGATCGCGAGGAGCACGCCGTTCAGGTTCACGCCCACGCGAGGTGCTCCCGGTTGTGCGCGATCAGCCGGTCGGTGAGCCCGTCGGCGTACGCGTACTGGCCCACCAGCGGGTGCGCGAGCAGCGCCTTGAAGACCCGGTCCCGGCCGCCGCGCAGCGCCGCCTCCAGGGCCAGGTCCTCGTAGGCCGTGACGTGGGCGATCAGACCGGCGTACAGCGGGTCCACCGGCGCGGCCGCCAGCGGCGTGGCGCCGTGCGCGCCGACCGCGGCCTGCGTCTCGATGACGGCGTCGTCCGGCAGGAACGGCAGCGTGCCGTTGTTGTACGTGTTCACCACCTGGTACGGCGAACCACCGCCGCCCAGCAGGGACGCCGCCAGGTCCACGGCGGCCTCCGAATAGAAGGCGCCGCCGCGCTTGGCGAGCAGGGCCGGCTTCTCGTCGAGCGCCGGGTCCCCGTACATCGCCAGGAGTTCCTTCTCCATCGCCGCGACCTCCGCGGCCCGGGACGGCTTCGTGCCGAGCTCCTGCACCACCTCGTCGTGCGCGTAGAAGTACCGCAGGTAGTACGAGGGGACGACGCCGAGCCGGTCCAAAACCGGGCGCGGCAGGCGCAGGTCGTCGGCGACCGCGTCGCCGTGCTCGGCGAGCAGCCGGGGCAGCACGTTCTCGCCCTCGGGGCCGCCGAGCCGTACCGCCCGCTCCCAGGTCAGGTGGTTGAGCCCGACGTGGTCGAGGTGGACCTCCGCCGGGGTCACGCCGAGGAGCCCGGCGAACTTGCGCTGGAAGCCGATGGCGACGTTGCACAGGCCGACGGCCTTGTGCCCGGCCTGGAGCAGCGCGCGCGTGACGATGCCGACGGGGTTGGTGAAGTCGATGATCCAGGCGTCCGGGTTGGTGCGCCGCACCCGCTCGGCGATGTCCAGGACCACCGGGACCGTGCGCAGCGCCTTGGCGAGGCCGCCGGCGCCGGTGGTCTCCTGGCCGACGCAGCCGCACTCCAGCGGCCAGGTCTCGTCCTGTTGGCGGGCGGCCTGTCCGCCGACCCGGAGCTGGAGCAGGACGGCGTCGGCGCCCTCGACGCCGGCGTCGAGGTCGGTGGTGGTGGTGATCCGCCCCGCGTGGTCCTGCTTGGCGAAGATCCGCCGGGCGAGCCCGCCGACCAGGTCGAGCCGTTCGGCGGCCGGGTCGACGAGGACGAGTTCGGAGATGGGCAGGGTGTCGCGCAGGCGCGCGAATCCGTCGATGAGTTCGGGGGTGTAGGTGGAACCGCCCCCCACGACTGTGAGCTTCATGGTGTGACTCAGCCCTTCACTCCGGTCAGTGTGACTCCCTCGACGAACGCCTTCTGGGCGAAGAAGAACACGAGGATCACGGGGGCCATGACCAGCACGGTCGCGGCCATGGTCAGATTCCAGTCGGTGTGGTGCGCGCCCTTGAAGGACTCCAGGCCGTAACTGAGCGTCCAGGCACCCGGGTTCTCGGAGGCGTAGATCTGCGGCCCGAAGTAGTCGTTCCAGCAGTAGAAGAACTGGAACAGGGCGACGGCGGCGATGCCGGGCTTCGCCATCGGGAGCACGACCCGTATCAGGGTGCGGAACTCGCCGCACCCGTCGATCCGCGCGGCCTCGACGTACTCGTTCGGGATGGTCAGCAGGAACTGGCGCAGCAGGAAGATGGCGAAGGCGTCGCCGAACGCCATCGGGATGATGAGCGGCCACAGGGTGCCGGAGAGGTCCATCTGCTTGGCCCAGAACAGGTACATCGGGATGATCACGACCTGCGGCGGCAGCATCATCATCGAGATGACCAGCAGCAGCGACAGATGCCGGCCGCGAAAGCGGAACTTGGCGAGCGCGTACGCCACGGGTATCGACGACACCACGACGAGGACGGTGCCGAGGCCCGCGTACAGCAGCGAGTTCCGCCACCAGGCGAGGAAGCCGTCGGTCTGGAAGACCTTGACGTAGTTCTCCCAGTGCCAGGAGTTCGGCGTCAGGTCCCGGGTGAGCGCCTGCTGGTCGCTCATCAGGGAGGTCAGGAGGACGAAGACGAACGGGAGCACGAAGAACAGGGCGGCGGCGATGCCGAGCGAGTGCACGGCGATCCAGTGCAGCAGCGCCTTGCGGCGGGCCTGCTTCTCCGCGGGGCTCGCGGCGGGACGGGTGGGAGCGGTTGCGATGGTCATGGTCAGTCACCCGAGCCGATCAGGCCGCCGCGCCGCCGCATGAGCAGCGCGGTGAAGGCCATGGAGAAGGCGAAGAGCACCAGCGCCACGACACAGGCGGCGCCGTAGTTGAACTGGCTGAAGCCGAGGCTGTAGACCAGCTGCGGGAGGGTCAGCGTGGAGTCGTCCGGGTAGCCGGGGACGAAGACCTCGCCGGAGCCGCCCATCTTGCCCGAGGCGACCTTCGCGGCCACGATCGGCTGGGTGTAGTACTGCATGGCGCCGATGACCCCGGTGACGACCGCGAAGAGCACGATCGGCGAGATGTTCGGCAGCGTGATGAAGCGGAACCGCTGCCAGGGGGACGCTCCGTCGAGTTCGGCGGCCTCGTACTGCTCCTTCGGTACGTCGAGGAGGGCGGCCATGAAGATGACCATGAGGTCCCCGACGCCCCACACGGCGAGGACCGTCAGGGCCGGCTTGGCCCAGTCGGCGTCGTTGAACCAGGAGGGGGCGGGGATGCCGACCGCCTCCAGGAGCGAGTTGACCGGTCCGGTACCGGGGTTGAGCAGGAAGACGAAGGCGAGCGTGGCCGCCACCGGCGGGGCCAGGTAGGGCAGGTAGAAGAGGGTGCGGAAGACGCCGGCGCCCGTCTTGATCTTGGTGATGAGCATGCCGATGCCGAGGCCGAAGACCACCCGGCAGGAGACCATCACGACGGCCAGCCAGAGGGTGTTCTGCAGGGCGGGCCAGAACTGGGGCAGGTCGGAGAAGACGTACGTCCAGTTCTCGATGCCCCGCCAGGTCGGCGGGTTGAGCCCGTCGTACCGCATGAACGAGAAGTACAGCGTGGAGAGGAGCGGATAGGCGAAGAAGACGCCGAATCCGATCAGCCAGGGGGACATGAACGCCAGGGTGCGGAGCGCGTTGCGGCGGCGCTTGGCCCGCAGTGTGTTCCGTCCCCCGGGGGAGGCGGCGGCCGGGGCGGCCGCCTCCTTCGCGGGCAGGGTGTCCGTGCTCATGGGCGGGTTCCGGCCGTCACTTCGCCGCGGCGATGTCGCGGTCGATCTGGGCCGCGGTGTCCGCGAGACCCTTCCTCAGGTCCGTGACCTGGCCCTTCTCGTACTGCTGGGCGAACTTCTGAAGGGTGTCCTGGTAGGCGGAGCCGTTGACGGCGCCGTCCGAGGTGGTGGAGGCGGGGTGCCGGGCGATGTCCAGGAAGGTCTTGAAGCGCGCGTCGAACTTCAGGTTCGGGGACTTCAGCGCCTCCAGGGTGGAGGGGACGTTGCCGATGCTGTTGGCGAACTGCACCACGGCCTCGGTGTCCGTGGTCATGTACTTGACCAGCTCCCAGGCCGCGTTCTGCTTCTGGCTCTGCGGGGCGATGCCCATGATCGTGCCGGAGAGGTAGCCCTTGCCGTACTCGGCGATCTCGTCGTCGGCGACGGGCAGCGGGGCGACGCCGACCTCGAAGCCGACCTTGGCGTTCTTGACGAAGTTCAGCCGCCACTCGCCGTCCAGCTGCATGGCGACCTGACCGGTCTGGAAGGGGTGCTTGGAGCCCCACTCGTCACCGAAGGTGGTGCGGTACTTGTCCAGCTTCTGGAACCCGCCCAGGGCGTCGACCAGGGACTTCTGGTACGTCATCATCTCGGCGAACGCCGGGTCCTTGGCGATGTTCGACTTGCCGTCCGCGTCGAAGTACCCGTTGTGCTTCCACTGCGACATGTAGTGGGAGACGACGGTCTCGTAGCCGAGGTAGTTCGGCATGACGCCGAGCTGCTCGTAGGAGTCGCCCTTGGCCTTGGTGAGCGCCTTGGCGACCTGGGTGAACTGGGACCAGGTCTTCGGCGGGGCCTCGGGGTCGAGACCGGCCGCCTTGAAGGCGTCCTTGTTGTAGAAGAGGCCGTAGGCGTCGGAGAGCAGCGGCAGGGAGCAGCGCTTGCCCTCGAACTGCGTGTACGACTGGAGGACCTTCGGGAAGGTCTTGTCCAGGTCCAGCTTGTCCTTCTCTATGAAGGGCTTGAGGTCGGCGAGCGCGCCCGAGGCGCAGAACTTGCCGACGTTGGCCGTCGTGAAGGAGGAGACGACGTCCGGGCCCTTCGAACCGCCCGCGCGCAGCGCCTGGCCCAGCTTGTCGTCGTTGATGCCGCCGACGACCTTCACCTTGATGTTCGGGTGGGCCTTCTCGAAGCGGGCGACGTTGTCCGTGATGGCCTTCACCTCGGTGGGGTCCTGCCAGCCGTGCCAGAAGGTGATGGTGGTCTCGGCCTTGGGGTCGTCGGAGGCCGCGTTGTTCGCGGAGCCCGTACAGGCGGAGGCGAAGAGGGCGATCGAGGCGGTGGCGGCGAGCGCGGCGGCGGCTCTGCGCGGACGTGCGGGCATGACGGAGTCTCCCTGGGGCGAGGGGTTGCGGGGGGAACGGGGTGTGGGGCGGTCCGGGGTCAGCGCGAGGTGTCGAAGACCTCGTCGCGGGTGGTGGCGAGGGCGCTTTCGAGGGCGCCGCGCAGTACGGGACTCCGGCGTACGGCGGACAGGACGAGCCGCGGCCGGGAAGGGGCGAGGTCGGCGAGTTCGGACTGCACGCGCGCGCGGAGGGGTTCGCCGCCGGCGACGAGGGCGTCGCCGGACAGCACGATCAGTTCGGGGTCGAGTACGGCGACGATCGAGGAGAGCCCGATGGCGAGCCGCTCGGCGTACCGGTCGAGGAGTTCCGCGTACGGGGGCTCCTCGTCGTGCGCCGCGGCGGCGTGGGCGAGCAGCCGGGCCGCGACCGTGACGTAGGGCTGCTCGGACGTCTCGATCCCGGCCGCGCGGGCGATCCGGGGCACGGACTGGACGCCCGCGAGCTCCTGGAAGCCGCCGGAGTTGGCCTTGGTGACCTGCCGGACGAGCGGGGTGCCGGGCACGGGCAGGAAGCCGACCTCGCCGGCGCCGCCGGTGAAGCCGCGGTGCAGCCGTCCGCCGAGGACGAGGGCGGCGCCCATGCCCGCCTCGTTCCACAGGAGGAAGAAGTCCTCGTGGCCGCGGGCGGCGCCGACGCGCTGTTCGGCGACGGCGACGAGGTTGACGTCGTTCTCGTACTCGAACGGCATGGGCAGGACGGTGGCCAGCTCCTCCAGGAGGGTGGGGGAGTGCCAGCCGGGCAGGTGGGAGGCGTACCGCAGGCGTCCGGTGGCCGGGTCGAAGGCGCCGGGGGTGCCGATGACCAGGCGCCGGACGTCCTCGCCGGTGATCCCGGCCGCCTTGACGGCCCCGTCGAGGGCCTCGGTGACCTGGCGGACGACGCCGGTGGCGGAGCGGCCGGGGGTGCGGAGCTCGTACTCGCCGACGATCTCGCCCGTGATGTCGGCGACGGCGGCGCGGATGCGGAACTGGTTGACGTCGAGTCCGGCGGCGTACGCGGCACGCGCGTTCACCGCGTACAGCTGGGCGTTCGGTCCGGGCCGGCCCTCGGTCGTGCCGGTGGCGACGACCAGTCCGGCCGCTTCGAGGCGGGCGAGGAGCTGGGAGGCGGTCGGCTTGGAGAGGCCGGTGAGCTTGCCGATCCGGGTGCGCGAGAGCGTGCCGTGCTCGAGGAGCAGGTCCAGGGCCGCCCGGTCGTTCATGGCCCGCAGGACGCGCGGTGTGCCGGGGGTTCCCGGGGTCGTACCGGCCATGAGGTCCGCACCTGCCCTTCGACGCTGGTCGGGCCATTGTGCTGCCTGTCGGCGGGCCCGCTCTCCACTGCTCTGTTAGGAAAGTTTCCTATTCGGTGGGAGGACGGTAAGGCGACCGTCACGGAGGCGTCAATACCCGGGAACGCGAGACGCCCCCGAAGGCAACCAAAGCGTTACCCGCGGAGGCGTCGGGACCGTGGACGTCCGGCCCGTGAAGGGGAGGAGCTACTTGGAGAGGTCCGGCCTCGGCAGCGGCGTCGCCGCCGCCGACTGCGGCGAGGTCGTCGAGGCGAACGCCGACGGAGCCGCCATGCCCGCCGTCGGATCGGCCGCCGACTCCTCGGCCTGCGCCGGAACCCCGCCGACGATCCGGATGCCGGCCTCGTCCAGACCCTGCTTGACGCGCCAGCGCAGCTCGCGCTCCACCCCCAGTGCCTTCCCCGGCATCGTCTTCGCCGAGACCCGGACGGTCATCGAGTCGAGCAGCACCTCACTCAGGCCGAGCACCTCGACCGGCCCCCACAGGCGCTCGTTCCACGGCTCCTCCTTGGCCATGGACTCCGCCGCCGCGGTGATCACCGACCGCACCCGCTCCAGGTCCTCCGTCGGCCGGACGGTCACGTCCACGCCCGCCGTCGCCCAGCCCTGGCTGAGGTTCCCTATCCGCTTGATCTCGCCGTTGCGCACGTACCAGATCTCGCCGTCCACCCCGCGCAGCTTGGTCACCCGCAGGCCCACCTCGACGACCTCGCCGGAGGCCACCCCCGCGTCGACCGAGTCGCCGACGCCGTACTGGTCCTCCAGGATCATGAAGACACCGGAGAGGAAGTCCGTCACCAGGTTCCGGGCGCCGAAACCGATCGCCACGCCCGCCACACCGGCCGAGGCCAGCAGCGGCGCGAGGTCGATCTTGAAGGCGCCGAGGATCATCAGCCCGGCCGTGCCCAGGATCAGGAACGACGCGACCGAGCGCAGCACCGAGCCGATCGCCTCCGAGCGCTGCCGGCGCCGCTCGGTGTTGACGAGCAGACCGCCCAGCGCCGTCCCCTCCACCGCCTGCGCCGAACGGTTCATCCGCTCGATCAGCTTCGTCAGGGCACGGCGGACGGCCATCCGCAGCAGCAGCGCGACGACCAGGATCAGCAGGATGCGCAGCCCGGTGTTCAGCCAGGTGGACCAGTTCTCCTCCACCCAGCTCGCCGCGTTCGTCGCCTTCTCCGCGGCCTCGTCCAGGGTCACCGGAATGGGCTCGGGCTCGGTGGCAGCCGCTAGGGCGGACCAGGACACGGGGCAACCTCCATGCATCGCGTACGCAGGCCATCCACACTAACGGGGCGTCGGACGTGCTCCTGTTGCCGTGTTCGAGGGAGAGACGGACCTCACCTGGGCAAGTAAGAGGCAGGTAAGCAGCAGGCGGGAGAAGGAGCCGCCGATGTGGTCGAGAACACTCCGGGCCCGTCACCCCGATTCCGGTACGTGGTGGCGCTTCGCCGGGCCATGAGGAGAGACTGAGAGCAGTTCGTCCCGGCGCGAGCCACGCGCCGCCGGCGTCATAGGAGGCATCCGTGCCGCATGTCCTGGTCCTCAACGCGTCGTACGAGCCGCTCGGCGTCGTACCGCTCCGCCGCGCACTCGTCCTCGTCCTGGAGAACAAGGCTCTCTGCCTCGAGGAGTCCGGCGCCTTCCTGCACAGCGAGACCCAAGTCCTCCCCGCACCCAGCGTGGTGCGGCTGAAGCGCTTCGTGCGGGTCCCCTACCGGGGGCCCGTTCCCTTGACCCGCAGGGCCCTCTTCGCCCGCGACGGCGGGCGCTGCGTGTACTGCGGGGGCGTCGCCACCAGCGTCGACCACGTCATCCCGCGCAGCCGCGGGGGCACGCACGCCTGGGAGAACGTGGTGGCGGCCTGCCGCCGCTGCAACCACGTCAAGGCCGACCGGCACCTGCGCGAGATCGGCTGGCGCCTGCGCCACCAACCGGCCCCGCCGTCCGGCCTGGCCTGGCGGATCATCGGGACCGGACACCGGGACCCCCGCTGGCTGCCGTACCTCCAGCCGTACGGCGCCGAGGACGTGATGGCCCGGATCGACTCCGTCGCCGAAGCCCCCGTGAGGGCGCTGACGACGGGTTGAGCCGGGCCTTTCGCGTATCAGGGCATCACGCGGACGGACGGCCGGGGAGCGGAGTACCCCTCAGGGGGCGCTCCGCTCCCCGGCCGTGCCCCCGTCCACCGGCGGCGCCGGCTTCTCCGGCTCCCGCTCGGCCACCGCGTACGTCTCCACCGACCAGAGCGAGTACCCGAACCGGGTCGCCCGTGTCTCGCCCTGCACCCGAAGGAAGCGCGTGTCCGCCGCGTCCATCCGCACCGACTCCCGGCCGCCGCGCCCGTCCGCGACGGTCGCCGCCGTGCGCCACACCCGCCCGTCGGCCGAGACCTGGACGCGGTAGCGGGAGGCGTAGGCGTCCTGCCAGTGCAGCACCACCTGCCCTATCCGCGCGGGTTCGGCCAGCTCCAGCTGCCACCAGGCGCCGTCCTCCGCGGGGGAGGACCAGCGGGTGGCCGGATCGCCGTCCACCGCCGAGGAGGCGGGGAAGTCCGGGGTCTCGTCGCCCGAGGAGGAGACCGCCGCCGTCCGCGCCAGGTCCGGACCCGCCGTCCGGGGGAAGGCCCGGACCGTCAGCACCCGCTCCTCGCCCGCGAAGGAGACCGGCACCCGGTACGAGCCGGCCGGCACGTCCGCCCCCACCGACACCTCCAGGGGGACGCTCGTCCGCGCCCCGCGCTCCACGGCCGCCTCCTTCGGGAGGCGGACGACGATCCCGCGCGGGGGCCTCGCCGTCAGCGGCCCGCGGACCTCGCCCGCGCGCAGGCCCGACAGTTCCACGTCCACCGACCGCGCCGGCCCGCCGATCTCGGCGTCCGTCTCCGCGCGGGCCAGTTCGAGCCCGGCCCGGGGCCCGTCCGCGAACCACGGCACCAGCGAGCGCACATCGGGGGCCGGGCCCCCGCCGCTCCACACCACCCGCAGCGCGTCGGCCTGCAGCCCCTTCAGCTCGGTCTGCGTCCAGCCCGACGCCGACAGCGGGCCGAGCGGCCGCCAGCCCTCCCCGGGGACGTACGCCTCCACGCGCGCGTCCGTGCCGTGGGCGCCGTCCGGCCGGGCCATCACCGTCAGGGCCTCCACGGGCCGCGTCCGGTCGAGCCGCACCGTGTACGAGCCCGGGGCGCGGTCGGCCCGCGCCGCCGGGGTCCGGTCGGCGCCCGTCCAGGCCGCCGACTCCGCCACCGCGCGCGTGAGGAAGGGATCGAGCACCCCGGCGCCGACCGTCACCCGGCTCGTCCCCAGTGCCTCCCGCAGCGGTTCGAGGCCCAGCCGCGCCCGCCAGGCCGCCGCGCCGTCGCCGCGCTCCTGGGCAAGCAGCATGTCGACCGCCGTCTCGCCGGCCTCGCCGTACCGCGCGAGCTGCTCCAGCCAGGGCCCGGTCTCCTCGCCGAGGGCGGAACCGGCGGACCCGGCGGACCCGGTGGAACCAGCGGGCCCGGCGGGATCAGCGGCCGAACCGGCGGCGGCACCCGCGGTCGAACCGGAGGGCGCCGCGAGCCGCTCGGGCGCCCGCCGCATCACGGTGAACGCGGCGCGCAGTTCGCGCGCCGCCTTCTCCCGCGCGACCGTGCCGGCGGGCGTGTCCGGGGCCGTGCGCGAGGCCCAGAACGCGGCGAGCAGCGGCCTGAGATAGGCCGACTCGCCCTTCGGGTCGAGGATCGAGGAGGCGCCGTTCCCGGCCAGCGCCCGCAGCGCCTCGCGGGCCGCGGGATCGGGGCCCGCGAGGTCGTCGACGGCGGCCCGCCAGGACTCCCGCGGCCGGTAGCCCCGCGGGTTCCAGGCGTAGTCGGCGGCGGTGAAGAGCGGGATCCGGGAGGCCGCGGGCTGCTCCATGGCGTGCGCCAGGAAGGCGGCGGAACCGGCGGCCACGGCCGGCTCCCGGCCGGTGGCGGGGCCGAGGAACAGCCGGTCCTGCGCGTAGTCGTTGACCGGGTAGTTGTCCATGGTGACCAGCGGGTGCCGCAGGGCGGCGCGCGCCCCGGCCAGTTCGCCGCCGGTGATCGTGCGCGGGACGACGCCCACGCCGGTCCACGCCACCCGCACGTCCGCGTCGAGGGTCTCGGCGAGCTTCGTGCGGTAGGCGGTCGCGCCGTCCTGGTAGTACTCCGTCGGCATCACCGTCAACGGCTCGGCGTCCGGGTGCCGTTCGGCCAGGTGCCGGGCCACGGTGTTCGCCACGCGCGCGTGGGCCGCGGCGGCCGCCTCGGGACCCCGTCCGAAGGTGTCGGCGTCCTTGTCGCAGTGCCACTCGTCGTAGGAGGCGTCCTGGAGCTGCAACTGGAAGAAGCGCACCCCGAGCGCCCACAGGGAGTCGAGCTTCCGGGTCAGCGCCGCCACGTCGCCGGCCGAGGCCAGGCACATGGACTGGGCGGGCGCCACGGCCCAGCCGAGCGTCACGTGCCGGGCGCGGGCCCGCTCGGCGAGCGCGCGGAACTCCCGCTGCTGCCCGGCCGGATAGGGCTCGCGCCACTGCGCCTGCCGGTACGGGTCGTCCCCGGGCGCGTACAGATAGCGGTTCTGCTTGGTCCGGCCGAGGAAGTCGATCTGGGCGAGCCGCTGTTCGCGGGTCCAGGGGCGGCCGTAGAAGCCCTCGGTGATCCCCCGCTCGGCCGTGCCCGGCCAGTCGCGGATCACGACCCCGGGGACCTCGCGCCCGGTGCCGAGGAGCTGGCGCAGCGTCTGCACGGCGTGGAACAGCCCGTCCTCGCCGACCCCGTCCAGGACGACGGTCTCCCGCCCCTGGTGGACGCCGGTCGCGAGGCGGTAGCCGCCGCGCGGCAGGTCCAGCCGCTCGGGCACCCGCAGGGCGGTCAGCACCGCCTCCGCCGCCTCGCCGGAGGGGCCCGCGACGCGCAGGACCGGGCCCCGGCCCGGGAGTCCGGTGTGGACGGTCCGCACCCCGGCGGACCCGAGCAGCTCGCGCAGGGCGGCGACGGCGTACGGATCGGCGTCGGGGTCCGCGATGAGCGTCACCTCGTCCCCGAGGCGCACGGAGGGTCCGGCGGTGGCCAGGGACTGCGGCCGGGGCCACACCTCGGGCAGGGGCGCGACGACGGCGCCCGCCGACGACCGGACGGCGGCCGACGGGTCCACCGGCGCCGTCGGGGCCCCGGGGGCGGCCGTCGGGGCCGGGGCCGCCGGGGAGGCGGGGGCCGCCGGGGACGCGTACACCGCGCCCGGGGCGGCGCCGCCCAGGAGGCCGCCGATGACGGCGGCGGCGACGGCCGTCGCGGTGCGTTTCCTGCGCCCGAGGTGCACGGGGTCTCCCTTCGGACAGGCCCGGCAGCTCCACCGGTTGGTCACGAGTGGGTCACGAGCCCACCACCCGTCGCACGGAAGTGTCAATGCGCGAGGGCGATGTGTCGGCTTTGCCCGGCGAGCCGTCGGCGAGGTGACGTCACTTCGCCACTTTCCGCCGGTAAAACGAGGTGCGGTGGGTAGGGCTCACTCGCACCCCTTGGTCCCACCTGTCGAGACGAAACCGGGAGACCCCCGTGACCACGACCGCCCGCCACCTCGGACGGATACGGATTCCCCAGCAGGCGCCGCGTACCGGCGAGCCGCTGACCAGCGAACCGCCGCTGCCCGACGCGGCCCCCCTCACCAGTGAACCGCCCCTGACCGAGGCGGCACCCCTCACCAGCGAGCCCACCGCCCCCGGCAGTGCGGGTGGCACGGAGTCCCCCGGAGTGTGAAGTGACCCTGGCCCGTCTCGCCGCCCGTCACGGCGTCGCCACCGCGTACAGCCCCTCCGAGGGCGTCACCGTGCCCGTGCCCGACGCCACCGTGATCGCCGTCCTCGGCGCGCTGGGCGTCGACGCGACCACGCCGGAGGCGATCGCCGCCGCCCTCGGCGTGGCGGAACGGGTCGACCGGGAGCGCCTGTTGCCCGCCACCCTGGTCCACCGGCGGGGCGACGAGCCCCTCCGGCCCCCGGCGGACCTGCCGGCCCGCACCCGTCTGCGGGTCACCACCGAGGAGGGGGCCGTCCTCACCGGCCGGGACTGGGAGCGGCTGCCCCTGGGCGTCCACACCGTCACGGCCCAGGCCCCCGACGGCCGCAGCGCCACCAGCACCCTGATCGTGAGCCCCGCGCGCGTGCCCGCCCCCGAGCGGCGCGCGTACGGACTGCTCGTCCAGCTGTACTCCCTGCTCTCCGGCCGCTCCTGGGGCATGGGCGACCTCGGGGACCTGCGCGAGCTCGCCACCTGGGCGGGCCGCACGCACGGCGCCGGCTTCGTCCAGGTCAACCCGCTCCACGCGGGCGTGCCCGGGGCGCCCACCGACCCCTCCCCGTACCGCCCGTCCTCGCGCCGCTTCCCCGACCCCGTCCACCTGCGGATCGAGGAGATCCCCGAGTACGCCCTGGTGGGCCCCGAGCGCCGCGAGGAGCTCGACCGGATCCTCGCCGAGGCGGCCGAACTGCGCGAACGGGTCCTCGGCAAGGGCGCGCTGATCGACCGGGACGCCGTGTGGGACGTCAAGCGGCGGGCCCTGGAGCTCGTCGTCGGGAGCGTGGACCTCGGGCCGGGCCGGCGCGCCGACTTCCACGACTTCCTCGCCGACCGGGGCGGCGCCCTGGAGGACCATGCCACCTACCAGGCCCTCGCCGAGCGGCACGGCCACCACTGGCGCGACTGGCCCGAGGAGCTGCGCCGTCCGTGCGCGGCGGAGTCGGCCGTGCGCGCCGACCCCGAGCTCGCCGCCCGGGTCGACTTCCACTGCCGGCTCGCCTGGCTGACGGACCGGCAGCTGGCCGACGCGGCCGCGGCCGCCCGCGCGGCCGGGATGGAGATCGGGATCGTCCACGACCTGGCCGTCGGCGTCCACCCGGAGGGCTCGGACGCCTGGGCCCAGCAGGACGCCTTCGCGGCCGGCATGTCGGTCGGCGCCCCGCCGGACGCCTTCAACTCGCGCGGCCAGGACTGGGGGCTGCCGCCCTGGCGGCCCGACGCCCTCGCCGCCTCGGGGTACGCCCCGTACCGCGGGCTCCTGCGCGAACTCCTGCGCCACGCGGGCGCGCTGCGCATCGACCACGTCATGGGCCTGTTCCGGCTCTGGTGGGTACCGGAGGGCCTCGAACCCACCGAGGGGACGTACGTCCGGTACGACGCCGAGGCGATGCTGGCCGTCCTCGTCCTGGAGGCGCACCGCGCCGGCGCCCTCGTCATCGGCGAGGACCTCGGCACGGTCGAGCCGGGGGTGCGGGAGCGGCTGGCCCGCAGCGGGGTGTTCGGCACCTCCGTGCTCTGGTTCGAGCGGGACTGGGCGGGCAGCGGCCGGCCGCTGCCCGCGGCGGGGTGGCGCGCGGAGTGCGTCGCCACCGCCACCACCCACGACCTGCCCTCCACCGCCGCCCGGCTCTCGGGCGACCATGTCGCCCTCCGCCACCGCCTGGGGCTGCTCGACGGCGACCTGGAGCGCGACCGGGCGGCGGACGCGGTGGAGACCGCCGAGTGGCTGGACCTGTTCCAGCGGCTCGGGCTGCTCCCGGAGGGGCCGGGGGACGAGCGGGCCGAGGTCCGGGCCGTCCACCGGTTCCTGCTGGACACCCCGGCCCGGATGGTGGGGGTGTGGCTGCCGGACACGGTGGGGGACCGCCGGCCGCAGAACCTGCCGGGCACCTGGGACCAGTACCCCAACTGGCGGCTGCCGCTCGCGGGCCCGGACGGCCAGCCGCTGACCCTCGAACAGCTCGCCGCCTCGCCCCGGGCGCACACCCTGCTGCACGAGCTGCACATCCGTACGGACGCCGGGGACGGGGCCGTCGGGCGGGGGAGTGCCCGTACGGCACCCCCGGGCGCGCGGTCCGTTTAGGTGTTCGCTACGTTTGCACCGTGGACAAGAAGAACGCTCTGCGCGCCGGCTCCGTCGCGGCCGGTACGACGCTGATGATGCTGCTCATGTCGTCCCCCGCGCTCGCGCTCACCCGCGACGACGGTGACGACCCGGCCCCCAAGCTGAGTGTCGTCGAGACGCTCGGCCTCTACGTCGCCGCACCGCTGGTGCTGTTCCTGGTCATCATCGGCCTGGTGATGGTGCTCGACAAGTCCAAGAAGGCGTAACCGCCTCACGGGTCTCCGCCGAGGGCGCCGCACGGTACACGTACCGTGCGGCGCCCTCGCGTGCGTTCGAGACCCTCACGCGGTCGTGGCGAGCAGCTTGCGCAGCAGCCCGGCCAGCTGGTCCGCCTCCTCCTCGGTGAGCGCGGCCTCCAGGGCGGCGCGCTGCTCGCCGAGGCCGGCCCCGACGGCCTGGTCCACCAGTTCCCTGCCGCGCTCGCTGAGGGTGACCCGCAGCCCGCGCCGGTCGTTCGGGTCGGGGCTGCGGGTGAGCAGCCCGGCCTTCTCCAGCTTGTCCAGGCGGCCCGTCATCCCGCCGGTGGTGATCATCAGGGTCGCGGTCAGCTCGCGCGGCGAGAGCGTGTACGGCTCGCCGGACCTGCGCAGGGTGGCGAGCACGTCGAACTCCCCGAGCGCCATGCCGTACGGCGCGTACGCCTTGTCCACCTTGCCGCGCATGGCGTTGGCCAGGCGATAGATACGGCCGAAGACGGCCATCGGCACGGTGTCCAGGTCGGGGCGGACGACCGCCCACTGGTCGGCGATGGCGTCGACGGCGTCGCGGGCGGGGGGCTGCGTCTTCATGGCCTCAGTTTCCTCTTCCTCTCCGGTCGATGGCAAGAAAGCCACTTGCGAGTAAGTAGCTTAGTGGTAAGTTAATTACCGCCAAGCCAGTCTGGCCCGTCCGGAAGTCGCTTCAAGGGGGAACCGTCATGTCGCGCAAGGCCGCCGTCGTCGCTCTCACCGCCCTCGCCCCGATCTCCTGGGGCTCCACCTACTTCGTCACCACGGAGTTTCTGCCGCCCGACCGGCCGCTCTTCACCGGCCTGATGCGCGCCCTGCCCGCCGGCCTCCTGCTCCTCGCCCTCACCCGGAAGCTCCCCCGGGGCGCCTGGTGGGGGAAGGCGGCGGTCCTCGGAGCCCTGAACATCGGCGCCTTCTTCCCGCTGCTCTTCCTCGCCGCCTACCGGCTCCCCGGCGGAGTCGCCGCCGTCGTCGGTTCCGTGGGCCCGCTCTTCGTCGTCGGCCTCGCGGCCCTCTTCCTGGGCGACAAGCCCACCGCGAAATCCCTGATCACCACCGTCGCAGCCGCCTTCGGCGTCAGTCTGGTGGTCCTCAAGGCCGGGGCCGCGCTCGACGCGGTCGGCGTGATCGCCGGACTGCTCTCGTCCCTGTCGATGTCGGCCGGCGTCGTCTTCACCAAGCGCTGGGGCCGCCCCGAGGGCGTCGGCGCCCTCGCGCTCACCGGCTGGCAGCTCACCGCGGGCGGCCTGGTCATCCTGCCCATCGCCTTCCTGGTCGAGGGCGCCCCGCCGGCCCTGACCGGCACCAACCTGGCCGGCTACGCCTACCTCGCCTTCGGCAACACCGCGATCTCCTACTTCCTCTGGTTCCGCGGCATCGAGCGGCTGAGCGCCTCCTCGGCCACCCTCCTCGGCCCGCTCTCCCCGATCACCGCGGCGATCATCGGCTGGGCGGCGCTCGGCCAGGCGCTCGGTCCGGTGCAGGTCGTCGGCATGGTGATCGCCTTCGGCGCCACCCTGGCGGGTCAGCTGAACCCCCGTACGCCGAAGGCCCCGGAGATCGAATCGTTCAGCTCAACTGAAAAGAACGGTCAGGAAGTTTCGATGGACCTGGAGAGTTCGGCGGTGCGACGGTAGGCCGCATGAAGCCGACCGCCGCACGTCACCCGACGACCGTCTCCACCGCCAGCACCGTCTCCACCACCCGCACCTTCCCCACTGCCCGCACCGCCCGCACCACCGCCGCCACCGAGAGGCCGGCGCCCGCGAGGAAGCTCGCACGGGGCGCCGGCCTCGGCGTGCTCCTCGCCCTGCTCGCCACCGTCGTCTGGTCCGGCAGCTTCGTCGCCACCCGGGACATGGCCGACACCGTGCCGCCCGTCCAGGCCGTCTTCTGGCGCTGGATCATCGCGCTGGCCGCCGTCGCGCCCTTCGCCGTCCGCCCGTTCGTGCGGCAGTGGCGGACGATCCGCCGCCACCTCGGCTTCGTCGCGACCGCCTCGCTCCTCGGCGTCGCCCTCTACAACACCCTCGTGCACCAGGCCGGGCTGACCACCTCCGCCGCCAACATGGGCATGATCATGGCCGCCTCCCCGGTGATCATGGCGGTCCACGCCCGGCTCGGCGGCGAACGCCTCGGCATCCGCCGCGTCCTCGGGATGCTGGTCGCCGCCCTGGGCGTGCTGCTGCTCGTCGGCAAGGGCTCG
Source organism: Streptomyces sp. NPDC059534 (assembly GCF_042743475.1). Classification (NCBI taxonomy): domain Bacteria; kingdom Bacillati; phylum Actinomycetota; class Actinomycetes; order Kitasatosporales; family Streptomycetaceae; genus Streptomyces; species Streptomyces sp. NPDC059534. Next base: position 50,467 of record NZ_JBHWAQ010000003.1, read on the forward strand.
CCCGCCCTGGACCTCACGGCCGGCGACCTGTGGATGTTCGCCGCGGCCCTCTCCTTCGCCTCCTACAGCGCGCTGCTCAAGCGCAAGCCCGCCGAGATCGACGGACTCGCCTTCCTCTTCACCACCTTCCTGCTCGGCGCGCTGATGCTCGCGCCCGCGTACGCCGTGTCCCTCGCCGTCCAGGGCGGGTTCACCGTCGGCGTCCCCACCGCCGGCCCCCTGCTGTACGTCGGGGTCCTCTCCTCCGCCGTCGCCTTCCTCGCCTGGAACAAGGCGATCGCCCTCATCGGCGCCGCGCGCGCCGGCGTCGTCTACTACCTCCAGCCCGTCTGCGTCGCGCTCCTGTCGTACGCGCTCCTCGGTGAACGCCTCGGCGCCCTCGGGGTCGCGTGCATGGCGCTCATCCTCGGCGGGGTGGCGCTGAGTTCCGCCCCCAAGCTCCAGGCTTCGCTCAAGCAGGGGGAGACCCCCAGGTAGGTTGCGCCCCATGACCGAGTGGGACATCAAGAAGCTCCAGATCCTCCGCACCCTCCGCGACCGCGGCACCGTCACCGCGACCGCCGAGGCCCTGCTCATGACCCCCTCGGCCGTCTCGCAGCAGCTCACCAACCTCGCCAAGCAGCTCGGCGTGCGGCTCCTGGAGGCCCAGGGCCGCCGGGTCCGGCTCACCGACGCCGCCCATCTCGTGCTGCGGCACGCGGAGGTCGTCTTCGCCCAGCTGGAACGCGCCGACGCCGAACTCGACGGCTATCTGCGGGGCGAGGCGGGCCAGGTGCGGCTGGCGGCCTTCTCGACGTCGGTGCCCGCCCTCGTCGTCCCCGCCGTACGCCGGCTGCGCACCGCGCACCCCGGGCTCGACATCCGTGTCCGGGAGGCCGAGGCGGCGGAGGCGTACGAGCTGCTCGCGGCCGGCCAGGTCGACCTGGCGCTCTCGCTCGCCGCCCACGCGCCCTCCGTGCGCGACCCCAAGTTCAGCCGGGTGCCGCTCCTCGCCGACCCGCTCGACGTGGCCCTGCCCGCCGGGCACCCGCTCGCCGACGCCCCCGGGCTGCGGCTCGCCGACCTCGCCGCCGAACCCTGGATCTTCGGCGGCTCCGGGCCCTGGTCCGAGATCACCACCGCCGCCTGCGAAGCCGCCGGCTTCGTGCCCGAGCAGGCGCACAGCGCCTCCGGCTGGACCGCCATCCTGGCCATGGTCGAGGCCGGTCTCGGCATCGCCCTCGTGCCCCGGATGGCCTCGGCCGAACGCCGCGCCGGCGCCGGGGTCGTCATGCGCGTCCTCGCCGCCGACCAGCCGCGCCGCCATGTCGTCGCGGCCGTGCGGCGCGGGGCGGAGGACGGCCCGGCGGTGGCCCGGGTCCTGGCCGCGCTCCGGCAGGAGGCCGCGGCGCGCGAGACCGCTCAGAAGACACGCGAGACCGTTCGGAAGACGCACGAGACCGTTCAGAAGAACTGAAGAGCTTCGTCGAAAACATTCGATGGACCGGGAAGCCCGGGCGGCGGGAAGGTCGGACCATGAGCCTCGACGAGCACACCGACCCGCACGCCAACGACGCCGCCCCCTACTCCGGCGGCGACCCGTACGCCGACTACCGCTCCGGTGACTTCCCCTTCACCGAGCTCGTCGACCTCGCCGACCGCCGCCTCGGCGCCGGGGTGGTGGCCGCCAACGACGAGTTCTTCGCCGAGCGGGAGAACCTGCTCGTCCGCGAGCGGGCCGTCTTCGACCCGGAGCACTTCGGCCACAAGGGCAAGATCATGGACGGCTGGGAGACCCGCCGCCGCCGCGGCGCCGACGCCGGGCACGTCTTCCCCGCCCCCGGCGACCACGACTGGGCGATCGTCCGCCTCGGCGCTCCCGGCGTCATCCGCGGGATCGTCGTCGACACCGCCCACTTCCGCGGCAACTACCCGCAGCGGGTGAGCATCCAGGCCACCGCGGTGGAGGGTTCGCCCAGCCCCGCCGAGCTGCTCGACGCCGCCTGGGAGGAGCTCGTCCCGCCCACCCCCGTCCGGGGCCACGCCGCCAACGGCTTCGCGATCGACGCCGAGCGCCGCTTCACCCACGTCCGCCTCCGCCAGCACCCCGACGGCGGCGTCGCCCGCCTCCGCGTCCACGGCGAGGTCGTGCCCGACCCCGAGTGGCTGGAGCTGCTCGGCACCTTCGACCTGATCTCCGTACTGAACGGAGGCTCCTACGAGGACGCGTCGGACAGGTTCTACTCCTCGCCGACCCAGATCATCCTGCCCGGCACCTCCCGCAAGATGGACGACGGCTGGGAGAACCGCCGCCGCCGGGTCCGCGACACCAACGACTGGGTCCGCTTCCGGCTCGCCGCCCAGGGCGCCGTCCGCGCCGTCGAGATCGACACCGCCTACCTCAAGGGCAACTCGGCCGGCTGGATCGCCCTGCACGGCCGCAACGGCGAGACGGGCGAGTGGTTCGAGATCATCCCCAGGACCCGCCTCCAGCCCGACACCCTGCACCGCTTCACACTCCCCGCCCGGGCCGTCGTCACCCACGTCCGCCTCGACGCCTTCCCCGACGGCGGCGTCGCCCGGATGCGGCTGCACGGCACGCTCACGGAACAGGGCGCGGCCGACCTGCGCGCCCGGTACACGGCCCTCGGCGGCTGACCCGCGCCCGGGGTACGCGGCCGGCCCGCGCCGGACACGGGGAGGGGGCGCCGGACGACGAGTCCGGGGCCCCCTCGGCCGCTGTCCGCCTTACTTGGCGGCCGCGTCCGCCGCCTGCGCCTTCAGGGCGCGCTCGACGCCCGCGCGGCACTCGGTCACCATGCGCCGCAGCGCGGGGACCGGGTCGTGCTCCGCGATCCACGCGTCCGTCGCGTCCAGGGTCTCCTGGGAGACCTGGAAGGTCGGGTAGAGACCGACCACGATCTGCTGGATCATCTCGTGGCTGCGGGTCTCCGCGACGCCCTTGATCGACGCGAAGTACTTCGCCGTGTACGGGACGAGCAGCTCGCGCTGGTCGGACTGGACGAAGCCGCCGATGACGGCCTCCTGCACGGCGTTCGCCAGCTTGTCGTCCTCGACGACCGAGGCCCACGCCTCCGCCTTCGCGGCCTCCGTCGGACGGGCCGCGCGCGCGGTCGCCGCGTGGCGCTCGCCCGCCGCCGTACGGTCGCGCTCCAGCTCGGCGGCGATCTCCGCCTCGTCGAGGCGGCCGGTGGCCGCGAGTCGCTGCACGAACGCCCAGCGCAGCTCGGTGTCGACGGCCAGGCCCTCGATCACCTCGGAGCCGTCGAGCAGCCCGGCGAGCACGTCGAGCTCCGCGTCCTCGCGGGCGGTCGCCGCGAAGGCCCGCGCCCACGCCAGCTGGTGGTCGCCGCCGCCCTCGGACGCGCGCAGCTGCTCCTGCGCGAAGGTGCCCCAGCGTGCCAGGCCGGTGGCCCGCCACTCCGGCGCCGCGTACAGGTCGAGTGCCGCCTTGACCTGGCCCTGGAGCGACTGGACCACGCCGATGTCGGTTTCCTTGGTGATGCCCGAGAGCACCAGGTCGACGTAGTCGCGGGTGGCCAGCTCGCCGTCGCGGGTCATGTCCCAGGCCGAGGCCCAGCACAGGGCGCGCGGCAGGGACTCGGCGAAGTCGCCGAGGTGCGCGGTCACGTTGGTGAGGGACACCGCGTCGAGGCGGACCTTCGCGTACGACAGGTCGTCGTCGTTGAGGAGGACGACCGCCGGGCGGGCCTTGCCGACCAGCTGCGGCACGGCGGTCAGCCCGGCCGCGTCGATGTCCAGCTCCAGGCGGTCGGTGCGGACCAGCTTGCCGGTCGCGTCCAGGTCGTAGAAGCCGATCGCGATGCGGTGCGGGCGCAGGACCGCCTCGCCCTTGGCGCCGGCGGGCAGCGCGGGGGCCTCCTGGCGGACGGCGAAGGCGGTGATGAAACCGTTCTCGTCGGTCTCGATCTCCGGGCGGAGGATGTTGATGCCGGCCGTCTCCAGCCACGCCTTCGACCAGGTCTTCAGGTCACGGCCGGAGGTCTCCTCCAGCGCGCCGAGCAGGTCGGACAGGCGCGTGTTGCCGAAGGCGTGCGCCTGGAAGTACGCCTGCACGCCCTTGAAGAACTCGTCCTGGCCGACGTAGGCGACGAGCTGCTTCAGGACGCTCGCACCCTTGGCGTACGTGATCCCGTCGAAGTTGACGAGCACGTCCTCCAGGTCGTTGATCTCGGCCATGATCGGGTGCGTCGACGGCAGCTGGTCCTGGCGGTAGGCCCAGGTCTTCTCCGCGTTGGCGAAGGTCGTCCAGGCGTGCGGCCAGCGGGTGCCCTCCACCGACGCCTGGCAGGCGACCGAGGTGTAGGTGGCGAACGACTCGTTCAGCCACAGGTCGTTCCACCACTCCATGGTCACGAGGTCGCCGAACCACATGTGGGCCAGCTCGTGCAGGATCGTCTCGGCGCGCCGCTCGTACGCCGCGTCCGTGACCTTCGAGCGGAAGACGTACTGGTCGCGGATGGTGACCGCGCCCGCGTTCTCCATCGCGCCCGCGTTGAACTCCGGCACGAAGAGCTGGTCGTACTTGGCGAACGGGTAGTCGTACGCGAACTTCTCCTGGAACCAGTCGAAGCCCTGCCGCGTGACGTCGAAGATGTGCTCCGCGTCCAGGAACTCGGCCAGCGAGGGACGGCAGTAGATGCCCAGCGGGACGGTCTGGCCGTCCTTCTCGTACGACGAGTGCACCGAGTGGTACGGGCCCACGATCAGCGCGGTGATGTACGTCGACATGCGCGGGGTCGGCTCGAAGTGCCAGACGTTCGCGTCGGGGCCCGTCGGCTCCGGCGTCGGCGAGTTGGAGATGACCTTCCACCCGGCCGGAGCCGTCACAGTGAAGCGGAAGGTCGCCTTCAGGTCGGGCTGCTCGAACGAGGCGAAGACCCGCCGCGCGTCCGGCACCTCGAACTGGGTGTACAGGTAAGCCTGGTCGTCGACCGGGTCGACGAAGCGGTGCAGGCCCTCACCGGTGTTGGTGTACGCGCAGTCGGCGACGACCGTCAGCTCGTTGCGGCCCGCGACCAGGTGGTCCAGCGCGATCCGCGAGTCGCGGAAGACGGCGGCGACGTCCAGCGAGTGGCCGTTCAGCACGGCCTCGTGGACGGCGGGGGCGACGAGGTCGATGAAGGTCGAGGCACCGGCCTCGGCGGAATCGAAGCGGACGGTGGTGACGGACCGGTAGGTGCCGCCCTCCTGCGCACCGGAGAGGTCGAGTTCGACCTCGTACGCGTCCACGGACAGCAGGGCCGCCCTCTGCTGAGCCTCTTCACGGGTCAGGTTTGTGCCAGGCACCCGGTCAACTCCTCGGTTTCGTGACGTTTGGTCCATCCTTCCACGGGGTGCCTCAGCGGCGCACCGCGCATTTCCAAGGCCCGTCGCCGCTGATCCTCAGCAGTCCGGGACCCGGCACCGGGGCGCCGACCCGGACCTCGCCTATCTCGTTGACCAGCAGGTCCTGCTCCTCGTCGTCGTAGAGCGGGTCCTGCGGCGGGGTGTGCTGGTGGACGGTGAAGTTGGACTGCCCGTGGTGATGGAAGTCGAGCACCCCGGACGGCCCGTCGTAGATCACCAGATCGTGGGCGAGTCCCTCGATGTGGCTGTCGAACCGGCGGGCGTGGGACAGCGGCAGCACCCGCAGCGTCCAGGGGGCGTCGGCCTCCACCCGCAGCGTGAGCGGGCGAGCGCGCGGCACCAGCGCGACCGTCCGGGCGCGGACGTCGTCCTCGTACGCCATGAGCAGGAACTCCTCGGCCCGCCCGTACGCGTCGCACGCCTCGATCGTGGTGGACAGCGAGTGGAACGACTCGATCTCCAGGAGCACCCAGTGCCCCGGCGGCAGCGCCGGGTCGCAGTGCACGGTCTCCTTGCCGCGCCCCTGGTACACGGCGGGCCGGAACGCGCCCCCGTACGGGTCGGACACCGGGACCGGCGGGGCCGCGGGCACCGGCGGCGCGGGCGGCGGGACGTAACCGGGGCCCGGGATCGGGGGCGGCGGCGACTCCACCACGATGCCGAAGTCCGTCGCGAGCCCGGCCAGCCCCGAGGCGTACCCCTGGCCGACGGCACGGAACCGCCAGCCGCCGTCGCGCCGGTAGAACTCGCCGAAGACGAAGGCCGTCTCCGTCGACGCGTCGCCGATCGCGCAGTACGCCACGGGGTTCCCGGCCGCGTCCGTGACCCGCACGTCGAGCGCGGGCACCTGACCGAAGGCGCCCCCGTCGGCGGAGGCGGCGATCACCAGACGCCCCACGTCCGGCTCCACGCGCGCGAGGTCCAGCCACAGCCAGTCCGCGGCCGGGCTGCCCGGCTCGCCCGGGGCCGACTTCCCCAGGTGCCGCACCGCCCCCGAAGGATGCTCGGCGTGGTTGTAGAAGACCAGGTCGGCGTCGCCCCTGACCCGCTCCCCGGCCCCCAGGAGCAGCGCCGACACGTCCACGTCGGGCACCCCGTACCCGGTCCGCCAGCTGACCGCGACATGCAGGGCCTGCGGGGGCACCGCGATGCTCGCACCCTTCGGTATCTGGGTCATGGAGGCACTCTGGCACGGCCGGGCACGCCGGAGGGGCGGCTCCCCGCAACGGGAAGCCGCCCCTCCGGAGGTTGCGGCGATCAGCCCTTGAGCTCGGCCGCGACGAGCTCCGCGATCTGCACGGCGTTCAGCGCCGCGCCCTTGCGCAGGTTGTCGTTGGAGAGGAACAGCGCGAGGCCGTTCTCGACGGTCTCGTCCACACGGATGCGGCCCACGTACGAGGCGTCCTTGCCGGCCGCCTGGAGCGGGGTCGGGATCTCGGAGAGCTCGACGCCCTCGGCGCCGGTGAGCAGCTCGTAGGCGCGCTCCACGCTGATCGGACGCTCGAAGCGGACGTTGACCTGGAGCGAGTGGCCGGAGAAGACCGGGACGCGCACGCAGGTGCCGGAGACCTTCAGCCCGGGGATCTCCAGGATCTTGCGGGACTCGTGGCGGAGCTTCTGCTCCTCGTCGGTCTCGAAGCTGCCGTCGTCGACGATCGAACCGGCCAGCGGGACCACGTTGAAGGCGATCGGACGCTTGTAGACCGCGGGCTCGGGGAACTCGACGGCCTCGCCGTCGAAGGCCAGCTGGTCGGCGGTCTCGGCCACGGCACACGCCTGCGTGCGCAGCTCGGCGACGCCGGCCACGCCCGAGCCGGACACGGCCTGGTAGGTGGTGGCGATCAGCGCGGTCAGGCCGGCCTCCTGGTGGAGCGGCTTGAGGACCGGCATGGCGGCCATCGTGGTGCAGTTCGGGTTCGCGATGATGCCCTTGGGGCGGTCCTTGATCGCGTGCGGGTTGACCTCGGAGACCACCAGCGGGACCTCGGGGTCACGGCGCCAGGCGGAGGAGTTGTCGATCACGACGGCACCCTGGGAGGCGACCTTCTCGGCGAGGGCCTTGGAGGTGGCGCCGCCGGCCGAGAAGAGCACGATGTCCAGGCCGGTGTAGTCGGCGGTGGAGGCGTCCTCGACCGTCACCCCGTCCACGACGGTGCCGGCGGAACGCGCGGACGCGAACAGCCGCAGCTCGTCCACCGGGAAGTTCCGCTCGGCGAGGATCTTCCGCATGACTGTGCCGACCTGACCGGTGGCTCCGACGATTCCGACCTTCACGGGGACTCCTCCGTACGTATGTGCAGGGTGCTGCCGGTCCATGATGCGTATGTCCCCGGGCGCCTTGTCCAATCCATTGTCCAAGGGTCGGGACCGAACGTTCCGGACCGCTGCCGCCTGGTGGGGGATCGACCTCGGCGGCATCCGCTCCCGAGAGGCGCATGCGAAGGGGCGGGCACCGGATTCGGTGCCCGCCCCCTCACTCGTACGGTGCTACGGGGTGACCGCGCCGATCAGGACGCTGCCGGTGCCCGCGACGGTGCCGCGGGCGTTGAGGAGCTGGACCTCGCCGAAGAACTGGCGTCCCTCGGGAGCCGCACCGGCGACGACGACCTCGGCCGAGACCGGGGCGGAGGCGCCGTTGGCGAGGGTGACCGGCTTCGAGCCGTCGACCTTCACGGTGCCGAGCGCGGACGAGTAGTACACGTCCTTGTAGTCGTACGTGGTGCCGCCCGCGGCCTGGACCGAGTAGCCGTCGATGACGACGGTGTACGTGCCGGCCGCCGGGTTCACGAGGGAGACGGACTCCTCCGAGTCGCCGTCGGCGGACTGGCCGACCTGCTCGCCGTCCAGCAGGACCGTGAGGTCGAGGTCGGCGGCCTTGTCGGACGTGTTGCCGATGCCGATGTCGAGCCGCTCGACGCCCTCGCCGATGGTGACGGTCCGGGTGTGCTGCTCGTGGTGCTGGATGGTCGGCGTCTCGCTCTTCTGCGAGCCGAGCGAGCCGCCCTTGAGCGTGCCCGCGAGGCCCGCGAAGCGGTTCGTGACCGTCCACTGGACCGCGGCCGGGGTGCCGATCTTCGCCTCCGGGACCGTCTGCACGGCCGGGTCGAAGTCGGCGCCGAGGGCGGTGACGCCCAGGGTGTACGGGTTGTCCAGGTCCGGCGACGTGCGACGGGCCTCGACCTCGACCTCCCAGACGCCGGGCGTCGGGTCCGCGTAGGACCGCAGGTCCGGGCGGCAGGTGTTGGCCGGGTTGTAGTGCGGGTAGCACTGCGTGGTGGCGCTGTCCTCGATGCCCACGCCGACCGGGTGGATGGAGATGAACCGGGTCTGGCTCTTCTCCTTCAGACCGGCAAGGGAGACCTCCAGCGTCTTGGCGCCCTCGGGCACGGTGACGAAGTAGGACTTGCTGCTGTTGCGCTGCACCGAGCCGGTGGCGGAGAAGCCGTAGCCCGGGGTGACCAGGTCGTTCGCGACGATCGAGGTGGCGAGGATCTGCTTGTCGACGCCCTCGGTGCGCTCGTCGTCGGCCTCCAGGATGACGCTGTGCGCGCCGGCGGTGGCCGCGCGGGCCTGCAGCTTGACGGTGACCGGCTTGTTCAGCGGCAGATCGATCTCGTCGTCGCCGAGGATGCGGAAGGTGCCGTCGTTGTACTTGAGGTCCAGCTCGTGCTCGATCGGCCGGTTCGGGCCGCTCGTGCGCGTGATGGTGACGTCGTAGGTCCGCTTCTCGCCGACCTTGAGACCGCCCTCGCGGTCGTACACGCCGGTGCCGGTGTGCGGGGCCGGGAAGATCACGGTGTCGACCGGGGCCTCGACCTTGTAGTCGTGCGCGGTCGCGCCGTCCTTGATCGACTCCCAGGCTTCCTCGATGTCCATGAGGCCCGCGCCCTGCTCGTGCGCCGCGACACCGGGGATGCGCTTCGCGGTCGAGGTCAGCGCGGTCCGCAGGGTGAGCGGGGAGAGCGCGATGCCCTTCTGCTTCGCGGCCGAGATCAGCAGCGCGCTCGCGCCCGCCGCCTGCGGCGAGGACATCGAGGTGCCGTTGAGCATGCCGTAGCCGGCGGGCAGCTGGTAGCCCGACTCGGCGACGCCGGCACCCGGCAGCCAGGTCGGGATGGTGTTCACGGCGGAGCCGGGAGCGGTGAGGGTCGGGGTGAAGCCGCCGTCCTCGCGCGGGCCGCGCGAGGAGAAGGGGAACATGGCGTACTTCTTCTCGACGGCGGAGCCGTAGTTGGCGGCCCAGGTCTCCTTGGAGACCGCGGCGCCGACCGAGATGACCTTGTCGGCCAGGCCGGGGTCGCCGATCGTGTTGATGCCGGGACCCTCGTTGCCGGCCGAGATGACCAGCTGGACGCCGTACTGGTCGATCAGGCGGGTGTAGAGGCGCGAGCGGACGTTGTCGCCGTCGTTCTGCTGCGGCAGGCCGCCGATCGACATGTTGACGATGTCGACGCCGCGGTTGACGACGAGGTCCGTCATACCCTCGGTGAGGGCGGTGTTGGTGCAGCCGCCGGACCAGGTGCACGCACGCGCGGAGACGATCTTCGCGCCGGGGGCGGCGCCGCTCATCTTCCCGCCGAAGAGGCCGTTGGCGGCGGTGATGCCGGCGACGTGGGTGCCGTGCGAGGACTCGACGAGACCGATGTTGACGAAGTCCCGCTTCTGGCCGACCCAGGTCCCGCCGAGCGGGTCCATCGGGACGTCCCTGCGGATCTCCACGACGAACGGGGTCTTCTCGACGACCTCGGTCGCCGGGTTGTCGGTACCGAAGTAGCCGATCTGGAACCCGTCCTTGTACGGCTTCATCGGCGCGTTGTCCGTGAAGTCGTTGTTCTGGTCGGTGTCCACACGGACGGTTCCGGCGGCCGGGTCGTACAGCATGCCGAAGACGTCGGTGGTGTCGCCGTCCCGGTTGATGTCGCCCTTGGGGTCGCCGCCCGCGGTGACCGCCTCGGTGAAGCGGCTGAACTGGTACGAGCCCGCCGGGGCGGTCCAGCTCTTCGTGGAGGCGGTGAAGACGGGGCCGGTGACCGGGGTGATCTGGGCGCGCCAGGTGGCGTCGCCCTCGGTCAGCGGGTCGGTCGCGGTGACCCAGTCGACGATCTTGCGCTCGCCGGTGGTGGTCTTGGCGAGGGCCGGGTGACCGAGGTCCACGCCGGAGTCCAGGATGCCGATGGTCACGCCGCGGCCGTCGGCCTTGGGGTGCTCCTTGACGAAGTCGACCGCGCCCGTCTCGTGCGACGGGTTGTACGGGTTCTTCGCCGGGGTGTCACGGCCCGGGGCCGGGTAGGCCGTGGTGACCGTGGTGCCGCCGGCGGCACCCGTGGCGGCGCCCGCGTCCGGGGTCGGGTCGTCCAGGGGGATCTCGGCCTGGAGGTCGATCGACTGGACGGAGGAGAGCTCCGTGGCGGCCTTGATCGCGGCCGCGGCCTTGGCGATCGGCAGGGTGGCGCGGACGTAGCCGAGCGCGTCCTGCTGCTTGCCGACGGAGGCGCCGGGGACCGCGTCGAGCTGGCCGGTGACCTGCTCGGTGGCGCCGGGGGCGGTGGCGACGAGGACGGTGACGTTCTTCTCGCCGCCGGCCTGGGCCTCGGTGAGGCGCTGCGCGTCGATGGCGCCGAGCTTGTCGGCGGGGTTCGACGCCTTGACCGGGGGAGTGCTCTCCGGGGCGGCGGCGGCGAGCACGGGCGCGGCCCCGGTCGCGACGAGCGCGGCGACGAGACCGGTGGCGGCGGCAATGCGCGCCGCACGTCTGCGCCCGTGCGTCGAGCGTCCGGGTATGGAGCTCAGAGTTTCGGGGGTGGTCATCTACATCCCTGTTTGTGAAAGGAGAGGGTCCGGATTTCGGTGCCGGATGACCGCTCAGCCTTTCGCAAGAGACAGGGGTTTGTGGAGAGTTCCCCGGTGCCGGGTTGCCGCCGCGGCGCAAACCCGCCAGGGGTGCCGATGCGCCACACGGGACGAACCCGCCCCAACCGGGGCGAGTTCGAGGTCCCGGCGGGTCAGTTCTCCTTCGTCCGGGCGTAGTGGCGGGACGCCTTGGCGCGGTTGCCGCAGATCGCCATCGAGCACCAGCGGCGGGTGCCGTTCCGCGAGGTGTCGAAGAAGTGCAGGATGCACGCCTCGTGGGCGCAGGCGCGGATCCGGTCGGGGGCGGTGCGCAGCAGGTCGAGGTAGTCGCGGGCGGCGGTCCAGCCGGGCCCCCAGGCGGGGTCGGCGAACTCGGCCTCCTCGCCGGGGCCGTCGGTGGTGAGGGTGGCCCGGATGCGGCCGCGGCCGAGGACCGTGTCGACCCGGGTGGTGGCGTCGGGGTCGCCGGGGCGGTCGACGAGCGCGGCGAGCGCGTCCCGGGCGGCGAGGGTGTGGCGCAGGGTGGTGGCGTCGGCGGTGAACCGTTCCGCCAGGCCGTTGGCGCCGAGCCAGACGGCGAGACCCCCGACGTCCGTCAGCAGGTCCTGGCGGACGCCTTCCTCGTTCCAGCGGGTGTTGAGCAGGTCAAGGGAGACGGGCTCGCCGGTGAGCGGCCGGGGGTCGATGGCGGTCATGGCGGGCACCCTTCTCGGTGAACTAACCCCTCAAGAGTACGTGAGCGGTTGACTCGCTCTGCCTCTAACCTCTAAAGTCTAAATGAGAGGTTAGCCCGAGGGGGCTGCCACGCCAGAGAGGGAACGCCCATGTCCGCGATCGGCACACTCGCCACCCACCACGTCGGCCTCAACGTCACCGACCTGGCACGCTCACTCGCCTTCTACGGCGACGTCCTCGGCTTCGACGTCCTCGGCGAGGGCGAGGAGAAGGACAGCCGCTACGCCTTCCTCGGCCAGGACGGCCGCCTGGTCCTCACCCTCTGGCAACAGGCCGAGGGCGCCTACGACTCCGGCCGGCCCGGCCTCCACCACCTCGCCTTCGAGGCGCGGTCCCTCGCACACGTCCGCGCCGCCGAGGCCGCGCTCACCGCCCGCGGCGCCTCCTTCGCCCACGACGGCGTCGTCGCCCACCGGGAAGGCGCCACCTCGGGCGGCATCTTCTTCCACGACCCCGACGGAACCCGCCTCGAAATCTCCGTCCCGACCGGCCTGGAAGACGCCCACGCCCCCTCGGCGACGGCCCCCACCTGTGGCTTCTTCTAGCCGAACCCAGGTCGCGCGCCCCCGCCCCGAGGCCACCCCGCACCCACCGAACCCGCACTTCCGGAGGTCCCCGTGAACACCGCGTACCACTCCGGCTCCCTGGCCGTACAGCAGCGGTTCGGCGTCCGGCAGCTCGCCGATCACGTCGGCCGCTCCATCACCCCCGGCATCCGCCCCGTCGCCGCCGCCTTCCTGGAGGCGCAGCCGATGCTGATGATCGGCGCGGCCGACCACGAAGGCCGCGTCTGGTCGACCCTGCTCACCGGCGCACCGGGATTCGTCCGGGCCACCGGCCCGCACACCGTCTCCGTGGCCGCGGCCCTCCCCGAGGGCACGCCCGAGGGCGCCCCCATCGGCACACTCGCCCTCGACCCCCGCACCCGCCGCCGCATGCGTCTCAACGGCATCGCGCGGCCCAGCGCGCGCGGCTTCACGATCGAGGCCGAGCAGGTCTTCTCCAACTGCCCCAAGTACCTCCAGAAGCGGGAGCTGTACGGCTCCGATCCCGCCCACCGCCCCGGGGCCGGTGCCACACGGCACGGCGAGGCCCTCACCCCCGACCAGCTGCGCCGCGTCCGTGCCGCCGACACCTTCTTCGTCTCCACCGCGGCCCCCGACGGTGTCGACACCAGCCACCGCGGCGGCAACCCCGGCTTCGTCCGGGCCGCCGGGCCCCGCGAACTCAGCTGGCGCGACTACCCGGGCAACGCGATGTTCCTGACCCTGGGCAACCTGGAGTCCGACGGCCGGGCCGGCCTGCTCTTCCTCGACTGGGAGACGGGCACGACCCTCCAGCTCAGCGGCCTCGCGCACACCGAGTACGGCCCCGAGGGCCGCGTCACCCGCTTCCGCGTCGACCGCACGGTCGAGACCCCGGCCGGCAGCCCCCTGCGCTGGTCGCCGCCGGAGTACTCGCCCTCCAACCCGCCCACCCCCTGACGAAGGCCCACCGCCTGACCGAGGCCCGCCACCTCGCCCGGCCCGTTGCCTCGCCCCGGCCCCATGGCCTTGCCCCGGGCGTCCGCCCCGCCCCGGCCCGGCCCGTCGCCTCGCCTCGCCTCGGCCGTCCTGCCTTGCCCTGCCGGCCTGCCACGCCCCGGCCCGCCGTGGCGCCACCCGCCCGTCCCCGCCTGCCCGCCGACACCCGAGGACCACCCGTGACCACCACCCCGGCCCCAGCGCCCGCCGCGGAAGCGACCCCGGCGCCCCCGGCGGCGCCCGCACCCGCGGTCCCCGCCTCCGCACCCGACCCCGCGCCGCCCGCCCGCCGCAGGCCGCCCGCCCGTCCCCGTCCGCGAATCGTGCTGGCGTCCACCGCCGCGAGCGTGACCGCGCTCCTTCTCCTGGTCGCGGTGGGCACTCTCCTGCACCAGCCGCTGCTCGTCCCGCCGCTCGCCGCGAGCATGGCGCTGGTGGCGGGCGCCCCCGACCTGCCGCTCTCGCAGCCGCGCTCGGTCGTCGGCGGCCAGCTGCTCTCCGCCCTCACCGGCTTCGCGGTGCTCGCGGCGGCCGGACCGGGCCTGTGGGGCGCAGCCGTCGCGGGCGGTCTCGCCCTCGGCGTGATGATGCTCGCCCGTACCCCGCACTCGCCCGCGGCGGCGACGGCCGTCATCGTCGCCCTCCAGGCACCGCCGTTCTGGTCGTTTCTCGGCCTTCTCGCGCTCGCCTCGCTCCTCCTGGTCGCCGTCGGGCTCGGCGCGGGCCGTGTCACGGGGCGGACGTATCCCGTGTACTGGTTCTAACCTCGTTCCATGCAGCAGGAGTTGAGGGTGGCGGCCTACGCCGTGTGCGTCCGGGACGACGAGGTGCTCCTTGCCCGCTGGGTCGCGAAGGACGGCACCAAGCGGTGGACCCTGCCGGGCGGCGGCATGGACCACGGCGAGGATCCCGTCCGTACCGTCGTCCGCGAGGTCGAGGAGGAGACCGGCTATCTGACCGAGCCCACCTCCCTCCTCGGCATCGACTCCATCCGGCGCTCCTGGCTCCGCCGGCTCGGCGGCCCCGGCGACTGGCAGGGGCTGCGGATCATCTACGAGACACGGATCACCGGCGGCGCCCTGCGGAACGAGGAGGGCGGCTCCACCGACCTCGCCGCCTGGCACCCGCTCGGCTCCGTGCCCTCCCTCACGCGTGTCGAACTGGTCGACATCGGACTTCAGCTCTGGCGCGACCGGCCGCCCGTGGGCCACTCGCACCTCACCGATCCCGCGAACGGCTGACCGTGCCGCCGGAAGGCTGAAAACGGCTCAACCACCGCGAGCGGGGTCAACCTCCGGCTCCGCCTCGTGGTCCCTTCCCCCGACCGCAGCAAACGATCAGGGGAGCCCCGCATGTCAGCCGCACGCACCGTCGTCGCCGCCACCCTGGTGGCAGGTCTCGCCGCCACCGCCCTCGCCACGCCCGCCCTCGCGGCGCCGGCGCACCGGCAGGACCACGCGGCCACCCAGCAGGCCCTGGACGCGGCCGTCGCCGAGGGCGTGCCCGGCGCCGTCGCCCAGGCCCGTGACGGAGGCGACCGCTGGACCGGCACCGCCGGCGAGCGGAAGGGCAACGACCGCTACCGGGTCGGCTCCATCACCAAGACCTTCACCGCCACCGTCCTGCTCCAGCTGCAGGCGGAGGGCCGCATCGACCTCGACGACCCGGTGGAGAAGTGGCTCCCCGGCGTCGTCCGGGGCAACGGCCACGACGGCCGGAAGATCACCGTCCGCCAGTTGCTCAACCACACCAGCGGCATCTACAGCTACACGGAGGACCCCGCCTTCCAGGAGAAGGTGTTCGGCCCCGGCTTCCTGGAGCACCGCTACGACACCTGGACCCCGCGGCAGCTCGTCGGAGTCGCCATGGCCCACCGGCCGGACTTCACCCCCGGCACCGCATGGAACTACTCCAACACCAACTTCGTCCTCGCCGGCATGGTGATCGAGAAGGTCACCGGCCGCACGTACGGCAAGGCCGTCGAGAACCGGATCATCAAGCCGCTCAAGCTGCGCGCCACCACCGTCCCCGGGACCCGCTCGGCCATGCCGGAGCCCAGCAGCCCGGCGTACTCCAAGCTCTCCCGCGACCCGAACAGCCCCGTCCACGAGGTGTCCGCGCTCAACCCGAGCATCGCGGGCGCGGCGGGCGAGATCATCTCCGACTCCCGCGACCTGCAGACCTTCTACCGGGCCCTGCTCAAGGGCCGGCTCCTCACGAAGGAGGGCCTGAAGGAGATGACCACCACGGTCACGATCTCACCCGACTACCCGAACGTGAGCTACGGCCTCGGGCTCATGAAGGAGAAGCTCAGCTGCGGAACGGAGGTCTGGGGTCACGGCGGCGGCATCCACGGCTCCTCCTCGCTGGCCCAGGTGACCCGTGACGGCGAGCACTCCCTCGCCGGCAACTTCAACGCCGACTGGACGGGCGACACCCAGAAGGTCGTCGAGGCCGAGTTCTGCGGGACGGCCGCCCCGCAGAAGTAGCCTCACCGCGGCAGGACGACGACGTAGGCGGCGGGCTGCCGGTCCGGCGAGGCCATCAGGGCCGTACGGACCACGGCGGCTTGCTGGTCCAACGCCTCGCGCAGCTTGCGTGGGGTGAGGTGGACGACCGTGATGCCGAGCCGCTCCAGGTGCTCCCGCTTGCGGGTGTACTCGGACCAGAGCGCGTCGTCGTCCTGCCGTGGCGCCCGGGTGTCCAGCTCGACGGCGACCGCCTGGTCCGGCCAGTAGGCGTCCACCCCGCCCAGGTGCGGGCCGCCCGGCAGCCGCAGGTCCACGTTCCACAGCGGGTCCGGCAGGCCGAACTCCCGCACCATCTCGTACAGCCGCTCCTCGGAGAGCGACCGCCCCTCGGTGAGCAGCGCGTCCACCGCGTCCACCACGTGCGGCCGGGTCAGCAGCCGGGCTCGGTTCAACTCCCGTACCACCACGCCCGGTTCGCAGTGGCCGCCGCGGACCGCCTCGGTGAGAAGGCTGCGTACGGTCTCCGCGTCCGGGAGGCCCGACACCGCGTCGGCGACGGCCCGGGCGACCGGCGCGACCGGGACGCCCGTGAGCTCCACCGGCTCGGGCGCCTCGGCCGCGCGCACCACCCGCACCCACCCCGTGGAGCGCAGCCGCCGGGTGCGCGGCACCAGGACGTCGATCCGGTCCAGAGCGGTGAGCGGGGGAGCGGACGAGAAGCGGTGCAGGGTCAGGGCGGCCAGACCGGTGATCATCGCGTCCGGCCCCTGCGGGGGTACGGCCCCGGCCCTGCGGGCGTACAGGAGTGCGGCGTGCAGCCGGTCCTCGCTGGTGGGCGGTCCGGGGTGGAGCAGGAACACGCCGGGCAGCAGCTGCTGCCAGCCGCCGGGCCGGCAGTGCGCGGCCACGTCGGCGGCGGGCATCCCCTGCGCCCTCAACTGGTCGGCGGACGCGAGGCGTTGTGCCGCGCCGGTGCGGGGGGAGAGGGGGAGGGGGCGGGGGGTGATGGGGGTGTTGTGGTTCATGCCGGGGGTCTTCCGCTTCCGAAGGCTCCCCTAACCCCTGTTACACGCTCGTCGACAATTGGGGACAACCTCGCCCTAAAGTACGCACGTTCGACTGCCGATGAGGGGCCGCACCCGCGACGCCCGTGCGACGGCGGTGAAGCCGCCCGCGCCGTACGAAGCCGGCGGCCGGACCCCCCCCGCCCATGCGACGGCGGGGGCCGCGAGCCGAAGCCCGCGACCCCCGCCGCCCCGAGGACGTGACGGCTACTCCGCCAGGTGGTCGCAGTCCTGCGCGCGCAGTGCCCGCGCCAGGTCGTCGCGCGCCTCCAGGACCAGGCGGCGCAGGGCCGGCGCGGCCGACTCGTGCGCGGCCAGCCAGGCGTCCGTGGCGGCCAGGGTCGCCGCGTCGTCCTGGAGCCCCGGGAACAGCCCCCGGACGACGTCCATGCCGATCTGGATCGACCGCTCGGCCCACAGCCGCTCGATCGAGGCGAAGTACTTCTCCGCGTACGGGGCGATCAGCGCCCGCTGCGAGGGCTGGACGAAGCCCGCGATGGTCGCCTCGACCAGCGCGTTCGACAGGGTGTCCGACTCGACGACCTGCGCCCACGCCTGCGCCTTGACCTCGGCCGAGGGCCGCGAGGCGAGCAGCCGGACCTGGTGGCGCTTGCCCGTCGCCGTGTCGTCCCGGGCCAGCTCCTCGCCGATCCGGCCCTCGTCGGCGCGGCCGTGCGCGGCCAGCGGGGAGAGCAGCGCCCAGCGCAGCTCCTGGTCGACGTCGAGCCCGTCGATCTTCGCGGTGCCGTCGAGCAGCCCCTCCAGGAGCTGGAAGGCGGCGTCGGACGAGGCCGTCGCCGCGAAGAACCGCGCCCAGGTCAGCTGGTGCTCGCTGCCCGGCTCGGCGACCCGCAGCTCGCGCAGCCCGCCCTCGGCGAGCTGCCGCCCGCCCTCCTCGCGCCACTCGGGCGCCGCGTAGTGGGTGACGGCCGACTTCGTCCAGGCGTGCACCATCTGGAGTACGCCGATGTCGGTCTCGCGGCCCGCCGAGGCGAGCGCGACGGCGACGAAGTCCCGGGCGGGCATCAGCCCGTCGCGGGTCAGGTTCCACAGCGCCGACCAGCACAGGGCGCGGGCGAGCGGGTCGGTGATGTCGCCGAGGTGGGCGCGCAGGGTGGCGAGCGAGCCCTCGTCGAAGCGGATCTTGCAGTAGGTCAGGTCGTCGTCGTTGACGAGCACCAGGTCGGGCTTCTCCTCGCCCGCCAACTCGGAGACGACCGTCCGGGCGCCGGTGATGTCGGCCTCGGCCCGCGCGTACCGGGTGAGCTCCCCGCCGGAGAGCCGGTAGAGGCCGACGGCCGCCCGGTGCGGACGGAGCTCGTCGCCCTCCTGGACGACGGCGAGCTCGGTGATCCGGCCCTCCGCGTCGTAGGTGACGGCCGGCGTCAGGGAGTTCACCCCGGAGGTCTGCAGCCAGGACTTCGCCCAGGACCGCATGTCGCGGCCGGAGGTCTCCTCCAGGATCGCGAGGAGGTCGGCGAGCCGCGTGTTCCCGTACGCGTGGCGCTTGAAGTAGCGGCGCGCGCCCTCCAGGAACGCGTCCCGGCCGGCGTACGCGACGAGCTGCTTGAGCACCGACGCGCCCTTGGCGTAGGTGATGCCGTCGAAGTTGAGCTTGGCGTCCTCCAGGTCGCGGATGTCGGCCGTGACCGGGTGGGTGGACGGCAGCTGGTCGGCGCGGTACGCCCAGGACTTGCGGTTGTTGGCGAAGGTCACCCAGCTGTTGGTGAAGCGGGTGGCCTCGGCGTTCACGAAGGAGCCCATGAAGTCCGCGAAGGACTCCTTCAGCCACAGGTCGTCCCACCACACCATGGTGACGAGGTCGCCGAACCACATGTGCGCCATCTCGTGCAGGATGACGTTGGCCCGGCTCTCGTACGCGGCCTGGGTGACCTTGCCCCGGTAGATGTACTCCTCGCGGAAGGTCACCATGCCCGGGTTCTCCATCGCGCCGAGGTTGTACTCGGGGACGAAAGCCTGGTCGTACTTCCCGAAGGGGTACGGGTAGTCGAAGTTGTCGTGGAAGAAGTCGAAGCCCTGCTTGGTGATCAGGAAGACGTCGTCCGCGTCGAAGTGCTTGGCCAGCGACTTCCGGCACATCGCGCCGAGCGGGATCTCCAGGTCGCCGCGCCGGTAGCTGTCGGTCACGTAGTGGTACGGGCCCGCCACCACGCAGGTGATGTACGTGGAGATCGGCGCGGTCTCGGCGAACCGCCACACGCCCTCGGCGTCCTGCTCCCCGGCGCCGTTGGACCACACCGTCCAGCCCTCGGGGGCGGTCACCGAGAAGCGGTACGGGGCCTTGAGGTCGGGCTGCTCGAAGTCGGCGTACACCCGGCGGGCGTCGGCCGGCTCGTACTGCGTGTAGAGGTAGACCTCGCCGTCCTCCGGGTCGACGAAGCGGTGCATGCCCTCGCCGGTCCGGCTGTAGGCGCACTGCGCGTCCACCACGAGGGTGTTCTCGTCGGCGAGGCCGTCGAGCGTGATCCGCGAGCCGTCGAAGACGACCGCCGGGTCGAGGGAGCGCCCGTTGAGGGTGACCGCGGTCACGGACGGGGCGATCAGGTCGACGAACGTGCTCGTGCCCGTGCCGGTGCGGCGGAAACGGATCGTCGTCTCCGAACGGAAGGTGCGCACCGCCTCGGCGGAGTCGCCGACGGCCGAGCGGAGGTCGAGAAAGACCTCGTAGCCGTCGACGGACAGCAGCTCGGCCCGCTCCTGGGCCTCGTCGCGGGACAGATTCTCACCGGGCACGGTCACTCCTTCGTGGCGCGTTCGAAACAGCACCGATCCTCCCATGTGCAGCTGACACCCGGGACACGGGAATGCGCCCGGGCGCGCGCGGGTTCCCTCCTTTCGGCGCACCACCTTCTTGTTTTTCCCGCGGCCGTACCGAGGAGTGACATGTCCGAGAGCAGGACCACCGCCGACTTCTACTTCGACCCGCTGTGCCCCTGGGCCTGGATGACCTCCCGCTGGATGCTGGAGGTGGAGCAGGTCCGCCCGGTCGACGTGCGCTGGAAGGTCATGAGCCTGGCCGTGCTCAACGAGAACCGTCTCGACGAGGTCCCGGCCGAGTACCGCGAGATGCTGGAGACCCAGGCGTGGGGCCCGGTCCGGGTCGTCATAGCCGCCCAGCAGCTGCACGGCGACGAGGTCGTCGGCAAGCTCTACACGGCCCTCGGCAGCCGCTTCCACAACAACGGCGAGGGCCCGACCCACGACGCGATCGCCGGCGCCCTGGCCGATGTCGGCCTGCCCGAGGACCTGGTCGAGTACGCCGACAAGGACACCTACGACACCGAGCTGCGCGCCTCCCACCAGGAGGGCATCGACAAGGTCGGCCAGGACGTCGGCACCCCGGTCATCGCGGTGCCCGGCCCGACGGGCGACGAGGTCGCCTTCTTCGGCCCCGTCGTCACCCCGACCCCGCGCGGCGACGCGGCGGCCCGGCTGTGGGACGGCACCCTGCTCGTGGCGTCGACGCCGGGCTTCTACGAGATCAAGCGCACCCGGACGGCGGCGCCCAGCTTCGAGTAGTCCCCCGGCGCAGGGAAGAACCCCCGTGATGCACGTCATCACGGGGGTTCTTCTTTCATCCGTCCGCAGGTGAAGGCTGAGAAGACGATCACGAGCAGGACGACGGGGGAGCCCTGTCGGGCTCGGATCAGAAGGAGATCAGCGGCACGGAAGCCTTGGCGGCGTGGTAGCGCCTGCTCACGTCCTGCCAGTTGACGACCTGCCACATGGCCTCGATGAAGTCGACCTTCTGGTTCTTGTACTGGAGGTAGAAGGCGTGCTCCCAGGCGTCGAAGACGAGGACGGGGACCGAGCCGACACCGACGTTGCCCTGGTGGTCGTAGACCTGCTCGACGATGAGCCGGCCGCTGACCGGCTCGTAGGCGAGGACGCCCCAGCCGGAGCCCTGGGTGGTCGCGGACGCTTTGGTCAGCTGGGCCTTGAACCCGGCGAAGGAGCCGAAGGACTCGGTGATGGCGTCCGCGAGGTCGCCGACGCCGTCGGCGGCCAGCGGCTCGCCGCCGCCCCCGTCCTTCGGGCTGTCCATGTTGTTCCAGTAGATGGAGTGCAGGATGTGGCCGGAGAGGTGGAACGCGAGGTTCTTCTCCAGGCCGTTGACGGCGCCCCACTGGTCCTTGTCGCGCGCCTCCTCCAGCTGCTCCAGGGTGTCGTTCGCGCCCTTGACGTACGCGGCGTGGTGCTTGTCGTGGTGCAGCTCGATGATCTGCGGATTGATCACCGGCTCCAGCGCCGCGTAGTCGTACGGCAGCTCAGGAAGTGTGTAGATCGCCATGTGCCCGGCCCCTTCGACTGCTCCTGCTTATTGCAACCTATATGCAGGTGCAGGGTAACAGTAGGTGCACACATTAGTTGATCAGCCCTTCGTCCTGGGTCGCACGTCCCCGGCACGGCGAAACCCCCGTACCCGGAAGGGGTTCGGGGGTTTCGCCGGCGGAGTCGGGTGCGGTCAGGAAGTCCGGCCCGCTGCCGCCTTCTGGCGTACGAGGCCGACCGCGGCCAGCAGCAGCGTCAGCCCGCCCGTCCAGAACAGCTGCACGCGGGTGCCCTCCTCGCGGGCCATCAGGACGAAGATCGCCGCCATGCCGGCCAGCGCCACCCAGGTCAGCACGGGGAAGGCCCACATGCGCACGACCAGCTTCTCGGGCGCCTCGCGCTCGGTGCGGCGGCGCAGCACCAGCTGCGAGGCGGCGATGAAGAACCAGACGACCAGGATGATCGCGCCGATCGTGTTCAGCAGCCAGATGAAGATGTCGTCCGGCCGCCAGTAGCTCAGCAGCACGCAGCCGAAGCCGAACACGGAGGAGACCAGCACGGCCGGGCGGGGCACGCCGCCGAAGAGGCGGCCCAGCGCCTTCGGGCCCTGACCGCGCGCGACGAGCGAGCCGGCCATGCGGGAGGCGCCGTAGACGTTGGCGTTCATCGCCGACAGCAGGGCGACCAGCACGACGACGTTCATGATCTGGCCGGCCGCCGGGATGCCCAGGTGGTCCAGGGTCGCGACGTACGGGCCCTTCTCCACGACCGCCCCGTCGCCCCACGGCACGAGGGTCACGATGACCGCCATCGAACCGATGTAGAAGAGCGCGATCCGCCACATCGCCGTACGGACGGCCTTGGCGACGCCCTGCACCGGGTGCTCGGACTCGGCCGCCGCGATCGTCACCGTCTCCAGACCGCCGTACGCGAAGACCGAGGCGAGCAGGCCCACGATCAGCCCCTCGGAGCCGTGCGGGAAGAAGCCGCCGTCACCGGTGAGGTTCGCGGTGCCGGGAGCGTCCGTACCGGGCAGGACGCCGGCGATCGCCAGCACGCCGATGCCGAGGAAGAGGACGATCGCGCCGACCTTGAGCGCGGCGAACCAGAACTCGAACTCGCCGAAGTTCTTCACGGCCGCCAGGTTGGTGACGCAGAAGACCACCATGAAGAGCGCGACCCAGGCCCACTCGGGGCTGCCGGGGAACCAGCCGGTCATGATCTTCGCGGCGCCGATGCCCTCCAGGCCGACGGCGACGCAGAGCAGGAACCAGAAGGCCCACCCCGAGGTGAAGCCGGCCCACGAGCCGAAGGCGCGCTCGGCGTGCACGGAGAAGGAGCCGGAGGCCGGGTTCGCCGCCGACATCTCGCCGAGCATCCGCATCACCAGCATCACGAGGACGCCGGAGAGGGCATAGGCGATCACGATCGACGGGCCGGCGGCGGCGATGCCGGCGCCGGAGCCGACGAAGAGTCCGGCGCCGATGACGCCGCCGAGGGCGATCATCGAGAGATGGCGCTGCTTGAGGCCGTGGGAGAGCCCCTCGGCGGGGGCTGCGGCGTCGTCCTCGCGGTCGACGGACGCGGGCGCGGTGGTCCGGGACATGGGCCGCCCTGTTCACTGGCTGAGACGGGGGAACGCGCCACAGTCTGGGCGGGCGCACCGCTCAGAGGGAACACACGTCCGCTATACGGGCACGACCTTCACACAAGGTGAAGGATCATGCCCGCTTCGTACGCAGCTCCCGCACCCCCGCCACCAGCAGCACCGCGGCGGTCGCCGCCGCCGACCACAGCACCTGCGGCCGCGCCCCGTCGTCGCACAGCATCAGCACGAGCACCGCCGCCATCGCCGCCAGCGCCACCCACGTCAGCCATGGGAAGCCCCACATCCGCAGCGTCAGCGTCTCGGGCGCCTCCCGCTCGATCCGGCGGCGCAGCCGCAGCTGCGAGACCGCGATCAGGGCCCAGACGAAGAGCAGCACCGCCCCGACGGCGTTCAGCATGTAGAGGAAGACGGAATCCGGCCACTTCAGATTGAGCAGGACCGAGACGAAGCCGAAGGCCACCGACGCGAGCACCGCCCGGCGCGGCACCCCTCCGCCGGAGATCCGCAGCAGCCCCTTCGGCGCCTCCCCGCGCTCGGCGAGCGAGAACACCATCCGCGAGGAGCCGTACAGGTTCGCGTTCAGCGCCGAGAGCAGCGCCACGAACACCACGACGTTCATGATCTGACCGGCCCCCGGCACCCCGATCGCGTCCAGGACCGCCACGTACGGAGACTCCCCGGGCTTCATCGCGGTCCACGGCAGCAGCGTCACGATGACCAGCATCGAACCCACGTAGAACAGCAGGATCCGCCACACCGCGCTGCGCACCGCCCGCGCCACGTTCCGCGCCGGGTCGTCGGACTCGGCCGCCGCGATCGTGACGACCTCCAGACCGCCGAAGGCGAAGACGACCGCCAGCACCCCGGAGACCACCCCGGCCCAGCCGTTCGGCAGGAAGCCGCCCTGCCCGGTCAGGTTCGTGAGCCCCACCGGATCCGTGTCGGGCAGCCAACCCGCGATCGCGAGCACCCCGAGCGCCAGGAACAGCACGATCGCGCCGACCTTGAGCGCGGCGAACCAGAACTCGAACTCGCCGAAGTTCTTCACCGCCGCGAGGTTGGCGAGGGTGAACACGACCATGAAGACCAGCACCCAGCCCCACTGCGGGACCCCCGGCACCCAGCCGTGCGCGATCCGCGCCGCGCCCGTCGCCTCCACCGCGAGCACCACCACGAGGAGGAACCAGTACAGCCAGCCCACCGAGAAACCGGCCCACCGGCCGAGCGCCCGCTCGGCGTGCACCGAGAAGGCACCCGACGCGGGCATCGCCGCCGACATCTCGCCCAGCATCCGCATGACCAGCATCGCCAGCGCGCCCGCGATCAGATACGAGACCACGATGCCGGGCCCGGCGACGGCGATGCCCGCACCCGAGCCGACGAACAGCCCGGCGCCGATCACCCCGCCCAGGCCCAGCATCGTCAGATGACGCTGCTTCAGGCCGTGGGACAGAGGCTCCGGTTCGGTGAGGGAGGGGGACGGCGGGGCGTCGCGCATGGTGGGGGCTCGCGCTCTCGGAGAGGTGACACTTTATGGAGACCCCACAGTCTCTCTGTTTGCCTCCCCTTGGCGCAAAAGGGGCGACTCACAGCGATCCGCCAGTGACGAGGGTCACGTAGCGCGAAGCGGGAAACCCGTCCTTTGTCGGAACCCCATGAAGCGGTCGGCTCTCCCTTTGTCGGCGGCTGACGGTGATCGGGCGTTCACTCCTGGCATACCGTCAAGCTGTCCCTCCCACCCTCACCCTCGCGGAGTACCGATGAGCACCGCCGCCGCCCCCGCCCGCACCCTCCGTGCCGGCACCGTCCTCGCCGACCTGCTCCCCGCGAGCCGCGCCCGCGACATCGCCCTGGTCGTCGGCGGCGCCGCCCTCACCGGCCTCGCGGCGCAGCTCTCCGTCCCGGTCCCCGGCTCCCCGGTCCCGGTCTCCGGCCAGACCTTCGCCGCACTGCTCGTCGGCACCGCGCTCGGCGCCCGCCGCGGCTTCCTCGCCCTCGCGCTGTACGCCGTGGCCGGCATGGCGGGCGTGCCGTGGTTCGCGCAGGCCACCTCCGGCTACGGCATGCCGTCCTTCGGCTACATCCTCGGCATGCTGCTCGCCTCGACCGTCGTCGGCGCCCTCGCCCGTCGCGGCGCCGACCGCTCCGTCCTGCGCACCGCCGGCGCCATGGTCCTCGGCTCCGCGATCATCTACGCCGTCGGCGTGCCCTACCTGGCCCTCGCCACCGGCATGACCCTCGGCCAGGCCGTCGCCGCGGGCCTCACCCCCTTCCTCATCGGCGACGCCCTCAAGGCCGCCCTCGCCATGGGCGTCCTCCCCGCCGCCTGGAAGCTGGCCGGCCGCAAGGGCTGAGCCCCGCGGACGCACGAGGAGGGCCCGCCGTTCCCCGGGGAACGGCGGGCCCTCTCGCGTATACGCGCCTATGGGGTCACGGGCGCTCGGAGACCTCCGCGGGCCGGTCGGCCTTGCCGAAGCGCTGCCGGACCAGCGAGATCGCGATGACGAGCGCGGCGACGAGCAGGGACAGCACGACCTGGTCGCGGTTGCTGCCGCCGTCGTAGACCATGTAGCCGAGGACGCCGACGATCATGACGATGGTCGCCCACGTCAGGTACGGGAAGAGCCACATCCGCACGACGAGCTTCTCCGGCGACTCGCGCAGGATGATGCCGCGCATGCGCAGCTGGGTCACGCAGATGACCAGCCAGACGAAGAGCGCGACCGCGCCGGAGGAGTTGAGCAGGAAGGCGAAGACGGTGTCCGGCCACTTGTAGTTGAAGAACACCGCGACGAAGCCGAAGACGACCGAGCCGAGGATCGCGGCCGTCGGCACGCCCCGCTTGTTGACCTTGGCGAACGCCTTGGGCGCGTCGCCGCGCCGGCCGAGCGAGAAGGCCATGCGCGAGGCGGTGTAGAGACCCGAGTTCAGGCAGGACAGGACGGCCGTCAGGACGATCACGTTCATGATCTGGCCGGCGTGCGCGATGCCGATGGAGTCGAGGGCGGCGACGTACGAGCCCTTCTCGACGATGGACTTGTCGTTCCACGGCAGCAGGGTGAGGACGATGAAGATCGAGCCCAGGTAGAAGACGCCGATCCGCCAGATCACGCTGTTGGTGGCCTTGGTGACCGCCTTCTGCGGGTTCTCGGACTCACCGGCGGCCAGCGTGACGATCTCGCTGCCCATGAAGGAGAAGACGACCATCAGCACACCGGTGAGGACCGCTCCCGCACCCATCGGGAAGAAGCCCCCGCTGTCGGTGAGGTGCGCGAATCCCGCGCCCGGGTTGTCCGAGCCGGGCAGTACGCCGAAGACCGCGAGCAGGCCGATGACGACGAAGGCGCCGATGGCGACGACCTTGATGCCGGCGAACCAGAACTCGAACTCGCCGTAGGAGGCGACGGAGCCGAGGTTGGTGACGGTGAGGACCACCATCACGATGAGCGCCCAGCCCCACTGCGGGACGGCCGGGACCCAGCTCTCCAGGATCTTGGCGCCCGCGGTCGCCTCGACGGCGAGGACGACGACCCAGAAGAACCAGTAGAGCCAGCCGATGCTGAAGCCGGCCCAGCGGCCGAGGGCCTGGTCCGCGTAGGCGGAGAAGGAGCCGGAGGACGGCCGGGCGGCGGCCATCTCGCCGAGCATCCGCATCACGAAGACGACCATGGCGCCGACGAGTGCGTACGAGAGCAGGATCGCGGGGCCGGCCGCGGCGATGCCGGAGCCGGAGCCGACGAAGAGTCCGGCGCCGATGACCCCGCCGATGGCGATCATCGACAGGTGACGGTTCTTGAGTCCGGCCTTGAGGCCGTCGGAGGACTGCGGGGTTCCGGGGGTGCCGGTCGCCTGGTCGTCCTTCGGCAGGGTCGGTTGCGTGTTCATCGACGCTTCCTCGTGTGTGGGGGGCGCTCGGGTCGCGAGCCCGAGCATTGAACCCCGTGAGCGGGGATGATCGGAAGTCCTCATTCCGGATCGTTGTACGGACGACCTCGCGAGAGTCGAAGGTCCATACCAGGTCGGGTGAAGGTCCCGACCCCGCTGCCTGCTACCCGGGCCCAGGCGTGCCACACTCGGCATCATGCGCGTCTATATCGGCTCCGACCACGCCGGCTTTGAACTGAAGAACCACCTCGTCGAGTGGCTCACCGGACACGGCCACGAGGCCGTCGACTGTGGCCCCCACATCTACGACGCCCTCGACGACTACCCGCCGTTCTGCCTGCGTGCCGCCGAGAAGACGGCCGCGGACCCGGACAGCCTGGGCGTCGTCATCGGCGGCTCCGGCAACGGCGAGCAGATCGCCGCGAACAAGGTGAAGGGGGTGCGCGCCGCCCTCGCCTGGAGCGAGCAGACCGCCGCCCTCGGCCGCGAGCACAACAACGCCAACGTGATCTCCGTCGGCGGCCGGATGCACACCCAGGAAGAGGCGACCAAGTTCGTCGAGATCTTCCTGAGCACCCCGTACTCCGGTGACGAGCGTCACACCCGCCGGATCGACATGCTCACCGCGTACGAGAACACCGGCGAGCTCCCCCCGATCCCGGCCCACCACCCGCAGGAGCCCACCGCCTGATGCCCGAAGGGCACACCATCCACCGACTGGCCGCCGACCACCGGGAACGGTTCGGCGGCCGGTCCGTGCGCGTCTCCAGCCCCCAGGGCAGGTTCGCCGCCTCGGCGGCCCTGCTCGACGGCGCCGTCCTGGAGACCACCGAGGCCCACGGCAAACACCTCTTCCTCGGCTTCGGGGACAGAGGCTGGATCCACATCCACCTCGGCCTCTTCGGCAAGGTGAACTTCGGCGACGCCCCCGCCCCGCCGCCCACCGACACCGTCCGGCTGAGGCTCGCCGCCCCCGACGCGTACGTCGACCTGCGCGGCCCCACCACCTGCGCCACCCTCACCGACGCCGAGAAGCAGGCGATACACGACCGACTCGGCCCCGACCCGCTCCGCGCGGGCGACGACCCCGCCAGGGCCTGGCGCCGCATCGCGAAGTCCCGGACGACCGTCGCCGCCCTCCTCATGGACCAGAAGGTCATCGCCGGCGTCGGCAACGTCTACCGCGCCGAGGTCCTCTTCCGGCACGGCATCGACCCGTACCGCGCCGGCAAGGACCTCACGCCGGGGGAGTGGGACGCGATCTGGACGGACCTCGCGGCGCTGATGCGCGAAGGCGTCCGCCTCAACCGCATCGACACCGTCCGCCCCGAGCACACCCCCGAGGCCATGGGCCGCCCGCCCCGCGTCGACGACCACGGCGGCGAGGTCTACGTCTACCGCCGCGCGCACCAGCCCTGCCATCTCTGCGCGACGCCCGTCCGCACCGCCGACCTCGCCGCCCGCAACCTCTTCTGGTGCCCGAACTGCCAGAAGCGCTGACGCGCCGCGACCCGCCGGCCGCGTCGCGGGCATACGTCCGCCGAGGCCGGAACGGGGTCGGACGGCGCCACTTCCCGGACGCGGCCTAGAACCCGTGCGGCAGCCACGGCGCGACAGGCGACCCGAAGGCGACGGACGCCTCGACCAGCGCACCCTCCCGAAGCTCCCGCACCCGCCCGGCCGCGGCCAACGACACCAGCGACGTCCCACCCAGATACGCCGCCCCCAACTCCCGTACGGACAAAGCCAGGTCCGGCGCGTCCCCCGTACGCACACAGGTCGCCCCCTTCGCGTCACCCGTGAGCCGCCAACGCCCCTCGTTCCACGGGCAGAACGCGTCCTCGACCTCGAACACCACGTCCACCGGCGCCTGGTACGTCCGCGCCTCCAGCGCGGCGCCCACCTCCACGAGCCGGACGAACAGCACCTCCCGCGCCGTCGGCTCACACCGCCGCACGTCCGACACCAGGTGTCGCCACGCGCCGTCCACCGGACTGCTGTGGATCCGTACCGTCGCCGCCAGGTCCACCGAGCACAGGAACCGCCACAGCGCCGCCTCCGCCACCGGGTCGAGCGCGAGCAGCTGCTGCACCCCCACGGAACCGTCCGCCCCCGCGTACGACCAGTTCGGCTTGATCGCGTAGTGCGCGAAGCCCACGACCTCCCCGTCCCGCTCCGCCAGCACGCACAGCCGCGGCGAGGCGCCCTCGCGCTCCGACTCCGGGTCGAGCAGCGGCAGCCGCTCCCAGCCGGGCCCCCGGGCCACCATTCCCGGCCGCCGCGGCACCAGCCGGGCGTACACCTCCTCGCAGATCGCCGACGACTCCGTCAGGTCGGCCTGCCGCAGGGTCACCCCGTCCGTGCCGTCCGGCACCGAGAGCCGCACCCGGTTCGTGTCGATCGTCGCGCGCTCGGCCCACGTCCCGGCGCCGTAGCCGAACCGCCCGTAGATCACCGGCTCGGAGGCCGTGAGCACGGCCAGCGGCTCACCCGCCGCCCGTACGTCGTCGAGCTGCCGCCGCATCATCGAGCTGAGGATCCCGCGCCGCCGGTGCGTGCCCGCCACGCTCACCATCGTCACGCCGGCCGCCGGTACGAGCGCCCCGCCCGGCACCGTCAGCCGGAACGAGAACGCGCCCGCCGTCCCCACGCACAGGCCCCCGTCCCAGGCGCCGAGCGACCGCTCGCACTCCGTCAGGTCCCGCCACAGGGCGCGCGAGTCCGGCGGCTCGTGAAGGCCCCCGAACGCGAGGTCCAGAACCCCGAACCAACGGTCCCAGTCGGAAGGGTCGAGCACGCGCAGTTCAGTCGTCATATGCCATCGATATCAGCGGCGTGCGCCCGGGGCGACCCGATTTCACGCACATTGTCACCGGGGTACCCCTGCGCGATGTCGGACCGTGTGGATAGGGTCCAGGCCAATGGGACACCGCGCCGGAGTGAACACGTACGCGGCCCGGACGCGCAGGCGCGCCCGCCGGGCCCGCATCGCGCTGCGCAAGTCGGGTGTCGACTACTTCCGCGGCGACGGCTCCGACTGGCTCGCCTTCGCCGGCCTCCTCCTCATGATCCCGGCCATCGCCTGCGGGACGATCCTCGACCCCGTCTGGTGCGCGCCCTCCGCGCTCGTCCTGCCGATCGTGGCCGGCGGACTGCTGCTGCGCCCCGCCAGCCTGCTCGGTCTGTACGCGACCGCCGCCGGCGCCCTCATCGTCGAGTCCGTCGTCCTCGGCCCGTACACCCAGGGCCCCGCCCGGGTCACCCCCGGCACCGTCCTGGTCGTCGCCGCCTGCGGCCTCTTCGGGCTGCTCATCGCCCAGTTCCGGGCGCGCGTCGGCGTGCCCTGGCGGCGCGGCGGCACCATGCTCTTCGATCTGCGCGAACGCATCCGCGTGCAGAGCGCCCTGCCCCGGCTGCCACAGGGCTGGCACCGCGAGATGGCGCTCCGCCCGGCCGGCGGCCAGTCCTTCTCCGGCGACTTCGTCGTCGCCGCCCGCACCCACGGCGGCCGCACCCTGGAGGTCGTCCTCACCGACGTCTCCGGCAAGGGCATGGACGCGGCCTCCCGCTCCCTGCTGCTCTCCGGCGCCTTCGGCGGCCTCCTCGGCTCGCTCCCGCCGCACGGCTTCCTCCCCGCGGCCAACGGCTATCTGCTCCGGCAGAACTGGGACGAGGGCTTCGCCACCTCGATCCACCTCGTCCTGGACCTGGACTCCGGCGACTACGAGCTCTACTCCGCCGGCCACCTCCCGGCCCTCCAGCTCCACGCCGGCAGCGGCCGCTGGGAGGAGAAGGCCGCCGAAGGCCCCCTCCTCGGCGTCTACGACGGCGCCGAGTTCCACCCCGTCAAGGGCTCCCTGCGCCCCGGCGACGTCCTCATGCTCTTCACCGACGGCCTCGTCGAGGCCGCCGACCGGGACATCGCCGAGGGCATCGACCGCCTCACCGGCGAGGCCGACCGCTGCGTCGCCGCCGGCTTCGAGGGTGTCGCCTGGCACCTCATCGAAGCCGTCGCCAAGGACGTCAACGACGACCGCGCGCTGCTGCTGATCTCCCGCCCGATCTGACCGAACACCCCCTCGGGCGAAGTGATCTTCTCCACGACGATTCGTCACCCGGCAGCGAGGGCAAGGGGGTTGGTGGCACGATGGAGGTAGCGGGGGGTGTTCCGGGACACGGGCTCCCTGGTGGGCAACGTGGGACCGACCGAGGGTGTGATCAGTTGTGGCCATTTCACTGTCTGTGGTGTTGCTGTTGGCAATCATCCTGGTGGTGCTGATCCGCGGGGGGAACCTCAAGGGCGGCCCGGCTGTCGTCGCCGTCCTCTTCGGCTTCTTCCTCGCCTCCACCGGCATGGCCGACGACATTCAGCGCTTCCTGGACTCGATAACGCAGACGGTCGCCTCCATAAAGTTCTGAATCGACGACGGGCCCCCGCCGATCCCGGCGGGGGCCCGTCGCGTGCGCGCGTGCGGTCGCCGGCGAATCGCGTTCGCGCTGCAGAGCCCCTCGGGGGCACGCCGGTGGCCGGGCGCGGCTAGCCGGTCGGACCGGCTCAGGAACGAAGAAAACCCCAGGTGACCTGGGGTTTTCTTCAGAAGAGCGGGTGACGGGAATCGAACCCGCGTAGCTAGTTTGGAAGACTAGTGCTCTACCATTGAGCTACACCCGCACAGCATCGCGCCGCAGGTCACGGGGACCGCGGCACGAGGAGCATGGTAGCCGGTCGGGAGCGTTCTTCGCACACCCCGAAAAACAGGGGGCGCCGCAGAGTCTCCGTCCATGTACCCTACGTGTCGCACCGACGGGGTGTGGCGCAGCTTGGTAGCGCGTCCGCTTTGGGAGCGGAAGGCCGTGGGTTCAAATCCCGCCACCCCGACCATGACGATCACGCGCTCACCTCGCACGTGCTTGATCACGTTGTGGGCGTCATCCCGCTTGCGGTTACTATGCAAGCTGCGTGCCCGTGTGTCTTTCTGACCGGGCCGAGCCGCCGAAGCCGCTACACGCGGTATCGGCGGATTCCAGGAATCAGCCACAAGGAGACCGAACCGTGAAGAGCGCCGTGGAGACCCTGAACCCGACTCGGGTTCGGCTCACTGTCGAGGTGCCCTTCGAGGAGCTCAAGGACAGCCTCGACGCGGCGTACAAGAAGATCAACCAGCAGGTCACGGTCAAGGGCTTCCGTAAGGGCAAGATCCCGGCTCGCGTGATCGACCAGCGGTTCGGCCGCGGCGCCGTGCTGGAGGAGGCCGTCAACGACGCGCTCCCGAAGTTCTACACCGAGGCCGTCAACGAGGCCGAGGTCAACCCGCTGGGTCAGCCCGAGGTCGACATCACGGAGCTGAAGGACGGCGAGCTGCTGGCCTTCACCGCCGAGGTCGACATCCGCCCGACGATCGAGATCCCGGACTACTCCGGCATCGAGGTCACCGTCGACGCGGTCGAGGTCACCGACGAGGACGTCGAGAAGTCCGTGGAGCAGCTGCGCGAGCGCTTCGCGTCGACCTCCCCGGTCGAGCGCGCCGCCCAGGACGGCGACGTCGTCACGATCGACCTCGAGGCCAAGGTCGACGGCGAGGTCCTGCCCGACGGTGTCGCCGACGGTGTCTCGTACACCATCGGTTCCGGCGAGCTGCTCGAGGGCATCGACGAGGCCGTCAAGGGCCTGGAGGCCGGCGGCGAGGCGACCTTCACCTCGCAGCTGAAGGGCGGCTCCGCCGAGGGCAAGGACGCGGAGGTCACCGTCAAGGTCACCACCGTCGCCGCCCGTGAGCTCCCCGAGCTGGACGACGAGTTCGCCCAGCTGGCGTCGGAGTTCGACACCCTCGACGAGCTCAAGGCGGACAGCCGCAAGCGCCTCGAGAACATGAAGCAGTTCGACCAGGCCACCCAGGCCCAGGAGCGCGTCCTCGACGAGCTCCTCAAGCTGGTCGAGGTCCCGATGCCCGAGAAGCTTCTCGAGGACGAGATCAACACCCGCAAGCACAACCTGGAGCACCACCAGCTCGGCCAGATGGGCCTCGACCTCGCGAAGTACCTGGAGATCCAGGGCAAGACCGAGGAAGAGTTCCTGGCCGAGACGCAGGAGCAGGCCGAGAAGGGCATCAAGACGCAGTTCATCCTGGATGAGCTCGTCAACAAGGAGAAGCTCGACGTCTCCCGCGAGGAGCTCACCGAGCACCTGTTCCGCCGTGCCGCCTCCTCCGGCATGAGCCCCGACCAGTTCGCCCAGGCCGTGGCCCAGGGCGGCCAGGTGCCGATGCTCGTCGGCGAGGTCGCCCGCGGCAAGGCCCTCGCGGTCGTCGTCGAGGCCGCCAAGGTCGTCGACACCAACGGTGAGGTCGTCGACCTCTCCGACGACGAGGACGAGGTCGAGACCGCCGCCGAGGCCGTCGAGGCCGTCACCGGCGAGGCCGAGGTCTCCGAGGACAAGTAAGGGCCCCCGCTCACGCGGACCCTGCTCCACGGGCCCGTACGCACTCCTGTGCGTACGGGCCCGTGGACGTACCCGGACCCCCTTACACGCCCCCAACTACCTTGCGCTCCCAGCGAACAGTTCGGGAACCGGGATGGCGTTGTCCTACCTGCGCGTTAGGGTCCATGAATACGAGGGCAGTGCCCTCTGAACGAGACGCTGAGACGGCCCTGGCCGTCGGAGACGAGCAGGTGGATACGTGACGAATCTGAAGCCTTACGCCGCGGGTGAGCCGTCCATCGGCGGCGGCCTCGGCGACCATGTCTACAACCGGCTCCTCGGTGAGCGCATCGTCTTCCTCGGCCAGCAGGTCGACGACGAGATCGCCAACAAGATCACCGCCCAGATGCTCCTCCTGGCCGCCGAGCCGGAGAAGGACATCTTCCTGTACATCAACAGCCCCGGCGGCTCGGTGACGGCCGGCATGGCCGTCTACGACACCATGCAGTTCATCCCGAACGACGTCGTCACCATCGGTATGGGCATGGCGGCCTCCATGGGCCAGTTCCTGCTCACCGCCGGCGCCCCCGGCAAGCGCTTCGCGCTGCCGAACACCGACATCCTGATGCACCAGGGCTCCGCCGGTATCGGCGGCACGGCCTCCGACATCAAGATCCAGGCCGAGTACCTGCTCCGCACCAAGAAGCGCATGGCCGAGATCACCGCGCAGCACTCCGGCCAGACGGTCGAGGCGATCATCCGCGACGGCGACCGCGACCGCTGGTTCACCGCGGACGAGGCCAAGGAGTACGGCCTCATCGACGACATCATCACGCACGCCGCGGGTGTTCCGGGCGGCGGCGGCACGGGCGCCTGAGCGCCGTCAGCCGCCGAAGAGCCCCAGCCCCCCGCCGAACGCCACCAGGACGGTGAACACCCCGATGCACAACAACCTCTCCGCGAGCGGCCTCTACACCGGCGCGCCGATGGACAACCGCTACGTCGTTCCGCGCTTCGTCGAGCGCACCTCGCAGGGCATCCGCGAGTACGACCCGTACGCGAAGCTCTTCGAGGAGCGCGTGATCTTCCTCGGCGTGCAGATCGACGACGCCTCCGCCAACGACGTCATGGCGCAGCTGCTGTGCCTGGAGTCGATGGACCCGGACCGCGACATCTCGATCTACATCAACAGCCCCGGTGGCTCCTTCACCGCGCTGACGGCGATCTACGACACGATGCAGTTCGTGAAGCCGGACATCCAGACGGTCTGCATGGGCCAGGCGGCCTCCGCCGCGGCCGTGCTGCTCGCCGCCGGCACCCCCGGCAAGCGGATGGCCCTGCCGAACGCCCGCGTGCTGATCCACCAGCCTTCCGGCGGCACCGGCCGTGAGCAGCTCTCCGACCTGGAGATCGCGGCCCGCGAGATCCTGCGCATGCGCAGCCAGCTGGAGGAGATGCTGGCCAAGCACTCCTCGACCCCGATCGAGAAGATCCGCGACGACATCGAGCGCGACAAGATCCTGACCGCCGAGGACGCCCTCGCGTACGGCCTGGTCGACCAGATCGTCTCGACCCGCAAGAGCACGGCCTCCGCCGAGCGCTGACGCCCGACCTTCCCCTGGCACGGTCCGTGTGGCCGAATCGCGACCATGTGAACCGTGCCAAGGGGGGCCCGAACGAGGGGCCCGGCAAGGTACCGTCGAATATGAGGCACCAGGAGTCGCTGAACCAAGCACTCCCAGGCGAAGGGGAAGCACCTCGTGGCACGCATCGGTGATGGCGGCGACCTGCTCAAGTGCTCGTTCTGCGGAAAGAGCCAGAAGCAGGTGAAGAAGCTCATCGCGGGACCCGGTGTGTACATCTGCGACGAGTGCATCGACCTCTGCAACGAGATCATCGAGGAAGAACTCGCGGAGACGAGCGAGGTGCGCTGGGAGGAACTCCCGAAGCCCCGCGAGATCTACGAGTTCCTCGAGGGGTACGTCGTCGGGCAGGAGCCCGCGAAGAAGGCCCTGTCGGTCGCGGTGTACAACCACTACAAGCGCGTCCAGGCCGGCGAGAACGGCGGCGCGCAGGGCCGGGACGACGCCATCGAACTGGCGAAGTCCAACATTCTGCTGCTCGGCCCCACGGGCTCCGGGAAGACGCTGCTCGCGCAGACCCTGGCCCGGATGCTCAACGTCCCGTTCGCCATCGCCGACGCGACGGCGCTGACGGAGGCCGGCTATGTCGGCGAGGACGTCGAGAACATCCTGCTCAAGCTGATCCAGGCGGCCGACTACGACGTCAAGAAGGCCGAGACCGGGATCATCTACATCGACGAGATCGACAAGGTCGCCCGTAAGAGCGAAAACCCGTCGATCACGCGTGACGTCTCCGGCGAGGGCGTGCAGCAGGCCCTGCTGAAGATCCTGGAGGGCACCACCGCCTCCGTGCCGCCGCAGGGCGGCCGGAAGCACCCGCACCAGGAGTTCATCCAGATCGACACGACGAACGTGCTCTTCATCGTGGGCGGCGCCTTCGCCGGCCTGGAGAAGATCATCGAGTCGCGGGCGGGCGCCAAGGGCATCGGCTTCGGGGCGACCATCCGCTCCAAGCGCGAGATCGAGGCGAGCGACCAGTTCCAGGAGGTCATGCCGGAGGACCTGGTGAAGTTCGGGATGATCCCGGAGTTCATCGGCCGTCTCCCGGTCCTCACCTCGGTCCACAACCTGGACCGCGAGGCGCTCCTCCAGATCCTCGTCGAGCCGCGCAACGCGCTGGTCAAGCAGTACCAGCGTCTCTTCGAACTCGACGGCGTGGAGCTGGACTTCGACCGCCCGGCCCTGGAGGCCATCGCCGACCAGGCGATCCTCCGCGGCACCGGCGCCCGCGGTCTGCGCGCCATCATGGAGGAAGTCCTCCAGTCGGTGATGTACGAGGTCCCGTCCCGCAAGGACGTGGCCCGGGTCGTCATCACCGCCGACGTCGTCCGCAACAACGTCAACCCGACGCTGGTCCCGCGGATCGTGAAGAACGACGGCAGGCACGAGAAGTCGGCCTGAGCCGTACGGACATGAAAGGGGCGCCCCGCCGACCGGCGGGGCGCCCCTTCTCCGTTCACCGGTCGCGGGTCAGAGCTTGACGCGGACTTCCTTGCGGAGCTTGGCCGTGATGGCGGCGGCGTCCTCGGCGGAGCCTGCCTTGCCCGTCATCATGGAGGCCATGTCGACCGGGACCACGAAGCCCACGGTGCTGTGGTCGGCCCACACGCACATCGTGATGGCGAACGCGGGCGTGCTCGTGGCCGGGTCGGCCTTGGTCTTGGCCTGCTGGCACTTGAGGACCGCGCCGTCGAGGTCGGCCGGCTTGTACTCCTGGGGGCTGCCTTCCATCTGCGGCGACTCGCCCTTGCCGGCGTCCTTCTCGGCCTCGACCTTGGCGGTGGCGAAGATGGCGTCGACGACCTTCTCGGGGTCGTCGATCTCGCCGTAGAGACCGTTGAAGGAGAGCATCTTGCTCGCCAGGGGGTTGGCCTTGTTCTCCACCTGGTAGGAGGCGCGGACCTGCTGGGCGTTCTTGACGCCGTTCTGCTCGGCCTCCTTGAGGGAGTCCTCGCCGCTCGCCTTCCCGTTGTCGGGGGCCTTCTTGTACTCGGTCAGCACCGTCGCCGGCGTGATCAGCTTGTGCGGGCCGTCGTCCGCGACCGAGGCGCCACCGCCGCCGCCGATCACGAAGTACGCGCCCACGCCGATCGCCGCGACGACCGCGACCGCGGCGATGATCCAGCCGGCCTTGGACTTCTTGGGGGCGGGCGGGTGGGGGACGTAGCCGCCGGGGCCCTGGGGGGCGCCGTACTGCGGCTGCTGGCCGTAGGGGCCGGGCTGCTGGGGCTGCTGCGGGTAGCCGTACGGAGGCTGCTGCGGCGGGACGCCCTGTGGGGCCTGCTGGGGGTAGCCGTAACCCGGCTGGGGAGCCTGCGGCTGCCCGTACGGGCCGGGCTGCTGCGGCTGCTGGCCGTAGGGGCCCGGCTGGCCGTACGGCCCGGGCTGCTGGGGCGGCTGGCCGCCGTACGGGCCCGGCTGGTTGTAGCTCATCGACAGGTTCCCCTCACAGGATGTTTATGCCTACCGAACATCCTGGCGGAACCGCGGGGGCGGAAGTGCGGCGGGGGCCACACCGTTACCGAACCAAAGCGTTTCAGGACAAGGCGAGGACACCCCTAAACTGGGCCCGTGACCGAGAACACTCAGCAGCAGACAGCGCCCACCACCGAACTGCCGACCCAGTACGCGCCGGCCGAGGTAGAGGGGCCGCTGTACGAGCGCTGGGTAGAGCGCGGGTACTTCGAGGCGGACGCGAAGAGCGAGAAGCCGCCGTACACGATCGTCATCCCGCCGCCGAACGTCACCGGTTCGCTCCACCTGGGCCACGCCTTCGAGCACACGCTGATCGACGCCCTCACCCGCCGCAAGCGCATGCAGGGCTTCGAGACGCTGTGGCAGCCGGGCATGGACCACGCCGGCATCGCCACCCAGAACGTCGTCGAGCGCGAGCTCGCCAAGGAGGGCAAGTCCCGCCACGACCTGGGCCGCGAGGCGTTCGTCGAGCGCGTCTGGCAGTGGAAGGCCGAGTCCGGCGGCCAGATCTCCGGTCAGATGAAGCGCCTGGGCGACGGCGTCGACTGGTCCCGTGAGCGCTTCACCATGGACGAGGGGCTGTCCCAGGCCGTCCAGACCATCTTCAAGAAGCTCTACGACGACGAGCTGATCTACCGCGCCGAGCGCATCATCAACTGGTGTCCGCGCTGCCTGACGGCCATCTCCGACATCGAGGTCGAGTACCAGGACGACGACGGCGAGCTCGTCTCCATCCGGTACGGCGAGGGTGACGACTCCCTGGTCGTCGCGACCACCCGCGCCGAGACGATGCTCGGTGACACGGCCGTCGCCGTCCACCCCGACGACGAGCGGTACAAGCACCTGGTCGGCAAGCAGATCAAGCTGCCGCTGACCGACCGTACGATCCCGGTCGTCGCCGACACCCACGTCGACCCGGAGTTCGGCACCGGCGCCGTCAAGGTGACCCCGGCGCACGACCCGAACGACTTCGAGATCGGCCAGCGCCACAACCTGCCGAACCTCGCCGTCATGGACGAGCGCGCCATCATCACGGCCCACGGCCCCTTCCAGGGCCTGGACCGCCTGGAGGCCCGTTCGGCCATCGTCGCCGCGCTGCGCGCCGACGGCCGCATCGTCGCCGAGAAGCGTCCGTACACCCACTCCGTCGGCCACTGCTCGCGCTGCAAGACCACCATCGAGCCGCGCCTGTCGCTGCAGTGGTGGGTCAAGGTCGGCCCGCTCGCGCAGGCCGCCGGTGACGCCGTCCGCGACGGCAAGGTCAAGATCCACCCGCAGGAGATGGAGAAGCGGTACTTCGACTGGGTCGACAACCTGCACGACTGGTGCATCTCGCGCCAGCTCTGGTGGGGCCACCGCATCCCCGTCTGGTACGGCCCGAACGGCGAGATCGTCTGCGTCGGCCCGGACGAGCAGCCGCCGACCGGCGAGGGCTGGCACCAGGACACGGACGTCCTGGACACCTGGTTTTCCTCGGGCCTGTGGCCGTTCTCCACGCTCGGCTGGCCCGAGCGGACCGAGAGCCTGGCGAAGTTCTACCCGAACTCCGTCCTGGTCACCGGCTACGACATCCTCTTCTTCTGGGTCGCCCGGATGATGATGTTCGGTCTGTACGCGATGGACGGCACCCCGCCGTTCCACACCATCGCCCTGCACGGCATGGTCCGTGACCAGAACGGCAAGAAGATGTCGAAGTCCTTCGGCAACGTGGTCAACCCGCTGGACTGGATGGACACCTACGGCTCCGACGCCGTCCGCTTCACCCTGGCCCGCGGCGCGAACCCGGGTGTCGACGTCCCGATCGGCGAGGACTGGGTCCAGGCGTCCAGCAAGTTCGCCAACAAGATCTGGAACGCCACCCGTTTCGCCCTGATGAACGGCGCCACGGTCGAGGGTCCGCTGCCGGACGCCTCCGAGATGTCCGCGACCGACCGCTGGATCCTGTCCCGGCTCAACGAGACGGTCGCCGACGTCGACGCCCTCTACGACGACTACCAGTTCTCGAAGCTGTCGGACGCCCTCTACCACTTCGCGTGGGACGAGGTCTTCGACTGGTACGTCGAGCTGTCGAAGACGACGTTCTTCGCCGGCGGCGAGGGCGCCCGGGTCTCCGGCCGCGTCCTCGGCGAGGTCCTCGACGTCATGCTGCGCCTGCTGCACCCGGTGGTCCCGTTCGTCACCGAGACGCTGTGGACCACGCTGACCGGCGGCGAGTCCGTGGTCATCGCCGACTGGCCGAAGGACAGCGGCTTCCGCGACGCGGCCGCCGAGCAGGAGATCGCGCTGGTCCAGCGGGTCATCACCGAGGTCCGCCGCTTCCGCAAGGAGCAGGGCCTCCAGGACGCCCAGAAGGTGCCCGCCCGCCTCACGCTCGACGGCACCCCGCTCGCCGCGCACGAGTCGGCGATCCGTCAGATCCTGCGCCTCCAGCCGGAGGGCGAGGAGTTCTCCGCCACCGCGTCCCTGCCGGTCGCCGGAGCCACCGTCGCGCTCGACCTGTCGGGCACGATCGACGTCGCCGCGGAGCGCAAGCGCCTCGCGAAGGACCTCGCCGCGGCCGAGAAGGAGAAGGCCCAGGCGAACGGGAAGCTCGGCAACGAGGCGTTCCTGGCGAAGGCCCCGGACAACGTGGTCGACAAGATCCGCACCCGCCTGGCCAAGGCGGACGAGGACATCGCCCGGATCCAGACCCAGCTGGCGAGCCTGCCGCAGTCCTGATCCGTACGGCGGAAGGGGCCCGGAACCGATCCACGGTTCCGGGCCCCTTCCCGTACGCCTTTCCCGCTGCCTTCCCGCGCGCCTCCCCACATGCCTCCCCACGCCTTCCCGTATGCCGGAACCGCCCCGATAGGGGCGAAGTGTCCGAACTCACAGCGGACGGGACTTCAGGTCCACGGCACCGGGACGAAAGACCCTGGATGATGGAGGGCATGCCCCGCCTCCCCACCGTCCCAGCGCTGCGCCGTTGCGTGGACCGGTGGGCCGTCTCGCCCCGCGCCCTCGACGTCGTCGCCGCGCTCAGCGCCTTCGGCCTCATGGTCCTGGACGTCCCGGGGCTGGCCCGCGCCGACAACTCCCTCACCGGCGTCACCGCGACCCTGGTCCTCGCGGCCGGCGCGGCCACGCTGGTGCTCAGACGGCGGCTGCCGTGGGTCCCGTACGTCGTGGCGCTCGGCCTCATGGGGTGGCTGCACGAACTGACCATGATCCAGTTCGCGTTGTACTCGATCGGCCGGTTCCGCGGGCGCCGCGCCGCGATCGCCGCGACCCTGCTCTACGTCGCCGTGGCGTACGGCCTCTTCCTCACGCCCGGCTGGCCCGCCCGGCACGGCGACACCCTGAGCGACTTCCTCAGCCTGGTCGTCCCCATCGGCGTCCTCGCGGCGGGCGTCGGCATCGCCGCCTACCGGCAGGACCTCGTCCGCGCCCTGGAGGCCCAGCGCCGCGCCGCCGCCGCCCGGCAGGCCGTCCAGGAGGAGCGGATCTCCGTCGGCCGGGACGTCCACGACCTCGTCGGCCGCGAGCTGACCGTCCTCGCCGTCCGCGCCGAGGTCCTCGCCGTACGGTCCCGGGGCGAGGGGTACCAGAAGGACTTCGAGGAGCTCGCGGACACCGCCCGGCGCGCCCACCTCATGCTCAACGAGACGATCGTGCGCCGCGCCGACCGGGACGCCGCCACCCCCGGCCTCGAAGGACTCGCCGCGCTCGCCGGGGAGAGCGGACGGATGGGCAGCGCCGTCACGCTCACGGTCGCCGAGGAGGCCAAGGCGCTGTCGCCGCTCCGCCAGGCGGCCGTCCACCGGGTCGTCCGGGAGTGCCTGACGAACGCCGCCAAGCACGCGCCCGGCCTGCCCGTGACCGTCACCATCACGGTCGAGGGGCCCGACCTGCGGATCGAGGTGCGCAACCCGCTGCCCACGACCCCGCCCGACCCGGCCCCCGTCTCGACCGGCACCGGTCTGCTCTCCATGGAGGAGCGGGTCACCAGCATGGGCGGCACGTTCGGCGCCCGCCGGGAGCGCGGCGCGTACGTCGTGACGGCGCTGCTCCCGGCCGGCCTCGCGCGATAGGCCGCGAGACAGGCCGCCCGCGCGAGAGGCCGCCCGAACGATGGCCGCGCGCGCGGCAGGCCACGCGCGCGGGGGTGGGTCAGCGGACCGTCTCCGCCTTCCCCAGCACCCGCTGGAGACCGTCGAAGTCCTCCACGCACCGCCCCGAGCCCAGCGCCACGCAGTCCAGCGGCCGGTCCGCGACGAAGACCGGGATGCCCGTCGCGGAGGCCATCCGCAGGTCCAGGCCCGGCAGCAGCGCCCCGCCGCCGGTGAGGACGATGCCGTGCTCCATCACGTCGCCGGACAGCTCGGGCGGGCATTCCTCCAGGGTCACCCGGACGGCCGCGATGACGGCCTCGACCGGTTCGTCGAGCGCCGTCCGCACCTCGGGCACCGTCAGCTCCACCGTCCGGGGGAGTCCGCTGACCTTCTCCCGGCCGCGCACGGTGAACGTGCGCCGCTCCAGTTCCTCGCCGCCGGGCACCGGCCACGCCGTGCCGATCGCGACCTTGACGTCCTCGGCGGTCCGTTCGCCGATGAGCAGCGAGTGCTCCTTGCGGACGAAGTCGGTGATCGCCGCATCGAGGCGGTCGCCGCCCACCCGCAGCGACTGGGCCGTGACGATCCCGCCGAGCGAGATCACCGCCACCTCGGTCGTCCCGCCGCCGATGTCGACCACCATCGAGCCGCGCGGGTCGGAGACGGGCAGCCCGGCGCCGATCGCCGCCGCCATCGGCTCCTCGATCAGGTGCACCGCGCGGGCGCCCGCCGACAGGGAGGCGTGCACGATCGCCCGCCGT
This sequence comes from Streptomyces sp. NPDC059534, assembly GCF_042743475.1. Taxonomy (NCBI): domain Bacteria; kingdom Bacillati; phylum Actinomycetota; class Actinomycetes; order Kitasatosporales; family Streptomycetaceae; genus Streptomyces; species Streptomyces sp. NPDC059534. The sequence continues at coordinate 92,655 of NZ_JBHWAQ010000003.1, forward strand.
TCGACCTGGGTCACCCCGCTGGGCACGCAGACCACCATCCGGGTACGGGGCCGCCGGCGGCCCGGCACGGCCTTGCGCACGAAGTGCCGGATCATCTCCTCGGCGGCCTCGTAGTCGCTGATCACACCGTCGCGCAGCGGGCGGATCGCGGTGATCGAGCCCGGCGTGCGGCCGATGGTCTCCTTCGCCTCCGCACCGACCGCGAGGGCGTGCCGGGAGCCTTCCTGCACCGCCACCACGGACGGCTCGTTGAGCACGATGCCCTGGCCGCGTGCGTAGAGGAGCGTGTTGGCCGTGCCGAGGTCGATCCCTATGTCCATGATCGCCAAGTCTGCCGGGCGGCCCCGGCGGACGGTGGACCGAAAGTCCCGAAAGGGGTGGGTCCATGGTCCTGTCGGTACCGCTCCGTAGACTGGCCCCGTGAGCGAGCCGAGCGACCCGAATGACCAGTTCGACGACATCGTCGACACCGAGACAGACCGCGACCCCGACCTGGCGGTGATCGAGGCCGGCAGCCGTACCCTGCGCACGCAGGGCGGCCCGGCCCAGGGCGACCCCGTGCCCGGCCGCCCCGAGGACCCGGAGCTGGACAAGGCGCTCCGCGAGGTCGAGACCGAGCTGTCCACCCGCTGGGGCGAGACCAAGCTGGAGCCCTCGGTCAAGCGGATCGCGGCCCTGATGGACGTCCTCGGCGAGCCGCAGCGCGCGTACCCCTCGATCCACATCACCGGCACCAACGGCAAGACGTCGACGGCCCGCATGATCGAGGCCCTGCTCGGCGCCTTCGAGCTGCGCACCGGGCGGTACACCTCGCCGCACGTGCAGACCATCACCGAGCGGATCAGCCTGGACGGCGCCCCGATCTCCGCCGAGCGGTTCATCGAGACCTACCAGGACGTCAAGCCGTACGTGGAGCTGGTCGACGCCCGCGAGGAGTACCGCCTCTCCTTCTTCGAGGTCCTCACCGGCATGGCGTACGCGGCCTTCGCGGACGCCCCGGTCGACGTGGCCGTCGTCGAGGTCGGCATGGGCGGCACCTGGGACGCGACGAACGTCCTGGACGGGACCGTCGCCGTCGTCACCCCGATCGACCTGGACCACACCGACCGGCTCGGCGGCACGACCGCCGAGATCGCCGGCGAGAAGTCCGGGATCATCAAGCAGGACGCGACCGTGGTCCTGGCCCAGCAGCCGGTCGACGCGGCGCAGGTCCTGCTGAAGAAGGCCGTCGAGGCGGACGCCACCGTGGCCCGCGAGGGCATGGAGTTCGGCATCGTCTCCCGCGAGGTCGCGGTCGGCGGCCAGCTCATGACCCTGCGCGGCCTGGGCGGCGAGTACGAGAACATCTTCCTGCCGCTGCACGGCGCCTACCAGGCGCACAACGCGGCGGTGGCGCTCGCGGCGGTCGAGGCGTTCTTCGGGATCGGCGCCGAGCACGCCCGGACGCTGGACGTGGACACGGTCCGCCGGGCCTTCGCCCAGGTGGCCTCGCCCGGCCGCCTGGAGATCGTCCGCTCCTCGCCGACGGTGATCCTGGACGCCGCGCACAACCCGCACGGCGCGCGGGCGACGGCGGAGGGCATCAGCGAGGCGTTCGGCTTCTCGCGGCTCATCGGCGTGGTCTCCACGAGCGGGGACAAGGACGCCAGGGGACTCCTGGAAGCCTTCGAGCCGATCTTCGCGGAGGTCGTGATCACGGCGAACTCCACCCCGCGGGCCACCGACGTGGACGCGCTCGCCGCGGTCGCCGTCGAGGTCTTCGGCGAGGACCGGGTCGTCGTCGAGCCGCGGCTGCCCGACGCCATCGAGGCCGCCATCACCCTGGCGGAGGAAGACGCCGAGTACGGCGGCGCGGGCGTCCTCGTCACCGGTTCGATCTTCACGGTCGGCGACGCCCGGCTGCTGCTGCGGAGGGGCTGAGTCCGATGCGTACGCTCTGTTCCTCTACGCTCATCGGCGAGTTCTTCGTCATCGGCTTCGCCGGTCTGGTCGCGATGAAGGACGACAGCCTCGCGATGTCCACCGTGTGGTGGGTCTGCGGTGTCGCGATGGTCTTCTCGGTGCTGCTGTGCGGGATGATCACCCGGCCCGGCGGGGTGCAGCTCGGCTGGGCCCTGCAGATCGGCCTGGTCCTCAGCGGCTTCGTCGTCCCGACCATGTTCTTCCTCGGCGCGGTCTTCGCGGGCCTGTGGTGGGCCTCTGTGCACTACGGGCGACGGATCGACGACGTGAAGGCCCGCTTGGCCGCGGCGGAGGCCGCCCAGGGCTCGGCAGGGCCTGACGCTGCGTAATCGGAGCACGTGCGGGACCTGTAGCCTCGGAGGTCCCGCACACCGCTTTTCCGAAGGAGTTCCCCCGTGAGCCAGCGCACGCTCGTCCTGCTCAAGCCCGACGCCGTCCGCCGTGGCCTGATCGGCGAGATCATCGGCCGTATCGAGCGCAAGGCCGGCTGGACCCTGGCGGCCCTGGAACTGCGCGAGCTGGACCAGGAGACGCTGGAGCAGCACTACGGCGAGCACAAGGGCAAGCCCTTCTACGAGCCGCTGATGGGCTTCATGTCCTCCGGCCCCGTCGTCGCGCTCGTCGTCGAGGGTGAGCGGGTCATCGAGGGCGTCCGTCAGCTCGCCGGCCCGACCGACCCGATCGCCGCCGCGCCCGGTTCCATCCGCGGCGACTTCGGCACGATCGTCCGCGAGAACCTGATCCACGCCTCGGACTCGGAGGAGTCGGCGCTCCGCGAGCTGAAGATCTTCTTCCCGGGTCTCGTCTGATCCGGTGATCCGGGACTGACCAGGCGTCAGCCGAACAGCACAACCCTGTGGGGCGACCGAAGGAATTCGGTCGCCCCCAGGCATATGAACGGCAATCCCGGGAACGGATCGCCGCGTCCTGCCGTCACCAGGTACAGAGGTGGACCAACGCGCGGCATCCGCGCGGGCGGCACTACGATGGAAAACTCCATCGCCGCACCACTCTCAGCCATGGGAAATCAAGGGGAACTCAATGTCGTTCATCGGCCGTGACATGGCTGTCGACCTCGGGACCGCCAACACGCTGGTGTACGTCAGGGGTCGGGGCATCGTTCTGAACGAGCCGTCCGTCGTCGCGATCAACACCAACACCGGCGGCATCCTCGCGGTGGGCTCCGAGGCGAAGAAGATGATCGGGCGCACGCCCGGCAACATCGTCGCCGTCCGCCCCCTCAAGGACGGGGTCATCGCCGACTTCGAGATCACCGAGCGGATGCTCCGCTACTTCATCCTCAAGATCCACAAGCGTCGCTACCTGGCCCGCCCCCGCGTCGTCGTCTGCGTGCCCTCCGGCATCACCGGAGTGGAGCGCCGCGCGGTCATCGAGGCGTCGACCCAGGCCGGCGCCCGCCAGGTGCACATCATCGAGGAGCCCATGGCCGCCGCCATCGGCTCGGGCCTCCCCGTCCACGAGGCCACCGGCAACATGGTCGTCGACATCGGCGGCGGCACCACCGAGGTCGCCGTCATCTCCCTCGGAGGAATCGTCACGGCACAGTCGATCCGGGTCGCCGGCGACGAGCTGGACAACGCGATCATCCAGCACATCAAGAAGGAGTACTCGCTCCTCCTCGGTGAGCGGACCGCCGAGCAGATCAAGATCACCATCGGTTCGGCGTACGACCTCGACAAGGACGAGCACACCGAGATCCGCGGCCGCGACCTCGTCTCCGGTCTGCCCAAGACCGTCGTCATCTCCGCCGCCGAGGTCCGCAAGGCCATCGAGGAGCCGGTCAACGCCATCGTCGACGCGGTGAAGACCACCCTCGACAAGTGCCCGCCGGAGCTCTCCGGTGACGTCATGGACCGCGGCATCGTTCTCACGGGTGGCGGCGCCCTGCTGCGCGGCCTCGACGAGCGGCTCCGCCGCGAGACCGGCATGCCGATCCACATCGCCGAGGACCCGCTGGACTCGGTGGCGCTCGGCGCCGGGAAGTGCGTGGAGGAGTTCGAGGCCCTCCAGCAGGTCCTGGACGCCCAGCCGCGCCGCTAGCGCAAGAGCTTCACCCGCACGGCCGAACACCGCACAGCCGAACACCGCACAACCGAACAACCGAACCACGAGGAAAGGCACGGCCGCCGCACGTGAGGGACACACGAGAGAGCCGGCTGCTCCTGGTGCTGCTGATCGCCATCGCGTTCGCACTGATCACGGTGGACATCCGCGGCGGTCAGGAGTCACCCGTCGACGGTGCCCGGCAGGCCGCAGCGGCGGTCTTCGGGCCCGTCGAGAACGGCGTGGCGGCGGCCGTCGATCCGATCGGCAACGCCATAGGCGCGGTCCGGGACTCCGGGGAGCGGCACAACCGGATCGCCGCCCTGGAGAAGGAGAACGCCGAACTCAAGGCCGAGCTCGGCAGCGACGACCGCAACCGCAACCGGCTGCGCGAACTCGACACCATGCTCAAGACCGCCGGCGCCGGACAGTACGGCATCAAGGGCGCGCAGGTCATCGCCATAGGAGCGGCCCAGGGCTTCTCCTGGACCGTCACCATCGACGTCGGCGCCCGGGACGGCATCCAGCGGGACATGACCGTGCTCAACGGCTCGGGTCTCGTCGGCCGCGTGACCACCGTCGGCCCCTCCACCTCCACGGTCCTCCTGGCCAACGACCCCGACTTCACCGTCGGCACCCGCATGGAGAAGTCCGACGAACTCGGCTTCGCCACCGGCCAGGGCGACAGCCCGCTCCTCGTCCAGCTCCTCAACGGCAAGGCCAAGGTCAAGCCCGGCGACCGGCTCGTCACCTTCGGCTCGCGCGCCGACAAGCCCTTCGTGCCCGGTGTGCCGGTGGGCGAGGTCGTCCGCGTCGACCCCGCGGGCGGCGGCCTGACCCGCAACATCTACGTCCGCCCGTACGTCGGCTTCACCAAGCTCGACATCGTCGGCGTCGTCGTCCAGGCCCCCCGCTCCGACCCCCGCGACATGGTGCTGCCGCAGAAGCCCAAGCCTGCGCCGACCGTCACCGTCACGGTCACCCCACCGCCACCGGACGGACAGCAGGCCGCCGACGGCGCCCAGCAGGGCCGGAAGCCCGACCAGAACCAGCAGGCACCGCAGGACCAGGGGGACGCGACACCGTGAAGTTCAACCGCATCCTCCTCTCCGCCACCCTGATCGTGGTCGCCCTGGTCGTCCAGGTCTCCGTCCTCGCCCGCCTCCAGCTTCCCGGCGCGGTCCCCGACCTCGTCCTCCTCACCGTCGTCGGCCTCGCCCTCGTCTACGGCCCCGTCAGCGGCTCGCTCATCGGCTTCACCGCGGGACTGCTCTCCGACCTGGCCCCGCCCGCCGACCACGCCGCCGGCCGCTACGCCCTCGTGCTCTGCGTCATCGGCTACCTGGTCGGCCTCGCCCGCCCCGACAACGGCCGGCTGACCTCCGCGACCGGGCCCATGGCCGTCGTCGTCGCCGCGGCCGTCGGCTCCACCCTGCTCTACGCGGGCGTCGGCGCCCTCGTCGGCGACACCGCCGCCCGCCATGTCGGCCTCGGCTTCCTGCTGTTCACCGCGGCCGTCTACGACCTGCTCCTGGCGCCGTTCACCGTGCCGCTCATCATGGCCCTGGCCAGACGCGCCGAGAACGATCCGCTCGCCGACGCCGGCGGGGGCAACGGCGCCGACGTCGCGTCCGGCTGGCTGTCGTCCGGCACCGGCCTGCGGATCGGCAACCAGCGCGGCGGCCTGCGCGTGAAGGCCGCCCGAAGCCGCGCCTCACGGGCCGGACGCATCAAGGGAGTCAAGCGACTGTGACCGAGGGGGCACCGGCGGTATGAGCAACATCCCCGAGACCGGGCGGACCCCGCGGGTCCAGATCCGGCTCGTCGTCATCCAGATCCTCGTCTTCTCGCTGCTGCTGACCCTGGGGGGCCGCCTCTGGTACCTCCAGATCCGCAACGGCAAGGAGTACACCGACGAGGCGAAGAACAACCACGTCCAGCAGGTCGTCCAGCCCGCCGTCCGCGGCTCGCTCCTCGACGCCCGCGGCGTCCCGCTCGCCGACAACGAGACCCGGCTCGTGGTCTCCGCGTCCCGCACCGAGCTGATGAAGATGAAGGACCGGGGCAAGGCGGTCCTCACCCGGCTCGCCGACGTCCTCGACATGAAGCCCGACGACGTCATCAACAAGATCCGGCTCTGCGACTCCGAGACGCCCAAGCCCTGCTGGAACGGTTCGCCCTACCAGCCGATCCCGGTCACCGACGAGGCCACCACCCAGCAGGCCCTCCAGATCCGGGAACGCGCCGAGGACTTCCCCGGCATCACCGCCGAACCCACCGCCGTCCGCCGCTACCCGGCCCCCGGCAAGTCCCGCACCTCCCAGGTCCTCGGCTACCTCTCGCCCGTCACCGACACCGAGATCGAGAAGGCCAAGGACACCGACTCGCCGTTCCTCCGCTCCGACCAGGTCGGCCGCTCCGGCCTGGAGCGCACCTACGACAAGGAACTGCGCGGCAAGGCCGGCGTGACCCGCTACGAGGTCGACAACCTCGGCCGCGTCATCGGCCAGGCCAAGAGCGACCCCCCGGTGCCCGGCTCCAACGTCGTCACCTCCATCGACGCCCGCGTACAGGCGGTCGCCGAATGGGAGCTGTACAACGCGATGCAGGAAGCCCGCAAGACGTACGACAAGAACACCAGCGAGAACTACAAGGCCGACGCCGGCGCCGTCGTCGTCATGGAGACGAAGACCGGCCGGATCGTCGCCATGGCCTCGCAGCCCGACTACGACCCCAACGCCTGGGTCGGCGGCATCTCCGCCAAGGACTACGCGGCCCTCACCGGCAAGGACTCCAACTTCCCGCTCCTCAACCGGGCCATCCAGGGCCAGGCCGCCCCCGGCTCGATCTTCAAGGTCATCCCGACGACCGCCGCCGTCAACGCCGGATACGAGTTCAACGGGCACTACCCCTGCCCCTCCTCGTACGCCATCGGCGGCCAGGTCTTCAAGAACTTCGAGTCCCAGGGCCACGGCTCCATCACCCTCGGCCAGGCCCTCGAGGTCTCCTGCGACACCGTCTACTACGCCCTCTCCCACCAGCAGTGGCTCAACGACGGCGGCATGAAGCCGAAGAAGGACGCCAAGGACTGGTTCTACAAGACAGCCCATCAGTTCGGCCTCGGCGCCGAGACCGGCATCGACCTCCCCAACGAGGTCACCGGCCGCGTCCCCGACCGGAAGTGGAAGCAGGACTTCTGGGCGGCCAACAAGGACTACTGGTGCAAGATCGGCAAGCGCGGCGGCACCTACGTGCAGCAGCTCTCCTACGAGAACTGCCTCGAAGGCAACCTCATGCGCGCCGGTGACTCCGTCAACTACTCCATCGGACAGGGCGACACCCTCGTCACCCCCATCCAGATGGCCACCATCTACGCCGCCATCGCCAACGGCGGCACCCTCTGGAACCCCTCCGTCGGCAAGGCCGTCGTCAGTCCCGACGGCAAGAAGGTCACCGAGATCAAGCCCAAGTCCCACGGCAAGCTCCCCATGGACACCAAGACCCAGGCGTTGATAGAGGAGGCCCTCGCGGGAGTCGCGACCCGCGGTACCGCCGCCTGGCGATTCGGCGGCTGGCCGCAGGACAAGATCCCGATGCACGCCAAGACGGGTACGGCCGAGGTCTACGGCAGGCAGACGACCTCGTGGTTCGCCACGTACACCAAGGAATACGCGATCGTCATGACGATCTCCCAGGGTGGTACCGGCTCCGGCGCCTCCGGCCCCGCCGTGCGCAACATCTACGACGCGCTCTACGGACTCGACGACGCCGGCAACCAGGACCTCAGGCGGGCCCTGCTGCCGCAGCCGCAGAAGACCCTGCCGAAGATCGAGGCCGACGGCTCCATCGACGCCCCGAAGATCAAGCCGTACGACCCCGAGGCCCAGAAGGTCGACCCCGACGCGCCCCCGAAGCAGGACGCGACGACCCCGGCGAAGAAGCCGGACGACGACGACCAGGCACTCGCGGGCCCGCCCGCCGCCCGGACGAGGGACTGAGCCCATGACCGCACCCCACGGCTTCTCCGTCTCCCGGTACGCCCCCGAGCGCGGCACCCTCGCCAAACTGGCCGCCCGCGACTCGGTGGTGCGCCGGCTCGACTGGCCGATCCTGCTCTCCGCGCTCGCCCTCTCCGGCATCGGCGCCCTGCTCGTCTGGTCCGCCACCCGCGGCCGCACCGAGCTCAACAACGGCGACCCGTACTACTTCCTCCTGCGCCACCTGCTCAACACCGGCATCGGCGTCACCCTGATGATCGGCACGATCTGGCTCGGCCACCGCACCCTGCGCGGCGCGGTGCCGATCCTCTACACCCTCTCGATCGTGCTGATCCTCACCGTCCTCACCCCGCTCGGCGCCACCATCAACGGCGCCCACGCGTGGATCGTCGTCGGCGGCGGCTTCTCCCTCCAGCCCAGCGAGTTCGTGAAGATCACGATCATCCTGGTGATGGCGATGCTGCTGGCCGCCAAGGTCGACGCCGGCGACCAGCTCCACCCCGACCACCGCACCGTCGCCAAGGCCCTCACCCTGGCCGCCCTCCCCATGGGCATCGTCATGCTGATGCCCGACCTCGGCTCGGTCATGGTCATGGCCGTCATCGTGCTCGGCGTCCTGCTCGCCTCCGGCGCCTCCAACCGGTGGGTCCTCGGCCTGATCGGCGCGGGCGTCCTCGGCGCCGTCCTCGTCACCGCGCTCGGCATGCTCGACGAGTACCAGATCAACCGCTTCGCGGCCTTCGCCAACCCCGACCTCGACCCCTCCGGCGTCGGCTACAACACCAACCAGGCCCGGATCGCGATCGGCTCCGGCGGCCTCCTGGGCGCCGGACTCTTCAAGGGCTCCCAGACCACCGGCCAGTTCGTCCCCGAACAGCAGACCGACTTCGTCTTCACGGTCGCGGGGGAGGAGCTCGGCTTCGTCGGCGCCGGCCTCATCCTCGTCCTCCTCGGCGTCGTCCTCTGGCGGGCCTGCCGGATCGCCCGCGAGACCACCGAGCTCTACGGCACGGTCGTCGCCGCCGGGATCATCGCCTGGTTCGCCTTCCAGTCCTTCGAGAACATCGGCATGACGCTCGGCATCATGCCGGTCGCGGGCCTGCCGCTGCCGTTCGTCTCCTACGGCGGCTCGTCGATGTTCGCCGTGTGGGTGGCGATCGGCCTCCTCCAGTCGATTCGCGTACAACGCCCGATGACGGCGTGACGGCGGCTAGATTCGAGGTATGGCCGAGACGAAACGCGAGATCGAGCGGAAGTACGAAGCCACCGGGGAGACTCCGCTGCCGGACCTCACCCGGGTCCCCGGAGTCTCGGAGACCGTCGACCGCGGCGTCATGGAACTGGACGCCGTCTACTACGACACCCCCGACCTCCGCCTGGCGGCCGACGCGTTGACCCTCCGCCGCCGCACCGGCGGCGGCGACGCCGGCTGGCACGTGAAGTTCCCCGTCGCCGCCGGCGTCCGCGACGAGATCAGGGCCCCGCTGAGCGACACCCTGCCGGGTGAGCTCGCGGGGCTCCTGCGTTCCCGCGTCCGCGGCGGCACGGTCGTCCCCGTCGTACGGCTCCGCTCCGCGCGCGACGTCCGCCACCTCCTCGCCGCCGACGGCACCCTCCTCGCCGAACTCTCCGTCGACACCGTCCACGCCGAACGACTGCCCGGCGGCCCGACGGCCACCTGGACCGAGATCGAGGTGGAACTCGCCGACGACATCGACCCGGCCCTCCTCGACGCCGTCGGGAAACGCCTCCGGAAAGCCGGCATCCACCCCTCCGACTCCCCGTCCAAACTCGCCCGCGCCCTCGCCGAGACGAGCCCGGAACCGGCCGCCGCCGCCGTGACCGGGCCGGCCGCCGCGCCCGAGACGGACCCCACCGCAGGGGAACCCGGCACCCCGGCGAAACCCGGCACCGCCGGCGCCGCCGTCCTCGCCTACGTACGGGAACAGGCCGCCGCGATCGTCGCCCTCGACCCCGCCGTACGCCGCGACCTGCCCGACGCCCTCCACCAGCTGAGGGTCGCCTGCCGCCGGCTGCGCAGCGCCTTCAAGACCTACCGCCGGGTCCTCGACCGGGACGTCACCGACCCCGTCGGCGACGAGCTGAAATGGCTCGCCGGGGAGCTCGGCGTCGCCCGCGACCAGGAAGTCCTCGACGCACGGCTGCGCGCCCGCGTCGCGGACCTGCCCCGCGACCTCACCCTCGGGCCCGTCAACACCCGGCTCCGCCGCCGGAACGCGGCCCTCGGCAGAAGCGCCCGGCGCCGGGCCCTCGCCGCCCTCGACTCCGCCCGCCACCTCGCCCTCCTCGACACCCTCGACGCGCTCCTCGCCGCCCCGCCGCTGCGCAAGGCCGCCCGCCGCGACGCCCGCACCGTCCTCGCCCACGCCGTCCGCAAGGACCACGCCCGCCTCGGCGGCCGGATCGAGCACGCCCTCTCCCTCGCCCCCGGCCACGAGCGCGACCTCGCCCTCCACGACGCCCGCAAGGCGGCCAAACGCGCCCGCTACGCCACCGAGGCGGCCCGGCCCACCCTCGGCAAGCCCGCCAAGCGGCTCGCGAAACGCGTCAAGGCCGTCCAGTCACTCCTCGGCGAACACCAGGACGCCGTCGTCGCCCGCGCCGCCCTCCGCGAGTTCGCGATCACGGCACACGGTGTCGGCGAACCGGCCTTCACCTGGGGACTTCTGTACGGCCGTGAGGAAGCCGCCGCCGCAGCGGCCCAGCGGAAGCTGCCCAGGGTCTGGGCCCGCGCCTCCGCCCCGGAACTCAGGGCGGCACTGACCCGCTGAGCACCGGGGTACGCTTGAGAGTCGCCCCCCTGCCAGCTCACGAAGGTTCGAGATGTCTGCTGCCGAGTCTGTCTTCCCGCAGCTCGAAGCTCTGCTCCCGCACGTGCAGAAGCCGATTCAGTACGTCGGTGGAGAGCTGAACTCCACGGTCAAGCCGTGGGAGTCCGCCGACGTCCGCTGGGCGCTGATGTACCCGGACGCGTACGAGGTCGGTCTGCCCAACCAGGGCGTCATGATCCTGTACGAGGTGCTGAACGAGCGCGAGGGCGTCCTCGCCGAACGCACGTACAGCGTGTGGCCGGACCTCGAGGAGCTGATGCGGGAGCACAAGGTCCCGCAGTTCACGGTCGACTCGCACCGCCCGGTGAGCGCCTTCGACGTCTTCGGCCTCAGCTTCTCCACGGAGCTGGGCTACACGAACATGCTCACCGCCCTCGACCTCGCGGGCATCCCGCTGGAGGCCAAGGACCGGACCGTCGACCACCCGATCGTGCTCGCCGGCGGCCACGCCGCCTTCAACCCCGAGCCGATCGCGGACTTCATCGACGCGGCGATCATCGGCGACGGCGAGCAGGCCGTCCTCGACATGACCGAGATCATCCGCGCGTGGAAGGCGGAGGGCCGGCCCGGCGGGCGCGAGGAGGTCCTCTTCCGCCTCGCGAAGACGGGATCGGTCTACATCCCCCGCTTCTACGACGTCGAGTACCTGCCGGACGGCCGCATCGGTCGTGTCGTGCCGAACAAGTCCGGTGTGCCGTGGCGCGTCTCCAAGCACACCGTCATGGACCTCGACGAGTGGCCGTACCCCAAGCAGCCCCTCGTGCCGCTCGCGGAGACCGTCCACGAGCGCATGTCCGTCGAGATCTTCCGCGGCTGCACCCGCGGCTGCCGCTTCTGCCAGGCCGGCATGATCACGCGCCCCGTGCGGGAGCGAAGCATCACCGGCATCGGCGAGATGGTCGAGAAGGGTCTCAAGGCGACCGGCTTCGAGGAGGTCGGCCTCCTCTCCCTCTCCTCCGCCGACCACACCGAGATCGGTGAGATCGCGAAGGGCCTGGCCGACCGCTACACGGACGACAAGGTCGGTCTGTCCCTCCCCTCGACCCGCGTCGACGCGTTCAACGTCGACCTGGCGAACGAGCTCACGAGGAACGGCCGCCGCTCCGGCCTCACCTTCGCCCCCGAGGGCGGCTCCGAGCGCATGCGCAAGGTCATCAACAAGATGGTCTCGGAGGAGGACCTCATCCGGACCGTCTCCACCGCGTACGGCAACGGCTGGCGCCAGGTGAAGCTGTACTTCATGTGCGGCCTGCCGACGGAGACCGACGAGGACGTCCTCCAGATCGCCGACATGGCGATGAACGTGATCGCCGAGGGCCGCAAGGTCTCCGGCCAGAACGACATCCGCTGCACCGTCTCCATCGGCGGCTTCGTCCCCAAGCCGCACACCCCCTTCCAGTGGGCCCCGCAGCTCTCCGCCGAGGAGACCGACGAGCGCCTGCGCAAGCTCCGCGACAAGATCCGCGGCGACAAGAAGTACGGCCGCTCCATCGGCTTCCGCTACCACGACGGCAAGCCCGGCATCGTCGAGGGCCTCCTCTCCCGCGGCGACCGCCGCATCGGCGCCGTCATCCGCGCCGTCTACGAGGACGGCGGCCGCTTCGACGGCTGGCGCGAGCACTTCTCCTACGACCGCTGGATGGCCTGCGCCGACAAGACCCTCCCGGACTTCGGCGTCGACGTCGCCTGGTACACCACCCGCGAGCGCACCTACGAGGAGGTCCTCCCCTGGGACCACCTCGACTCCGGCCTCGACAAGGACTGGCTCTGGGAGGACTGGCAGGACTCCCTCGACGAGACCGAGGTCGAGGACTGCCGCTGGACCCCGTGCTTCGACTGCGGCGTCTGCCCGCAGATGGACACCCACATCCAGATCGGCCCGACCGGCAAGACACTGCTGCCGCTGACGGTCGTGAATCAGTAACGCTTGGATGACGGCCCGGCGAAGGGGAACCCCTTTGCCGGGCCGTCGCGTCATTCCGGGCATGAGCACGGAGAACACCAGGTCGCGGACCCCAAGCGAGCCCGCCGGCTGCCTTACCGGGGTGGCGCGGGTCATTGCCCTGGTGATCGTCCTGCCCGTCCGGCTGGTCTGGGACGCACTCGGGTACTGCCTGAAGCAGCTGTGGCGCTGGGTCCTCGCCCCGATCGGCCGAGCCCTCGGCTGGCTGATCCACCACCTGATCGTGATCCCGCTGCGGTTCCTGTGGGAGTGGGTGTTCGTCCCGGTCGGCCGGGCCCTCTGGTGGGTGATCGACCTGCTCGTCGTCACACCGCTGAAGTGGCTCTGGGGCTGGGTCCTCTTCCCGGTCCTCAAGGCGCTGTGGTGGGTCGTCGACCTGCTCGTCGTCACTCCGCTCGGCTGGCTCTGGCGGTACGTGCTCGCGCCCGTCGGCCGGGCGGTCGGCGCCGCGCTCGCCTGGGCCTGGGACGTGGCCGGCCGGATCTCGCGAGCTGTCGGCCGGGCGCTCGGCTGGGTGCTGTGGAATCTGATCGGGCGGCCCCTCGCCTGGACGTACCGGGTGATCCTCACGCCCGTCGGCCACTGGCTGCGCACCTGGGTGTGGGCCCCCGTCGCCTCCGTGGCCCGGGCCGTCCGCGCCGCCGCCCGGGAGGTGCGCGTCGCACTCTTCGGCGGACCCCGATGACCCGGCCCGGGGAACCGAAGGTGGCTCGGGCGCGTACTCTGGGTAGTACAACGAACGTCCCCGGCGCGGCGCCCGCCCCCGAGATCTCCCCGCGAAAGCGGGGGTGAACCGGGCGGGACCCCCAGGGCGACCCGTACATCTCGTGGACGGCGCCACCCGCGCCGCCCCGCACCGAGGAGAAGAACCACTGGGCAAGCGACAGCCCGAAGGCCCGCCGCCCGCACCGGCGGTGCAGCGCATCCGACTGCGCTACACCAAGCGCGGCCGCCTCCGGTTCACCAGCCACCGTGACTTCCAGCGCGCCTTCGAGCGTGCGCTGCGCCGCGCCGAGGTGCCCATGGCGTACTCGGCCGGCTTCACCCCGCACCCCAAGGTGTCGTACGCCAACGCCGCCCCGACGGGTACGGGCTCCGAGGCCGAGTACCTGGAGATCGCGCTGACCCAGACGCGCGATCCCGAGACGCTGCGGGCGCTGCTCGACGAGTCCCTGCCGGCCGGCCTCGACATCACCGACGCGGTCGAGGCCCGGACCTCCGGGCTCGCCGACCGGCTCACCGCCTCCGTCTGGGAGCTGCGGCTCGAAGGCGTCACGGTCGAGGACGCGTCGAAGGCCGTCGAGGCGTTTCTCGCGGCCGAGACGGTGGAAGTACAGCGCAAGACCAAGAACGGCGTCCGCACCTTCGACGCCCGCTCCGCGGTCAGCGAGCTGACGGCAGCCGCTCCCCAGGGTGATCCCCAGGGTGATAGGCCGCTGGACAGCGCCTGTGCGATACTGCGCCTGGTTGTTCGGCACGTGACACCTGCCGTGCGACCCGACGACGTCCTGTCCGGTCTCCGAGCTGTGGCCGACCTGGCGCCGCCGGTCCCCGCTGCGGTGACCAGGCTGGCGCAGGGGCTCTTCGACGAGGAGTCCGGCACGGTGACCGACCCGCTCGCGCCCGACCGCGAGGCAGTCAAGGCCGCTTCTACCACGGCCGCCGAGACCGCCTCTGCGACGGCGCCGGGTGCGGGTACCGCGTAGGGAGCGGTCGTTGTAGCGCAGCCCTGGTACTCGGGAGCCACCTGGGTCGGGCAGCGCACTGACCAGGAGACTTTCGCCAGGCCGTCCGCACAGGGCGTACGGAACCGGCGAGCCAGACACAGAGCTCCCGTGCGGCGCCCGCGCCCCGGACGGCGGCACCGCGCCTCAGGCGCGACCGTGCCGCCGGACCGGAACAAGGCGCGGCGCCCGGGAGCGTGACGGGAGAACCCCGCATGCTCGAGTCCAACGAAGACACCAATGCCCCCGGTGACAAGCTGCCGCCGCGCCGCAGGCGCCGTGCCGCTTCCCGCCCCGCCGGTCCGCCGGTGACGGGCGCGACCGCCGAGACCCCGGCGGCCACCGAGGCTCCGGCCGTCGAGGCCGCTCCGGTCGTGGAGGAGGCCGCACCGCCGGCCCGTACCCGCCGCCGTGCGACCCGTAAGGCCACCGCCCCGGCCGTGGAGACCGCGGCCGAGGCCGCCGCTCCGGCCGCCGAGGCCGTCGCCGAAGCCGTGACCGAGGTCGCCGCTCCGGCCGCCGAGGAGGCGCCCGAGGCCGCTCCGGCGCGCCCCGCGCGTCGCCGGGCCACCCGCAAGGCCACCTCGCCCGTGACCTCTCCGGCAGCCGCCGAGGAGCCCGCCGAGGCCCCGGCCGTCGAGGCCGCTCCGGTCGTGGAGGAGGCCGCACCGCCGGCCCGTACCCGCCGCCGTGCGACCCGTAAGGCCACCGCCCCGGCCGGCGCCCCCGCCGCCGAGGAGACCGTGGCCGTGGCGCCCGCCGCCGAGCCGGTCGTGGAGACCGCCCCGGCCGTCGAGGCCGCTCCGGTCGCGGAGGAGGCCGCACCGCCGGCCCGCACCCGCCGCCGGGCCACCCGCAAGGTCACCTCGCCCGAGGCCGCTGCCGAGACGGCCGCCACCGGCGAGTCGCTGCCGCAGGCCGCCGTCGAGCAGATCACCGCCGACGAGGCCGAGGTCACCGCCGCCGAGACCGCCGCCACCCGTGGCCGCGGCCGCCGCCGCGCCACCTCGCCGCAGTTCACCTCCGAGCCGGCCCCGACCCGGGAGTCGCGCCGCGCCGCGCGCCCCTCCGTCGCCGTCTTCCAGGCCCCGGTCTTCACCGAGCCGATGTTCCAGACCCCGGAGACCGCCGCCGCGGCCGCCGCCGCCGTCGCGGTGGAGCCGGAGGAGGAGGAAGAGACGGTCGAGACCGTCGAGACCGTCGAGGCGGCCGAGACGGTGGAGGCCGCCGAGCCCGCCGAGCGGGGCGAGGCCGGCTCCCGCCGCCGTCGCCGCCGCCGTGGCGAGCCCGTCGCCGTCGAGCCCGTCCCGGCCACCGTCGCCGACGAGCCCGAGGTCGAGGCCGTCGCCGACGAGGCCGAGGAGGCCGACGACTCCGAGGACGCGGACGAGTACGAGGACCGCCCGTCCCGCCGTCGCCGCCGCGGTGGCCGTCGCCGCCGTCGCGGTGAGCTCACCGAGGTCGAGGAGGCCGAGGAGGGCGAGGAGCCGCACGCCGAGGACGAGGCCGACGAGCACGAGGAGGGCGAGGAGGAGTCGGACGAGGCCGAGGGCTACGCCGGCGGCTCCAGCAGCTCCCGTCGCCGTCGCCGTCGCCGCCGTCGCAGCGGGGACGCCGCCGCCGACGCCGAGGGCGCCGAGGAAGAGGGCGTCCGTACGGTCGTCAAGGTCCGCGAGCCCCGCCCGGCCCGCGAGAAGGCCGAGCCCGGCACCGGCGCCGACGAGGTCCAGTCCATCAAGGGCTCGACCCGCCTGGAGGCCAAGAAGCAGCGCCGCCGCGAAGGCCGCGAGCAGGGCCGCCGTCGCGTCCCGATCATCACCGAGGCCGAGTTCCTCGCCCGCCGCGAGGCCGTCGAGCGCGTCATGGTCGTCCGCCAGAACGGCGAGCGCACCCAGATCGGCGTCCTGGAAGACAACGTGCTCGTCGAGCACTACGTCAACAAGGAGCAGGCCACCTCGTACGTCGGCAACGTCTACCTGGGCAAGGTCCAGAACGTCCTGCCGTCCATGGAGGCTGCCTTCGTCGACATCGGCAAGGGCCGCAACGCCGTCCTGTACGCCGGCGAGGTCAACTTCGAGGCGCTCGGCATGGGCCACGGCCCGCGCCGCATCGAGACCGCCCTCAAGTCCGGCCAGTCGGTCCTCGTCCAGGTGACGAAGGACCCGATCGGCCACAAGGGCGCCCGCCTGACCAGCCAGGTCTCGCTGCCCGGCCGCTACCTCGTGTACGTGCCCGAGGGCTCGATGACCGGCATCAGCCGCAAGCTCCCGGACACCGAGCGGGCCCGGCTCAAGACCATCCTCAAGAAGATCGTCCCCGAGGACGCGGGCGTCATCGTGCGCACCGCCGCCGAGGGCGCGAGCGAGGACGAGCTGCGCCGCGACGTCGAGCGTCTGCAGGCGCAGTGGGAGGACATCCAGAAGAAGGCGAAGAGCGGCAACGCCCCGACGCTGCTCTACGGCGAGCCGGACATGACCGTCCGGGTCGTCCGCGACATCTTCAACGAGGACTTCTCCAAGGTCATCGTCAGCGGTGACGACGCGTGGGAGACCATCCACGGCTACGTCCACCACGTCGCCCCGGACCTGACCGACCGCCTGTCCAAGTGGACGAGCGAGGTCGACGTCTTCGCGACGTACCGGATCGACGAGCAGCTGATGAAGGCGCTCGACCGCAAGGTCTGGCTGCCGTCCGGCGGCTCGCTGGTGATCGACAAGACCGAGGCGATGATCGTCGTCGACGTCAACACCGGCAAGTTCACCGGTCAGGGCGGCAACCTCGAAGAGACCGTGACGAGGAACAACCTCGAAGCGGCCGAGGAGATCGTGCGCCAGCTGCGCCTGCGCGACCTCGGCGGCATCGTCGTCATCGACTTCATCGACATGGTCCTGGAGTCCAACCGCGACCTGGTGCTGCGCCGCCTCCTGGAGTGCCTGGGCCGTGACCGGACCAAGCACCAGGTGGCCGAGGTCACCTCGCTCGGCCTGGTGCAGATGACCCGCAAGCGGGTCGGCCAGGGCCTCCTGGAGTCCTTCTCCGAGACCTGCGTCCACTGCAACGGCCGCGGTGTCATCGTGCACATGGAGCAGCCGACCACCGCCGGTGGCGGGGGCGGCGGCAAGCGCTCGAAGAAGCGCGGCCGCGGCGGCGCCGAGCACGTCCACGAGCACGAGCAGGTGGAGGCCGCGGAGGCCGACACCGAGGTCGAGACCGAGGCCGAGGTCGCGGCGGAGCTCTCCGCCCCGATCGCGCTGCCGGAGCCGATCGCCCCGGACGAGGAGCTGTACGGCTCCGCCGCCGAGGCCGAGGCCGCCGCCACGCGCGGTCGTGGCCGTCGCCGCGCGACCCGCCGGGTGTCCGCCCCGGTCGCCCCGGCGCCGGTCGTGGAGACCGAGAGCGTCGTGTACGAGCCCGCGCCGGCCGCCCGGCCGGAGCCGGTCGTGGAGCCCGCGCCCGTCGCCGAGCCGGTGGCCGTCGTCGAGCCCGAGCCCGTCGTCGAGGAGGCCGCACCGGCCCCGCGTGGCCGTCGCCGCGCGACCCGTCGGGTGACCTCCCCGGTCGTCTCCACCACGGAGACGGTCGCCGAGGTCGTCGAGCCGGTCGTCGTCGAGCCGGTCGCCGAGGCCGCCCCGGAGCCCGTCGTGGAGCCGGTGGCCGAGCCCGTCGTCGAGGAGGCCCCCGTGGCCGCCGCGCCGCGTGCCCGCCGCCGGGTGGTCCGCAAGGCCACCGCTCCCGCCGGGTCGCCCGCGGGCTCCGAGGAGGCGGCCGTCGTCGTGGTCGCCACGGCTCCGGCCGAGGTCGCCGAGGAGACGCCGGCCGAGGCCGAGACCGAGGCCACGCCGGCCAAGAAGACGGCGGCGCGCAAGACGACCGCGAAGAAGGCCACGGCCAAGAAGGCCGCCACCAAGAAGACGGCGGCGACCAAGAAGACCGCGGCGAAGAAGACGACCGCCAAGAAGGCTCCGGCCAAGAAGGCGGCGGAGAAGACCGCGGCTCCGGCCCAGGACTGATCCACCGGGTACGGGCCGTCCCTCCACGGGACGGCCCGCACCCGCTCGGGCGAATTTGACCCCTTGTGGCAGCCGCCCGTAACCTAGACCGTCGGCGTGTCTGATCGACACGTCGCGCCTCTGAGCACCTCCCTCCCGCCCGTCGGGAGAGGCCGCTCGTCCGATTCCGGAACGCCGCGGGCCCCCGGGCCCGTGTGAGTGGCTGGCTTCAGAGGTTTCGATCCCGAGTGAGAGAGAGATCCGCGTGTACGCCATCGTGCGCAGCGGTGGTCGCCAGCACAAGGTTGCTGTCGGCGACATCGTTGAGGTTGACAAGATTTCCACTGCCAAGGTTGGCGACACGGTCGAGCTCTCGACCCTGCTCGTTGTCGACGGCGACGCCGTGACCAGCGACCCGTGGGTCCTGGCCGGCATCAAGGTCACGGCCGAGGTCGTGGACCACCACAAGGGCGCCAAGATCGACATCCTGCGCTACAAGAACAAGACCGGCTACCGCCGTCGCCAGGGTCACCGCCAGCAGTACACGGCGATCAAGGTCACCGGTATCCCCGCGGCTGCGAAGTAAGAGGGACTGAGACATGGCACACAAGAAGGGCGCATCGTCCACCCGGAACGGGCGCGACTCCAATGCCCAGCGGCTCGGCGTGAAGCGCTTCGGCGGTCAGGTCGTCAACGCGGGTGAGATCCTGGTCCGCCAGCGCGGCACCCACTTCCACCCGGGCGCGGGCGTCGGCCGTGGCGGCGACGACACGCTGTTCGCCCTGCAGGCCGGTTCGGTGCAGTTCGGCACCCACCGTGGCCGCAAGGTCGTGAACATCGTTCCGGTCGCCTGATCGGTTCTTTTGCGGAGGCGGACCTCACTTCCCGGGTCGGGAAGCGGGTCCGCCTTTCGCGTGTTACTAGATAGACATTCCGCACGTATCCAAATGGAGGCACCACCATGACCACCTTCGTGGACCGCGTCGAGCTGCACGTCGCCGCGGGTAACGGAGGCCACGGCTGCGCCTCCGTTCACCGGGAGAAGTTCAAGCCGCTCGGCGGACCCGACGGCGGCAACGGCGGCCGTGGCGGTGACGTGATCCTGGTCGTCGACCAGGCGATCACCACGCTGCTCGACTACCACCACTCGCCGCACCGCAAGGCCACCAACGGTCAGCCCGGCGCCGGTGACAACCGCTCCGGCAAGGACGGCCAGGACCTCGTCCTGCCCGTGCCCGACGGCACCGTCGTCCTCGACAAGCAGGGCAACGTCCTCGCCGACCTGGTCGGCCAGGGCACCACCTTCGTCGCGGGCCAGGGCGGCCGCGGCGGCCTCGGCAACGCGGCGCTCGCGTCGGCCCGCCGCAAGGCCCCCGGTTTCGCCCTCCTCGGCGAGCCCGGCGAGGGCGGCGACGTCGTCCTGGAGCTCAAGACGGTCGCGGACGTGGCGCTCGTCGGCTACCCGAGCGCGGGCAAGTCCTCGCTCATCTCCGTGCTCTCGGCCGCCAAGCCGAAGATCGCCGACTACCCCTTCACGACGCTCGTCCCGAACCTGGGCGTGGTCACCGCCGGCTCGACCGTCTACACGATCGCCGACGTCCCCGGCCTCATCCCCGGCGCGAGCCAGGGCCGCGGCCTGGGCCTGGAGTTCCTGCGCCACGTCGAGCGCTGCTCGGTCCTCGTGCACGTCCTGGACACGGCGACGCTGGAGTCGGACCGCGACCCGGTCTCCGACCTCGACATCATCGAGGAGGAGCTGAAGCAGTACGGCGGCCTTGAGGACCGGCCCCGGATGGTCGTCCTCAACAAGATCGACATCCCGGACGGCCAGGACCTCGCGGACATGATCCGCCCGGAGCTCGAAGAGCGCGGCTACCAGGTGTTCGAGGTCTCCGCCGTCGCCCGTACGGGCCTCAAGGAGCTCTCCTTCGCCCTCGCCGGCATCGTCGGCGAGGCGCGCGCGGCCAAGCCGGTGGAGGAGGCGACCCGTATCGTCATCCGCCCGAAGGCCGTCGACGACGCGGGCTTCACCGTCGTGTACGACGAGGCCGAGGACGTGTACCGGGTGCGCGGCGAGAAGCCCGAGCGCTGGGTCCGCCAGACCGACTTCAACAACGACGAGGCCGTCGGCTACCTCGCCGACCGTCTCAACCGCCTCGGTGTCGAGGACCGGCTGATGAAGGCCGGTGCCCGGGCCGGCGACGGTGTCGCCATCGGCTCCGAGGACAACGCGGTCGTCTTCGACTGGGAGCCCACCATGATGGCCGGCGCCGAGATGCTCGGCCGCCGCGGCGAGGACCACCGCCTCGAAGCGCCCCGCCCCGCCGCCCAGCGCCGCCGTGACCGCGACGCGGAGCGCCACGACCCCGAGCGCGAGTACGACGAGTTCGAACCCTTCTAGCGGGTCCGGGAAGCTCCTCGGCCCTCGTCAGGGGGGTCGGGGGGCTCCCGTAGGATCCTGGGGTGAGTACCGTTCCGCTGCCCGAGACCGCCGGCAGGCTCAGTGTCGTCGTCATCGCCTACAACGACGAGACGTTGGTGGGTGAGGCCATCAGGTCGGCGCTCGACCAGGGGCCCGTGGTGGCGGAGGTCGTGGCGGTCGACGACCGTTCGCGCGACGGGACGGCGCGGGTTCTCGACGAGCTGGCCGCCCTGCACCCCCGGGTGAGGGTGGTGCACCGTACGGAGAACAGCGGCGGCTGCGGCACTCCGCGCAACGACGGCGTCCGGGCGGCCACCGCCCCGTACGTCATGTTCCTGGACAGCGACGACATCCTGCCGGGCGGCGCCGCCGAGGCCCTGGTGGCCGCCGCGGAACGGCACCGCACCCCGGTCGCCGTCGGCGTCTGCGTACGGCGTGAGCTCCCCGAGGGCCGGGACGTCCGCTGGCAGCCCGGGCTCTACCGGGAGCCGGCCGTGCTGGAGACCCCCGAGGACCTGCGCCCGCTGCTCCACGACACCCTCTGCGTCAACAAGGTCTACGACCGCGCCTTCCTCGCCGAGCACGACATCCGCTTCCCCGACGGCCGGTTCGTCTACGAGGACTTCCTCTTCACCTCCCGGGTGTACGCCGCCGCCCCCCGCGTCGCGGTGATCCCGGACACCGTCTACGTCTGGCACGTCCGCCGGGCCGCCGCCCAGCTGTCGATCTCCCTCGACCGCGGCGGCGTCTCCAACTGGCAGGCCCGGATCGCCGCCCACCGCGCGGCCGTCGAGACCTTCGCCGAGGCGGGACGCGCCGAGCTGGCCGCCGCCTGCCGCACCAAGTTCCTCGAACACGACCTGCGGATGTACGCCCGGGACGTGCGGCTGCGCGACGCCGGCCACCGCGCCGACTGGTGGGCGGCCACCCGCGACCACCTGGCGGGCTTCGAGGAGGCGGAGATCGCCGCCGCCGTCGCTCCGGCCCGCTGGATCGCCCGGTTCCTGCTGGCCGCGAAGGAGCCGCGCGACCTGCTGCGGCTGTCCCGGCTCGCCGCCAACCCGGCCCGGCTCCTGCCGCCGTACGCCGGCACCCGTACCGCCGCCGTGTGGTCCGAGGACCTGCCGGAGGCCCGTCTCGACGGCATGGACGAACTGCCGCTCGGCGAGCTGCCGCTCGTCGTGGACGCCGTCCTGCGCACCGGCGGTGGCGGCGAACTGCACTTCACGGTCCGGGACCTGTACGGGCGGCTCGCCGAGGCGGCCCCCCGCACCGCCGAGCTGTCGTTCCTGCCGCGCGGCGACGACGAGCCGGCCCGTACCGAACGGGTCGAACTGCGCGCCGTGACGGACGCGGACGGCTCCGGCTGGTCGGCCCGGGTCCCGGTCCGGTTCTCCGGACTCGCCGGCACCGGCCGCCGGCGCGGCCGCCAGGGCGTCCAGCTGTGGGACGTCGGCGCCACGGTGACGTGCGCGAACGGTGAGTCGTTCACCACCTCGCTGCGCCCGCCGGACGGCTCGCAGCGGCGCTCCGTGCTTCCGAGCAGCCGGTACGGTGTACTCCTGGTGCAGCAGTACGCCACGGCGAACGGCTCGCTCGCGGTACGGATCGCACCCGGTGCCCGGGACGGGTTCCGGGCGGTCAGAGCCCGGCTCCGTCGGCTTGCCCGCAGTTCTCAGTGAAAGGGTTTGGGGCACTATGACTTATCTGATCACCGGCGGCGCCGGATACATCGGCTCTCACGTGGTCCGCGCGATGACGCAGGCGGGCGAGCGGGTCGTCGTCCTCGACGACCTGTCCACGGGTGACGAGAAGCGGGTGCCCGAAGGCGTGCCCCTGGTGGTCGGCTCCACGCTCGACCGTGAGGTCCTGGACCGGACGATCGCCGAGCACGGCGTCACCGGTGTCGTCCACCTCGCCGCGAAGAAGCAGGTCGGCGAGTCCGTCGAGCTGCCGCTGCACTACTACCGCGAGAACATCACCGGCCTCACGGTCCTCCTGGAGGCGGTCGCCGCCGCGGGCGTGCGCAACTTCCTCTTCTCCTCCTCGGCCGCCGTCTACGGCATGCCCGACGTCGTCCTCGTCACCGAGGAGACCCCGTGCCTGCCGCTCAGCCCGTACGGCGAGACGAAGCTCGCGGGCGAGTGGGTGGTGCGTGCCGCCGGCCGGGCGCACGGCATCTCGACGGCCTGCCTGCGGTACTTCAACGTGGCCGGCGCGGCGACCCCCGAGCTCGCCGACACCGGTGTCTACAACCTGGTGCCGATGGTCTTCGAGCGTCTCGACGCCGGGGAGTCCCCGCGGATCTTCGGCGACGACTACGACACGCCCGACGGCACCTGCATCCGCGACTACATCCACGTCGAGGACCTGGCCGAGGCGCACCTGGTCGCAGCCCGGAAGCTCGCGGAGTGGGCCGAGGCCGGCGAGCCGCGCGACCTGACGGTCAACATCGGCCGCGGCGAGGGCGTCTCCGTGACCGAGATGGTCGAGCTGATCAACGAGATCACCGGTCACTCCGCCGAGCCCCTCGTCACCCCGCGCCGTCCCGGCGACCCCGCCCGGGTCGTCGCCGCGGCCGACCGGATCGAGTCGGAGCTGGGCTGGCAGGCCCGCCACGACGTCCGCTCCATGATCTCCTCGGCCTGGGAGGGCTGGGTCGCCCACCGCGGGGTGCCCGCCGGCCGCTGACCGGCACGGGCCGGTGACCGGTACCCACGGCGCACCGCTCACCGCTCATACGAAGAACGCTCGGCCGGGACATCCCGGCCGAGCGTTTCTCGTCTGTGCGTCCCGCGACCCGGCGGTCAGCGGTTGAGCAGGGTGAAGAGGCTCTCCCAGCGGGCCATGATCTCGTCGGTCGAGTACCGCTGGATGTCGACGCGGGCGCGCTCGCCCATACGGTCGCGCAGCTCCTTGTCCGAGATCAGCTCGTCGAGCCTGCGCGCGAACTCGCTGGTGTTGCCGGGCGCCACGACGAGGCCGTTCTCGCCGTCCGTGATGATCTCGCGGACACCGGGAGCGACATCGAAGGCGACACACGGCACGGCCGTGGCCATGGCCTCCATGAGCGCCAGCGGGAAGCCCTCGCCCCGCGAGGACAGCGCGAAGAGCGAGCTCTCCCGCAGCACCCCGGGCACGTCGCTGGTGCGGCCCATCCACTCCACCGAGTTGCCGAGCCCCAGCTCCTCGGCCTGCCGCTTGAGCGCCTGCTCCTCCTCGCCGGAGCCGTAGACGCGCAGGGTCCAGTCGGGGTGGCGCGGGGCGACCTCGGACCAGGCGTCGAGGAGCATGTCGACGCCCTTCTCCTCGTGCAGTCGACCGATGCTGACCACCTGCTTGGCGGTCCGCTGCGACGGCTCCTCGGGGAAGAAGGGGAGCGGGTTCGGCATGGAGGCCACGTTGTCGAAGCGCTGCCGGATCCACAGGTCGGCGTCCTCGCGGGTCAGCGCGAGCATCCGGTCGACGTCCTGGTAGTACTTCTTGACGCGCTGGAAGCGGGAGGACGCGCGGCAGGTCTGGAAGGACTCGTGGCTCATGCCGACGACCCGCAGCCCGGAGGTGTCCGCGAGCGCGACCCACTCCATGGCCCAGACCTGCGTCACGATGACGACGGCGCCGGGCCGGGCGGCCCGGAACATCCGGGTGAGCTTCGCGGCCTGCTCGGCCATGCCCGCCTCGCGGGCGGCCCGGCGCCGGCGCTCGGCCAGGTCGAGCTTGCCCTTGAGGCCGCGGAGCGCCTTCAGGCTCGGCGGGTGGACGTCGTACAGCGTGGTGGTCGTGTACGGCAGGTCGTCGCCGAGGTCGGCGCGCCGGCCTTCGGGGGCCGGGACGACACCCACGACGTGGACGGTGTGACCGCGCTCCGCGAACAGCCGGGCGACCTGGTGGGACCAGCTGGTGATGCCGCCCAGTTCGTCGACGCTGTTGGAGACGAGGAAGACGTCCCGCGCGACGGTGGTGTTCCGCTCCGTCGCGGGTTCGGTCGTCAGGGTGCTGGTCGGCTTGGTCATCAACGGCTCCACCGGGACGAGAAGAACTGATCGACGATGCTCTTGGCGGCGGTGCCCTGGTCGTACTCGCCGAACTCGGCGACGAAGCACTTGCGGACGTCGGCGTACTGCCGGTCCTGCGCGTCCAGGTTCCGCAGCTCCTCACGGAACTCGTCCTCCGTGCGGAAGACGGGACCGGGAGCCTTCTCGAGCAGGTCGAAGTAGGTGCCCCGGCCCTCGTGGACGTAGTTCTCGTAGTCGTACGTGAAGAAGAGCATCGGCCGGTCGAGCAGCGCGTAGTCGAACATCACGGAGGAGTAGTCCGTGATCAGCGCGTCGGCGAGCTCCATGAACGGCATCACGTCGTGGTGCTTGGAGACGTCGATGACCTTGCCCTCGACGCTCGGCGGCAGCACCACGTGGTTGAGGTAGTGCGCGCGCACCAGGAGGACGTAGCGGTCGCCGAACTCCTCGGCGAACGCCTCCACGTCGAACGGCAGCTCGAAGTGGCTCGCCTTGGCGCCCGACGTACGGAACGTGGGGGCGTACAGCAGGATCTTCTTGTCCTGCGGGATGCCCAGCTCGGCGGCGAGCGGTCCGCGCACGCGGTCGCCGGTCTCCTGCTCGCGCTGACGCGTCTGGACGAGCGCGTCGTTGCGCGGGTAGCCGGAGCGCAGCAGCACCCGGTCCTCGAGGTTGAACGCCTTGGCCAGCGTCCGCACGTCGTGCTCGGAGCGCACCAGGAAGTGGTCGAAGCGGTCCAGGTACTTCTGGTCCGCCGCCTGCTGCTGGCGGGTCTTGGCCTTGAGGGAGGGCTGATCGAAGCCCATCTTCTTCAGCGCGGAGCCGTGCCAGGTCTGGATGTACGTCGTCTCGGGGCGCTTGTCGAGGCGGAGCGGGTAGCTCTGGTTGTCCACCCAGAACTCGGCCCGGGCCAGCGCCTTCAGGTACGGCAGCGACCAGCGGCGGACCAGCTCGACGCCCTTGGGGAAGCCGGTCGGCGTCCCCGTGTACGACCAGATCGCCTCGAAGTCGAGGCCCTGCCGGAGCATCTCCTCGTAGATCGCGCGGGGGCTGTCGCTGTACTGCTTGCCGAGGTGGCTCTCGAAGACGACGGTCCGCTTCTTCACGGGCAGCCGGCTGTACACGTCGTGGTACAGGCGCAGCTTCGTGTCGTCGGACTTGAGCGTCTTGCGCAGCTCCTTGGCCTTGCGATAGCCGGACTTGGCCAGCTTGCCGGGCGTGCCGCGCACACCGCGCAGGATCAGTTCCTCGATGCGGTCGCCGTTCTGCCGACTGGACACCAGGCGGAAGGCGAGGTGGCCCTTGACGGTGGCGTGCGGCTCTATGCGGTCGGCCACCAGCCGGGTCAGGCGGGGCTTGATCGGGAACGGGTCGCCGCCGAGGTCGGGGTCCCCGACGGTCAGCCGGGTCCGGGTGCGCTTCCCGTCGACGTCGAGGTCGAGCCGGACGTCCCAGACGGAGTCGATGATGCCGAGCGGGCGCAGGCCGGAGCTCAGGTCGACCTCGGCCTCCCAGTGGATGCTCCGGCCCTCGTGGCGGACCGTCTGCACGGGGAAGACGAAGGTCTGCAGGCTGCGCCGGCGGGCCTTGAACTCCAGGCGGCCGGCGAGCCGTGCCCCGGGCGGGATCACGCCGAGCGGGTTGGTGATCCGGCCGGTGAGCCGGACGGTGCCGCCGGACTCCTCGTACGAGGTCAGCTCGTTGCGCAGGAAGAGCTTGTTGATCGGCTTGGTGTGGTAGCCGAGCTCGGTGACGTCCAGGACGCTGCGGCCGAACTCGTCGTCGAGGTGCTCGGCGCACCAGTAGACGCGGTCGTCCTGCTCGAAGAGCGGCGTGGACACCTTGTCGCGGTGGAGCAGGGTGTCGACGGCGGGCAGCAGGTTGTCCCAGTCGCCCTTCTCCAGGAGGAAGCCGCAGATCGCCTGGATCTTCTGCGCCTTCGCGTACGCCTCGCGGTCCAGGCCCTGGAGGTAGTCGCGGGAGAGCTC
Source organism: Streptomyces sp. NPDC059534 (assembly GCF_042743475.1). NCBI lineage: Bacteria > Bacillati > Actinomycetota > Actinomycetes > Kitasatosporales > Streptomycetaceae > Streptomyces > Streptomyces sp. NPDC059534. Next base: position 119,633 of record NZ_JBHWAQ010000003.1, read on the forward strand.
GGCGAACTCCTGGCGGAAGGACTCGTCGCGGAACGGCAGGTCGCGGAGGTGGAGGACCAGGTCGTGCTTGAGGAACTTGACGTCCTTGGCCCGGCGGAGCTCGTCCATGCCGTGCTCGTCGAGCAGGGCGTCGATCCGGCGGTGGATCTCCAGCCGGTGGATGTAGTTCGTCATCTCGTGCCGGCGGTTGGTCACCGACTTGACCTGGGCGTTCTGGTGGACGTGCCAGAAGTACACCTGGTTCGGGATGAGGGTGATCTTCTTCGCCGCGAGGTACGCCTCGGCGATGAACATCAGGTCCTCGTAGAACATGCCCTTCGGGAAGCGGAGGTCGTTCTCGAGGAGGAACTCACGGCGGTAGCACTTGTTGGTCGAGAGCGTGTCCCAGACGAAGAGGTCGGGCAGCTCGGCGACCGAGTCCAGGGTGCGCGTCTGGCGGTAGATCCAGGAGTACCACTCGTCGCGCTTCTCGTTGGCGGTGTCCTTGTGGAGGCGCACGCAGAGCCCGGAGACCATGTCGGCCTGGGTCTCGTCGGCGGCCGAGACCATGTTGAGGCAGGCGTTGAGCTCCAGGACGTCGTCGCTGTCCAGGAACATGACGTAGCGGCCCCGCGCGTGGCCGATGCCGACGTTGCGGGGCTCACCGCCCGCGCCGCTGTTCTCGGGCAGCTGGTACGCACGGACCAGGTCGGGGTGCGCAGCTGCCAGACTCTGTGCGACCGCGAAGGTGTCGTCGCTGCTGCAGTCGTCGACGATCACCACTTCGACGCTCTTCAGGGTTTGATCCAGTACGGACTGGACTGCCGCCGGAAGACGCTCCGCGTCGTTGTAGGCGATGACGATCACTGAGACGTCAGGCACTGGCACCTCGATCCACTTTTCATTCCTTCAGACACACCCAAGCTACCTGGTATTCGCAACCCGTTCGGCCGAGGCTCCGGCCGCTCCGGAGGGGCCTGTTTCCCTATCGTTACTGGTTCGGAAGGGAATTCCCTGCAACCCGCGGGGCGGGTGAGAAGTCGCCCATGCGGGCGTGATGTCACGGATGGCGGGACATGCAGCCAGAATTTACCGCAGACCGCCACAAACTCCGCCGCGCGGGGTGATCAGGAACACACCCGCGTGGGGGACCCCCTACGGGCGCTCGATCCGCTCCACGCCGTAGTAACGGGAGACACACTGGGCCACCCAGTCCCGCGGGTACGCGGGAGTGAAGAACGGCTCGGCCAGGTACCCGATCGGCAGAGGGTGATACGTCACCTTCCGGGCGCCGGCCGCCACCTCGGAGCGGACGCGGGCGTTCTGCGCGTCCCAGGCGAGGCTCCGCGCCACGGTCGTGGTCGTCAGGGTCCGCACCGCGGGCACCAGGGCGACGGTGGAGGCGACGGCCACCACTCCCGCCACGGCGACCGCCGCGATCCCGGCGCCGAGCCCGCCGGCGAGGCGGCGGCCGATCGCCAGACCGAGCCAGGTGCCGTACGCGCAGAGCGTCAGCAGGAGTGGGACGAGGAAGCTCACCCAGGTGCGGGCGTAGGTCCAGCCGGTCACGCCGTACCCGCTGCGCAGGCCGTAGACCACGGCCAGGCTCGCGAGGGCGACCAGCGGCAGCGGCAGGAAGGCCGCGACCCCGGCCACCCGGGGCCGGCGCCGGGGCCGGGGGAGCGGGCCGGGGCGGCCGCGGTCGTGCGCGCGGCCGCGGGCGAGGGCCAGGCCGAGACCCACGAGCCCGCCGACGGCGAGGGCTCCCGCGTACGCCCACTGGCCGCCGGCGGTCTGCCAGACGCGCCACCAGTCGTGGAACGTCTCGCCGACCTCGTCCGCCGACATCGGGGCCTGCGGGTGCTGGGCGCGCCGCCACCGGGCGCCCGGCGACGTGTACAGCAGGGTGAGGCCCACGCCGAGCCCGAGGCAGGCCGCCGCGCACCACGTCGACACGAACCGGTCCCTCGCCCAGCCGAACCGGGGCAGGCAGAGCAGACCGACGGCGACCGCGAACACGCCGGCGACCAGGGTGAACGGTTCGCTGAGCATGCCGAGCGCCACGCCGGCCAGGAGCGCGCCGGCCAGCGCGGCCGTCCTGGCCCACCGGCGCGCGCTGCGCGCGGCCCGGACGGCTCCGAGCACCACCCAGAGCCCGATCAGGCTCGGCAGGGTGTGCGAGATGGTCGCCGGCGCCCAGAGCAGCACCTGGTAGGGGCGGGTGCCCGCGAAGAACAGCAGCGCGGCGAGCAGCGCGGCGGCGGCCGCGAGCAGGGCGGCCGGCGGCGCGGGCAGGCGCAGCGCGCGCAGGGCCGCGCGGCCGAGGAGGAAGAGGGCGGCGCAGAGCGCGACCACCAGGAGGGCGGGCAGCAGCTTCGGGCCCCGCATGTCGTCGGTGTAGAGGACACCGGTCGCCAGGGCGTTGGTGACCCGCCCGTTCTGGGTGCGGTAGAAGTCCGAGGCGATCCCCAGGGCTCCCATGTCCCGCGTCTTCCACAGCGCGCACCAGTCGTCCGACGTGGGGCGGACGTAGAGCCCGAGGAAGGCGCCGACGGCGAGCAGGGCCGCGGCGCCGGCGGCGACGACGAGCCCGGTCCAGGTCAGTGCCCGCCGCAGGCCGTCCGCTCCGTTCCCGCCGCCCGCGTCACCGCCTCCGCTCCCGCCGGGGGCGTCCGCGGCGGGATCGGCGCCCTCCCCTTCGTCCCGCATCCGTGCGTCACCGTGCTCCGAGATGGTCGTCCTACTCACCGGTCATCGCTCCAGCTGGCCAGGGTCCGTGGCATGTCGTCTCAATGGGTGACGAATGGGTGAAAATGCCACGTATATCACTATCTTCCCCGCATGCTTTGTCGCATGGACGACATGCCGACCGGGAGCAGTCACTCGGGCGACGCCCGGTGGTCACCACCGCTCCGTACCGTGGCCGAGCTGCCCGCAGGAGAGTCCGGTGGCGGTCCTTCAGGACGTACTCTCGCCCCTCCCACTGGAGTGACCGTTCCATGACCAGGCTTTCCGTCGTCGTCCCCTGCTTCAACGAGGAGGACGTCGTCGAGCGGTTCGACGCGCGCATGCGCCAGGTGCTCGACGGCCTCCCGGTCGGCTACGAGATCTGTTACGTGGACGACGGCAGCTCCGACGGAACCCTGGGCAAACTGCGCGAGATCGCCGCCCGGCACCCGCACCGCACCCAGTACGCCTCCTTCAGCCGCAACTTCGGCAAGGAGGCGGCCATGCTCGCGGGCCTCCGCAAGTCCACCGGCGACGCCGTGGTGATCATGGACGCCGATCTCCAGCACCCGCCCGAACTGCTCGCCCGCATGCTCGACCTCTACCACCAGGGCCACGACCAGGTCATGGCGCGGCGCACCCGCGAGGGCGACAAGAAGCTCCGCTCGGCGCTCAGCCGCGTGTACTACCGGGCCGTCAACCGCTGGGTCGACGTGGAACTCACCGACGGCGTCGGAGACTTCCGGCTGCTCTCCCGCCCCGCCGTCGACGCGCTGCTCTCGCTGCCCGAGTACAACCGCTTCTCCAAGGGCCTGTTCTCCTGGATCGGCTTCGACACCGTCACCTTCGACTACCAGAACGCCGCACGCGAGGGCGGCGAGACGAAGTGGAAGTTCAGCTCCCTGCTCAACTACGGCATGGACGGGCTGATCTCCTTCAACAACCGCCCCCTGCGCATCGCCCTCTGGCTGGGCATGATGCTCAGCGGCCTCGCCGTCCTCTACGCGGTCTGGGTGACCGCCGCCGCCCTCACCCAGGGCGTCACCGCGCCCGGTTACGTCACCCTGGTCGCGATCATCGTGGGACTCGGCGGCGTGCAGATGGTGATGCTGGGACTGATCGGCGAGTACATCGGACGCATCTACTACGAGACCAAGCGCCGGCCGCACTTCCTCGTGAAGGAGACCCACCGCTCCTTCGGGCGCGCGGCCGCCGAGCGCGCCGCCGCCGAGCGGATCCGCGTCGTCACCGCCGACCGGGAGCGCTGATGACGGCCCGGGGCGGCGGGGGAGGCGGCGCAGGGTCCGGCGGGGGAGAAGGCGCAGGGTCCGGCGGGGGAGGCGGTGCCGATTCCCGTGGGGGAGGCGGTGCCGGGTCCCGCCCGTCACGCCGTGCGCGCCTCGCGCAGATACTCCGCTTCGCCCTGGTCGGCGGGGTCAACACCGGCACGTTCTTCGGGTGCTACCTCCTGCTGCACCCGTGGATGCCGTACTTCGCCGCGTACTCCCTCGCCTTCCTCCTCAGCATGGTCGGCTCCTTCTTCCTCAACACCTACTTCACCTACCGCACCCGCCCCACCTGGAAGAAGTTCGCCCTCTTCCCCCTCACCAACGTCACCAACTACCTGGTGCAGAGCGTCGGGCTCTACGCGCTCGTCACCTGGGCGGGGATGGACGACAGGATCGCGCCACTCGTCGCCGCCGTCGTCGCGATCCCCTTCACCTACCTGATCTCCCAGCGGATCCTGGTGCCCCGGAGCGCCGGACACGGCCCCGGGAGGCCCGGTCCAGGGAGCGAAACGGACGAGCGGCAGCCCTCCCGGCTCGCGTAGATTGCCTGGCAGCCGCGGCGGGGAGCACGCGGCGGTGGGACAGCCGGGTGAGGCCGTGAGGCCGAGTGAGGACGACGCAGGTGGCGACGCAGGTGACGGGACAGACGGACGTGTCGGGGCAGACGGACGTGTCGAGGCAGTACGTGACGGAGGCCCGCAGGATCGTCGTCAAGGTCGGCTCCTCCTCGCTCACCACCGCCTCCGGAGGTCTCGACGCCGACCGCGTCGACGCCCTCGTCGACGTGCTCGCCAAGGTCCGCAGCGGCGGCGAGAAGGAGATCGTCCTCGTCTCCTCCGGCGCCATCGCCGCCGGCCTCGCCCCCCTCGGCCTCACCCGCCGCCCCAAGGGCCTCGCCCGCCAGCAGGCCGCCGCCAGCGTCGGCCAGGGCCTCCTCGTCGCCCGCTACACCGCCTCCTTCGCCCGCTACGGCGTCCGCGTCGGCCAGGTCCTCCTCACCACCGACGACACCAGCCGCCGCGCCCACTACCGCAACGCGTACCGGACCCTCGACCAGCTCCTCGCGATGGGCGCGCTGCCCGTCGTCAACGAGAACGACACCGTCGCCACGGACGAGATCCGCTTCGGCGACAACGACCGGCTCGCCGCGCTCGTCGCCCACCTCGTCCGAGCCGACCTGCTCGTCCTCCTCTCCGACGTCGACGGGCTGTACGACGGGGACCCGGCCAAGCCCGGCACGTCGAGGATCGCGCAGGTCACCGGCCCCGAGTCGATCGCCCACGTCGAGATCGGCTCGGCGGGCAAGGCGGGCGTCGGGACCGGCGGCATGGTCACCAAGGTCGAGGCCGCCCGCATCGCCGCCGCCGCCGGCATCCCCGTCGTCCTCACCTCCGCGAGCCGCGCCGCCGACGCCCTCTCCGGCCGCGACACCGGCACCTACTTCCACCGCACCGGCCGCCGCTCCGCCGACCGGCTCCTCTGGCTCGCCCACGCCTCCACCCCGCAGGGCTCCCTGACCCTGGACGACGGAGCCGTACGCGCCGTGGTCGAAGGCAAGAAGTCCCTGCTCGCGGCCGGTGTCGCGGCCGTCGAGGGCGACTTCGTCGCCGGTGACCCCGTCGAGCTGCGCGACACCGCCGGCCGGGCCGTCGCCCGCGGCCTCGTCAACTTCGACGCCAAGGAACTCCCCCGGATGCTCGGCCGGTCCACCCCCGAACTGGCCGGGGAACTCGGCCCCGAGTACGAGCGCGAGGTCGTGCACCGCGACGATCTGGTCGTCATCGGCTGACCGCGGCACACCCGGTCGACCGTCCACGCCGAAACGGCTGAAAGTCTGGCCATCCGGAAGGGACGTTTACCAAAACCGCCCCATGTACCGCCTCGGACTGGTCAACTTTGTCTCGGGGGTAAGACAAGGCGGGGTACAGCACCACACGCATCACACAGGAGGCCGCCGGTGAGACGAGCGCGCCCAGGGGCACCGCCCCGCGGGACTGCCGAACGCGCCCTGACCAGTGTCGAGGCCGGAGCCGACTTCGACGAGGCACGGGACAGGTCAACGGACAGGAAGACCGAGACCACCACCGAGACACGTGAGGCACGCGAGGCACGTGACGCACGCGTCAAGGAACAGCCCGAGTCCAAGCTCTGGCACATCACCCTCAGCGTGTCGGGGGTGGAGTCGCCGCTGAAGGAAGTGCGACGCGGGCTCGAACAGCTGGCCCACGACCACCCCTTCCTGCTGACCAGCCGCTACGCCAACGACCACGCCGAGATCCGGTACTGGGAGGAGGCCCGCGACCTGCACGACGCCGCGGCCGTCGCCCTGCGCCTCTGGGGCGAGCACCGGCAGACCGCCAAGCTGCCCCCCTGGGAGATCGTCGGACTCGAGGTCATCGACCGCGAGACCTACCACCAGCGGATCGCGGAGGGCTACGGCCCGCCGCCGGCCGCCCCGGTCGGCGTCCACCCCTACTGAGCGACCGGGGGACGGCCCGGAGACCGGGCGCGTCCCCGTGCCGGGGTACGTCTCGGAGTGCGGGATACGTGAGGGATGTCCGCAGGGGTGCCAGTACCCTGCGGGCATGACCTCGCTCACGCCCCTCGACAACCTCTCCCCGGTCGCCCGGGCCGCCTACCGGGCCCGTGGTGCCGCCGCCGAAATCGCGCCACTCCCGCGCGCGGCCAAGGACGACGCCCTGCTGGCGATCGCGGACGCTCTCGAAGTCCGCACCGCCGAGATCGTCGAGGCCAACGCCGAGGACATCGCCAAGGCCCGCGAAGCCGGGACCAGCGAGGCCATCGTCGACCGGCTCACCCTCACCCCGGAGCGCGTCCGGGCCATCGCCGCCGACGTCCGCGACGTCGCCGCGCTGCCCGACCCCGTCGGCGAGGTCGTCCGCGGCTCGACGCTCCCCAACGGCATCGACCTGCGCCAGGTCCGCGTCCCGCTCGGCGTCGTCGGCATCATCTACGAGGCCCGCCCCAACGTCACGGTCGACGCCGCCGCCCTCTGCCTCAAGTCCGGCAACGCCGTCCTGCTCCGCGGCTCGTCCTCCGCGTACGCCTCCAACACCGCCCTGGTGACCGTCCTGCGCGACGCCGTCGGCGGCGCCGGACTGCCCGCCGACGCCATCCAGCTCGTCCCCGGCGAGTCCCGTGAATCGGTCCGCGAGCTGATGCGCGCCCGCGGTCTCGTCGACGTGCTCATCCCGCGCGGCGGCGCCTCCCTCATCCGGACCGTCGTCGAGGAGTCCACCGTCCCGGTCATCGAGACCGGAACCGGCAACTGCCACGTCTACGTCGACGCCCAGACCGACCTCGGCATGGCCGTCGACATCCTGATCAACTCCAAGGCCCAGCGGGTCAGCGTCTGCAACGCCGCCGAGACCCTCCTCGTCCACCAGGACGTCGCCGCGGCCTTCCTGCCCAGGGCGCTCGCCGCCCTCGCCGAGGCCGGTGTCACCGTCCACGCCGACGAGCGCGTCCTCGCCCTCTCCGAGGGCTCCAAGGCCACCGTCGTACCGGCCACCCCCGAGGACTGGGAGACCGAGTACCTCTCGTACGACATCGCCGCCGCCGTCGTCGACTCCCTCGACAAGGCCGTGGAGCACATCCGCATGTGGTCCTCCGGCCACACCGAGGCGATCGTCACCACCTCGCAGGCCGCGGCCCGCCGCTTCACCCAGCTGGTCGACTCGACCACGGTCACCGTGAACGCCTCCACCCGCTTCACGGACGGCGGGCAGTTCGGCTTCGGCGCCGAGATCGGCATCTCCACCCAGAAGCTGCACGCCCGGGGCCCCATGGGCCTTCCCGAGCTGACCTCGACCAAGTACATCGTCACGGGTGACGGTCACGTGCGGTAACACCTCCTTTCGGTACGTGCGGGGAGGGTTCGCACTCTCCCTGCCCAAAACCCCCTCGCGGGTCTACTCTGAATCCGTGCCGGACGACGTGGGGGGCAGGCCGTTCCAGGACGGCGGGGACCCCGAGGACCGTGTCGACCGCGGAGGCGCCGACGAGGTCTACGCCGACGTGGTGTTCGACGAGGACTTCGTACGGGCCGCCACCATCCACGAGCCCACGGCCGTGGAGCGGCTCCTGGCCGCCGCACAGGCCCGTGCGGAGGCCGAGGCGGCCCGCGCCCGCGCCGGCGTCGGAGCGGGCGACGACGACCCCTACGAGGACGGCCGCGACCCCGTCGGCCACACCTACGAACCCGACGACGTCGGCGACGACGCCAGCCCCTACGGGCGCCACGGAGGCGCCCTGCGCCCCTACCGGGGCAGCGCCCGCTGGCACCGGCCGGTCGCCTGGATCCTCGCCCTCGTCATGGGGATCGGCATGGTCGCCCTGGCCTTCAGCGCCGTCTACCGGGGCGCGGCCGCCAACCATGACGACCAGGTCCCGCCGCCGGCCACCACCGGCGTCGACACGCCCAAACCGCTCCCGGCCCCGCCCGCCGCCCACGCGCCCACGGTCCGGTCGGCCGCTTCCGAGTAGAGCCGCGGCCATGCCCCGGCCCGGCTGCGGCCTTGCCCCGGCCCGGGTCCCGCCGCCCCCGTACACCCCGACGGCGGAATTCTTCGGAACTTGTCGTGTACCTCGGCGTTTACCGAAGCCCCCGCGGACCTACCCTGAAGGTATGGCAGGGCGTGGCGACCCGCCTGAGGGGACGCCCCAGGGGTTCCCCGGCGGTGGTGAGGACGAGTACCGATCCGTCGTCTTCGACGAGGCGTTCGTCCGGGCTGCCCGCCTCCAGGAGTTCTCGGCCCAGGAACGGATGGGCGAGCACGCCCGGGCCGTCCGGAGCCGCCCCTCGCCCTGGGAGCGCCGTACCGGCTCCCGCCAAGCCGTCCTGCTGGTCCTGCTGATCCTCCTCGCCTTCGGCACCGCCATCTACCTGGGCGTACGCAATCCGTACCAGCCGCTCGTCGACCAGCGGGCCGAGCCGCTGCGGACCACGGTGGTCCCGCTCGCCCCCCAGGGGACCGTCCCCGGCGGCGCGCCCGCCCGGCTCTTCGCCCGCAGTCCGGCCGCCGAGTACCGCACCGGGGCCGCCGGTATCAACCTGCCCGTCGCCGGGCGCACCTCCCACTTCGCCGAGAGCCAGGTCGTCACCGCACTCAGCATCGCCAAGGACTATCTGGTGGCGTCCTCCCTGGAGCCCGACGTCCTGTCCGGCGCGACCGTCCGGCCCGCACGGCTGCTGCTCGACCCGGACCAGCTGGAGCAGTTCGACCGGAGTGTCGAGTCGCCCGCCGACGACGGCCGCCACGCCCTCGCCGGCTGGCTCGTCCGCTTCGACCCCCGGCAGGTCGTCCTCGCCGACCCCGGCGCCCGTGTGCAGGGCACCCTCCGCTTCGAGGAGACCGGCCCCGACACGCTGGAGGTCACGGCGGACCACACGTACACCTACGCGCTCCGCCCGGCCGTCCAGGGCGCGGGGCCGGTTGCCGCGGCGTCGCTGTTCACCGTCCACCGCCAGGTGCACTTCCGCTTCGACCGGGACGACCTGCGCATGCACCGGGCCGAGCTGCTGACCAGCACGGTGGAGGCCGGCCCGCAGGCGTGCGGCGCCGACACCACCGGCTCCCTGAAGCCGCTCCTGGCCGGGGCGCGGGTGGCCGACACGGGCGGCGGACCGGCGGTCACCGACCCGTACGCCACGGCCCGGCCCGCCGCCCCGGCGCTCTGCGGCGCCCTCGCGCCGAGCGCTCAGCCCGCGCTCTGACCGCCCGCGGTGCCCGCGTCGCCGGCGTCTCCGCCGCCGTCCCCGGCTTCCGGGCCTGCGTCCGGGCCTGCGTCCGGCTTCTTCGGCCCCTGGCCGCCCGTGCCGAAGCGGTTGCGGAGCCGGCCGCCCAGGTCGCCCGCCAGATCACCGGCGCCGCCGGCTATGTCCCCGACCAGCTTCAGCAGCGGATCCTTGCTGGTCCGCACCGTCTCGGCGTAGTGCCCGGCCGACTCGCGGAAGGAGTCCGTGACCGAGGTGTCCTTGTCCTCCGAGCGCTTCGGATAGTGGCCGTCCATGATCCGCTGGAAGTCGCGGTTCTCCGACCACTTCTTCAGCTCCGCCGCCCGGACGGTGGTGAACGGGTGCGAGCGCGGCAGCACGTTGAGGATCTTCAGGACCGAGTCCCGCAGGTCCCCGGCCTTCTCGTACTCGTCGGCCTGGGCGAGGAACGCGTCCACGTTCATCTCGTGCAGGTGGTTGCCGCCGGCGATCTTCATCAGACCGCGCATCGACGCCTGGACGTCCTGCCCGACGAGCAGGCCGGCCCGGTCGGCGGAGAGCTCCGACTTGCGGAACCACTCGCGCAGCGCCGTCACGATCGCCATGATCGCGACGTTCCCCAGCGGAATCCAGGCGACCTTCACGGCCAGGCCGGTGAGGAAGAGCAGGATCGTGCGGTAGACGGAGTGGCCGGAGAGCGCGTGCCCGACCTCGTGGCCGACGACCGCCCGCATCTCCTCCTCGTCGAGGAGCTCCACCAGGCCGGTGGTGAGCACGATGATCGGCTCGTCGAGGCCGATGCACATCGCGTTCGGCTTCGGGTCCTGCGCCACGTACATCGGCGGGACCTTCTCCAGGTCCAGGATGTAACAGGCGTCCCGCAGCATGTCGTTGAGGTGGCTGAACTGCGCGTCGCTCACCCGGACGGAGTCCGAGAGGAAGAGCAGCCGCAGGCTGCGCTCGGGCAGCAGCGCGCTGAGCGCCTTGAAGACGGTGTCGAAACCGCTGAGCTTGCGCAGGGCCACCAGGGCCGAGCGGTCCGCCGGATGTTCGTAGGCCCGTGAGGAGATGCCGGGGAACCGCTTCCGCTGCCTGCTCGGCACGTTCCCCTGGTCGCTTCCGGTCATGGATGCCCCCTGTTCGTACGAGTCGATGCTCGTCCCCCTGACGGAACCCACCCTAGGCGCTGGCGTTACCGTGTGCCGGGGCCTGTGGATAACTCGGGCACCGAGGACGACCTAGGAGCACGACCGACATGCCGGACACCACCGACGCAGCCGCCGCCCTGCTCGCCGACGCCGCCGCCCAGGGGCCGGGCGACACGCTGCGGATCGTGCTGCTCGTCTCGATCGTGGGAGGCGTCCTGCTCGCCTGGTTCCTGCTGCGCGGCTACCGCACCGACGACACGGACGCCGCCGACGAGGCCGGCCGCGGCGCGAGCGGCGGCACGGACCGCGACATGGACCGTGACGCCAACGCCTGAGTCGGCGTGAGCCGGTCCGGACGGCCCGCATACGATGTGCGCGAAGTCTCCGCTCCCATCCCCGATCGATAGGTCTGCTGAAGATGAGCCTCCACAGCACCGCCGCCAACCTGGTCACGCTCGCCGAGGGCGCCGAGCACGGCGGCAACCACGACAGCCTCAGCCCCTACCTCACCGGCTTCGGTGCCTTCGGCGCCCTGCTCCTGCTGCTGTGGATCACCACGCGCTTCAACCGCGACCGCTGATCCGGCGACCACCGATCAGGTGCCCGCTGCCGTGCCAGTAGGCTCTGCACGCATGGGAGAGCAGGAAGTGCCTACTGGCGGGCGCGGGAAGCGCCGAGTCGGCGTGATGGGCGGAACCTTCGACCCGATCCACCACGGACACCTGGTGGCGGCGAGCGAGGTGGCCGCCCTGTTCCACCTGGACGAGGTGGTGTTCGTACCGACCGGGGAGCCGTGGCAGAAGGGCCACAAGGCGGTCTCGGCGGCCGAGGACCGGTACCTGATGACCGTCATCGCCACGGCGTCCAACCCGCAGTTCTCGGTCAGCCGCATCGACATCGACCGCGGCGGCGCGACGTACACCATCGACACCCTGCGGGACCTGCGCTCTCTCAACAGCGACTCGGACCTCTTCTTCATCACCGGGGCCGACGCGCTGGCGCAGATCCTCACCTGGCGCGACGCCGAGGAGCTCTTCTCGCTCGCCCACTTCATCGGCGTCACCCGGCCGGGCCACGACCTCACCGACGACGGACTGCCCAAGGGCGGGGTCTCGCTGGTCGAGGTTCCCGCGCTCGCCATCTCCTCCACCGACTGCCGGGCGAGGGTCGCGCAGGGCGATCCCGTCTGGTACCTGGTGCCGGACGGCGTGGTGCGCTACATCGACAAGCGCCAGTTGTACCGCGGCGAGTGAGCTTCGGGGAGGGGCACCGGTGAACGATCAGCAGCATCCGTACGACCCGTACTATCCGCAGCCGCAGATCATCGGCTACGACGAGTACGGGCAGCCGGTGTACCAGCAGCCCGCGCAGCACTACGACCCGTACGCGGGTCAGCAGCAGCAACCCCAGCAGCAGCAACCCCCGCAGTCGTACGGCTACGACCCCTACGCCCAGCAGCAGGCCCAGCAGCCGCAGGTTCAGCAGCCCCCGTACGACCCGCAGTACGAGGCGCGGCACGACCCGTACGGGCAGCAGGGCTACGCCTACCCGTCCTACGACACCGGGCAGCAGTGGGCCGCCCAGGCCGAGCCCGCCCCGGCGCAGGCCGCCCCGGCCGCCCCCGTGCCTCCGGCGGCGCCCGTCGCCGCCCCGGCCGGCGTCCCCGGCCAGCGTCCCGCCTCCGAGCGGCCCGCGCCGTCACGGCAGGCCGAGGACGACCGGGAGTACCGCACCGAGCAGTTCTCGTTCATCGAGGAGCCCGACGAGGACTCCGAGGACGTCATCGACTGGCTCAAGTTCACCGAGAGCCGTTCGGAGCGGCGCGAGGAGGCCAAGCGCCGCGGCCGCAACCGTGTCGTCGCGCTCGTCGTCGTCCTCGTGCTCGCCGCCGTCGGCGGCGTCGGCTACCTCTGGTCGGCCGGCAAGCTGCCCGGGACGTCCGCCCCGGAGCAGAAGGGCGGCACCGCGACCGGCCCGCAGAAGCGCGACGCGATCGTCGTCCACCTCCACGACATCAAGAGCGGCGGCACGTCCACCGCTCTCCTGGTGGACAACACGACCACCCGCCAGGGCACCACGATCCTGCTCCCCAACTCCATCGTGGTCGCCGACGACGAGGGGGCCGCGACCACCCTCGGCAAGTCGGTCGAGGACGACGGCTCCGGCGGCACCCGGGAGGCGATCGACAACCTCCTCGGCACGAAGATCACCGGCACCTGGCGGCTGGACACCCCCTTCCTGGAAAACCTCGTCGAGGCCGTCAGCAGCATCGAGACGGACACCGACACGGACGTGCCCGACACGAAGAAGGGCGCCGAGCCGCTGGTCAGGAAGGGCGAGAAGCAGACCCTGAACGGCCGCGCCGCCGTCGCCTACGCCACCTACCGGGCGCCCGGCGAGGCCGAGGCCAAGCAGCTCCAGCGCTTCGGCCAGGTCATGTACGGCGTGCTGCGGAAGATCTCCTCCGACCCCGAGGTCGCCACGGTCACCGTCGAGACCCTCCAGCAGATCCTCGACCCCTCGCTTCCGGAGAAGGACCTCGCGGCCTCCCTGGCCAAGCTCGCCGAGCACGCCAAGATCGGCGATTACAAGACGGCCCTGCTCCCGGTCGGGCAGGACGGAACACTGACCGAGGCCGCGAGCGCCAGTGTGGTGAAGGACATCCTCGGCGGAAAGGTCACCCCGCCGGCGGCGGGCGACGTGCCCCGGGTGTCGGTCCGGGACGGTTCCGGCAAGAACGCCACGGAGGCCGCCCGGGTCGTCCTGATCAACGGCGGCTACGCCTTCGTGGGCGGCACCACGGCCGGCACCCAGGAGAAGTCGCAGGTCCTCTACGGTGACGACGCCCAGAAGGCCACGGCGGTCGAGGTGGCCAAGACGCTGGGGCTGCCGACGGGCTCGGTCACCAAGGGCAAGCTGGTCGGAGGGGCCGCGGTCGCCGTGATCCTCGGCCAGGACTACAAGGTCCCGGGCGCCTCGTAACGACGCCCGGGAATTCGCTGGCGGGGTCGTCGGCGGTCCGTGAGACCCTGGAGGGGTACTTGACCGCCGACGAAAGCCTGCTTGTGACCGCCACGGACCGTTCCATCGAGCTCGTCAACGCCGCCGCACAGGCGGCCGCAGACCGACTCGCGCACGACATCATCGCGTACGACGTCAGCGACGTGCTGTCGATCACCGACGCCTTCCTGCTCGCCTCCGCGCCCAACGACCGCCAGGTCAAGTCGATCGTCGACGAGATCGAGGAGCGTCTGAACAAGGAGCTCGGCGCCAAGCCGGTCCGCCGTGAGGGCGACCGCGACGCGCGCTGGATCCTGCTGGACTACGTCGACATCGTCGTCCACGTCCAGCACAGCGAGGAGCGCGTTTTCTACGCTCTGGAGCGCCTCTGGAAGGACTGCCCCGAGCTGACCCTCCCCGAGGACGCGCAGAAGACCCGGGGCAAGGGTGCCGAGCACGCCGAGCTGACCGGTGTCGACCTCTCCGACCACGCCGCCGGTCTGCCCGACGAGGTGGACGGTGAGCTGAGCTGAGCACCACCAAGGGCGGCAGCGGCCGCCGTATCGTCCTCTGGCGCCACGGCCAGACCTCCTGGAACCTGGAGCGCCGTTTCCAGGGCTCGACCGACATCGAGCTGACGGAGACCGGCGTCGCTCAGGCACGCCGCGCCGCGCGGCTGCTCGCCTCGCTGAAGCCGGATGCCATCGTGGCCTCCGACCTGAAGCGGGCGGCGGCCACCGCCGCCGAGCTCGCCACGCTCACCGGCCACACCGTCGTCCACGACTCCGCGCTGCGCGAGACGTACGCGGGGGAGTGGCAGGGGCTGACCCACGACGAGATCGTGGCGCGGTACGGCGAGCAGTACGCCGCCTGGAAGCGCGGCGAGCCCGTGCGCCGGGGCGGCGGCGAGCTGGAGACCGAGGTGGCCGACCGGGCCGCCCCGGTTGTCCTGGGCCACGCGGACAAGCTGCCCGAGGACGGCACCCTCGTCGTGGTGAGCCACGGCGGCACGATCCGCACCACCATCGGCCGGCTTCTGGGGCTGGAGGCGCAGCACTGGGAGAGCCTGGGCGGCCTCTCGAACTGCTGCTGGTCGGTCCTCGGCGAGGGCGCGCGCGGCTGGCGCCTGACCGAGCACAACGCCGGCACGCTGCCCGAGCCGGTCCTCGGCGACGACGACTGAGGCCCGCGGCCTGCCTGACGGACCCGGATTTCACTTTCCGGCAGGTCACAGGCTAGAGTTCTTCTTGTTCGCAGCGCAGAGCGCGAAGAACACGAAGAACACGAGGGGCTATAGCTCAGTTGGTAGAGCGCCTGCATGGCATGCAGGAGGTCAGGAGTTCAATTCTCCTTAGCTCCACAATCACCGGATCCCGTCCCCGCAAGGGGGCGGGATTCGTCGTCATGCCCCCTGGCTCAGGGACTCGATCCCTCGGCGGCTCTCCTCGTCGTTCGGCGTGTAGGCCACGATCCGGCACTCCGGCATCCCGTTGACGGAGAGGGAGACCGAGGTCAACCGGACCTCGCCCACCCGCTCGTGACGGAAGGTCTTCACCCGGGTCCCCGGCGGGACCACGTCACCGCTCCGCCAGAGCCGGGCGAACTCGGTACTGGCCTCCGCGAGGCGCCGTACGAACTCCTCCCAGGCGGGCTCGCCCACATGGCGTCCGTACGCGCCGCGCAGCTGGGCCACCATCAGCGGCAGCTCCCTCTTCCGGTCGACCACGGGACACTTGGGGTCCGGCACGCTGAACAGCGCCCACAGCACGTTGCGTATGCCGAACGGGCCGGTGTCCAGGCCCTGTCCGTCCTGCATCAGGAGCCGCTCGTACACGGCGTTGGTCGCGAGTACGTCGTACCGCGCGTTGTAGAGCACGGCGGGGTGCGGGTCCAGGGCGTCGAGGATCCCCTGGATCTCCGGGCTGACCACCTCGGCGTCCGCGGCCGCCCGGTCCGGCGCGTACGGCACCTCGGCGAGGTGGTAGAGATGCTCGCGCTCGGGCCGGTCGAGCCGGAGCGTGCGGGCCACCGCGTCGAGCACCTGCGCGGAGGCGTTGATCGGCCGGCCCTGTTCCAGCCAGGTGTACCAGGTGACGCCGACCCCGGAGAGCTGGGCGACCTCCTCGCGGCGCAGCCCGGGGGTGCGGCGGCGCAGGCCCGGGGGCATGCCCACGTCCTCCGGCGTCACCCTGGCCCGGCGGCTGCGCAGGAACGCGGCCAGTTCCGGCCGTCGGCGCCGCTGCGTCGGTACTGCTGCCACCATCGTCACACCCCCATGGTCGAGTCCCCGTCCCGCCGTTGCCAGGTGCTGTCAGTACCAGCATCAGCGGGCTCTCGTTACCCGTATCGGATCGCCGTCACGCTCGTCGCATGACCCCGACCACGACACGTCCCGTACTCAGTAAAGACCGTGGCACCGACAACCGCCCCGGAGTACTGCTCGGCGTGGTGCTCGCCGCCCAGTTCATGGCACTCCTCGACGTCTTCATCGTCAACGTCGCCGCCCCCACCATGCGCGCCGAACTCGACGCTTCCGGCGCCGCCCTCCAGCTCGTCATCGCCGGATACACCATCGCCTACGCGGTGTTGCTGATCACCGGAGCCCGCCTCGGCGACCTGCTCGGGCACCGGCGGATGTACCTCGGCGGCCTCGCGCTCTTCACCGCGGCCTCGCTGGCCTGCGGACTCGCCGCGGGAACCGGCCAGTTGATCGCGTTCCGGCTCGTCCAGGGCGCCGGCTCGGCCCTGATGATCCCGCAGGTGCTCAGCCTCATCCAGCGCAACTTCACCGGCGAGCACCGGGTCCGGGCCCTCAGCGCCTACTCCGCGGTCCTGGCCACCGGCGCCGCCGCCGGGCAGGTCGTCGGCGGCGTCCTGGTGAGCGCCGACCTCTTCGGCACCGGCTGGCGGCCGGTCTTCCTCGTCAACGTCCCCATCGGCCTCGCCCTGCTCGTCCTCGGCGCCCGCGTCCTGCCCCGCGACGCCCGGGGCGGCCCCACGCGGGCGCGTGCCCTCGACCTGCCGGGCCTGCTCCTGCTCGCCGCCGCCGTGTCCCTGCTGACCGTCCCCCTGGTCCTCGACCAGGAGCAGGACTGGCCGCTGTGGTCCTGGCTCTCCCTGGGCGGGTCCCTGGTGCTCCTCGCGGTCTTCGGCGCCTACGAGTCGGGGCTCGCGCGCCGCGGCGGCGCGCCGCTCATCGCCCCGCGGGTGCTGCGCATCCCCGGCATGGGGCGGGCCGTCCTGTGGATCACCGTGGCGATGGGCGTCAACGCGGGCTTCCTGTTCACCCTCACCCTGCACCTCCAGGGTGGGCTCGGCCACAGCGCCCTGCGGGCCGGACTCACCTTCGGTCCCGCCGCCGTGGTCTTCGGCGCCGTCGGGCTGACCTGGCGGCGCTGGCCGGCCCGGCTGCACCGGACGCTGGTCCCGGGCGGCTTCCTGATCGCGGCCGCGGCCGCCCTCGCCGTCGGCGGGCTGCTCGGGGACGGCACCTCGGGCGGCTGGGGGCTCTACCCGGCCCTGGGGGCGCTGGGCGCGGGCATCTCGCTGGCCTTCAGTCCGGCCCTGACCGGCGCGCTGGCCACCGTACGGGCCGAGGACGCGGCCGACGCCAGCGGACTGCTCGCCACCGTCACACAGCTCGGCCAGCTCATCGGCGTCGCCACGTTCGGCACCCTGTTCCTCGGCCGGCTCGGCGGCCCCGGAGCACAGGGTTCCGCCGACGCGCTGTGGGTGACCACCCTCGCCCTGGCCACAGCCTCGGCCGTGGGCGCCGCCTCCGCGGGACTGCCGCGCCGAGCACGCTGACCCTCTTGCGGGGCCATGGCAGAATCGGACGGCCGGAGGGGGACGAGGCTCCGGACGGGAGGGTGACCCGAGTGCTCCGCGACAACGGCGGGGTGTCCTATGGGTGCACGGCCTGCGGCCACGGCTGGAGCTGATTGAGTGGGTGCGCACAGGCGGAAGTGCGACTGGTGCGGCAGCGGCACGCCCATCGTGCGGGACATGGACCCCGTCAACACCGGGTTCCAGTACTGGTGCGAGGAGTGCGCGCGGGCGCTGATCATAAAAGGCGACCCGATCGAGACGTACCGCGAGCTGGAGGGTGAGCCGATCTACGGCCGGCTCCTGGACGAGCACTGCACCCTCAAGCGGTTCTACTCCTTCGCCACGGCCTGACGCCGCAGCGTTACCGCGTACCCCACCAGCAGCGCCGTCGCCGTCAGCGGATAGACCGCGGAGAGCAGCATCTGCCCCGCGTTCTGGTCCAGTTCGGGGCGGCCCGGGTCGTGCGGAACCCACCACAGGGCGAACGAGACGAAGACCAGGGCGACCGCCCCGGTCACCGGCCACGCGCGCGTGGCGCGGTCCGCCAGCAGGATCAGCAGCGGCACGCACCAGACCCAGTGGTGGGACCACGAGATCGGGCTGATCATCAGGGCCGTGAACGCGCAGACGATCACGGCCACCGCCTTGTCGCCCCGCACCGCGGCCCGGACCGCGAGGACCATCGCCGCGCCGCCCAGGACGGCCGCCGCCACCGCCCACCACATGCCCGGGTCGTCGGTGTGCATCAGCCGGGCCAGGACCCCGCGGATGGACTGGTTGGCCGTCTCCTCGGCGAAGCCGACCCGGCCGGTCTCGAACAGCGTCTGCGTCCAGAACCGCTTCGAGTCCGCCGGCAGCGCCAGCGCCACGGCCAGCGTCGTTCCCAGGAACACCCCGGTCGCCGTCACCGCCGTGCGCAGCCACTGGTTCCAGCCCCGGTCCCGGCGCCACAGCAGCAGGCCGGCGGCGAACAGCAGGACCACGAAGAGCCCCGGTGTGAGTTTCACCGCGGTCGCCAGGCCGATGCCCAGGCCGGCCCAGCGGCTTCCCTCGCGGCGGGTGAGGTCCCAGAGCACCGCCACCGCTATGAGCAGGTTGATCTGGCCGTACCGCAGCGTCGTCCACACCGGCTCGCACCAGACGACGGCGGCGGCGACCCACAGGGTCGTACGCCACAGGTCCGTACGGGACAGCGACGGGCGGACCAGCTGGAGCGACAACTGGACCAGGGCGACGACCAGGAGCAGGTTGCCCGCGGTGGTGAGCGTCCGCATCAGCGGGACGCCCACCAGGGTCAGCGGGACGAACAGCAGCGCCGCGAAGGGCGGGTAGGTCATGCCGAGGTTCGCGGACGTGGCCCGCATCGCGTAGAGGTCGCCGCCCGCCCGCACGGTCTCGCCCTCGGCCCGGTAGACCATGACGTCGAGCATGTTCACGTGGGCGAGGCGTTGCGCCACCCAGAAGGCCGCGAACGAGAGCAGGCAGACCGCCGCGGCGGTGACCAGGGGCCACGGCCGGGCGCGGGTTTTCGAGAGCACGGAGACGGACACAGTCGGCGACCCTACCCGGCAGGTCAGAGGGGTCGGAGGAATGGATTTGGAGATCTGGCCGGGAGCCGGTTAATGTTCTGTCTGTCGCCGCGAGGGAAACCGAAACGGAGACGGAAAACAACAAGGGGCTATAGCTCAGTTGGTAGAGCGCCTGCATGGCATGCAGGAGGTCAGGAGTTCAATTCTCCTTAGCTCCACAGAAGAGAAAGCGGGTCACCCGGATCGGGTGGCCCGCTTCTTCGTTTCCCCGGCCCGCCCGTCCCTGGAACGCCGGTGCGGCCCGTGCGGGCCCTGCGGTACCCTGACGCCATGCGTGCCGTACGCCTCCTGCTTACCGAGCCGCGCTGACCAGTCCCGACGGATGACAGACAACCCGTCGGAGTCGGCGCGGCATCCCCTCCTGTGCGAGGGGATTTTTCATTTCGGGCAGTCAGTGGCCGTGGGCAGAGACGATCGATGGAGCTTCAAGGACCATGACCGAGATCAATACGGCCGCCGAGACGGTGGCCCCGCATCGCTACACGGCAGCCATGGCCGCCGACATCGAGGCACGCTGGCAGGACTTCTGGGACGCCGAGGGCACCTACGAGGCGCCGAACCCCACCGGTGACCTGGCGGGCGACCCCGCGGTCGCCGCCCGGCCCAAGAAGTTCATCATGGACATGTTCCCGTACCCCTCGGGTGCGGGCCTGCACGTCGGCCACCCGCTGGGCTACATCGCCACGGACGTCTTCGCCCGCCACGCGCGCATGACCGGCCACAACGTGCTGCACACCCTGGGCTTCGACGCCTTCGGCCTGCCGGCCGAGCAGTACGCCGTGCAGACGGGCACGCACCCGCGCGTGTCCACCGAGGCCAACATGGAGAACATGAAGGTCCAGCTGCGCCGGCTGGGCCTGGGCCACGACAAGCGCCGGTCGTTCGCCACGATCGACCCGGGGTACTACAAGTGGACCCAGTGGATCTTCCTGCAGATCTTCAACTCCTGGTACGACGACGAGGCCCGCAAGGCCCGTCCGATCGCCGAGCTGATCGAGCAGTTCGAGAACGGCACGCGTGAGGTCCCCGGCTCCACGCGCGCGTGGAGCGAGCTGACCGCCACCGAGCGCTCCGACGTCCTGGGCGAGTACCGCCTGGCGTACTCCTCCGAGGCGCCCGTCAACTGGTGCCCCGGCCTGGGCACGGTCCTGGCCAACGAGGAGGTCACCGCCGACGGACGCTCCGAGCGCGGCAACTTCCCCGTCTTCAAGTCCAAGCTGCGCCAGTGGAACATGCGGATCACCGCCTACGCGGACCGCCTGCTGGACGACCTGGACGGGCTGGACTGGCCCGAGGCCATCAAGCTGCAGCAGCGGAACTGGATCGGCCGCTCCGAGGGCGCCCGCGTCGACTTCCAGGTCGGCGACACCGGCGCGATCACCGTCTTCACCACCCGCCAGGACACCCTGTTCGGCGCCACCTACATGGTCCTGGCCCCCGAGCACGACCTGATCGAGAAGATCGTCCCGGCCGCCTGGCCCGAGGGCACCCACGACGTGTGGACCGGCGGACACGCCACCCCGTCCGAGGCCGTCGACGCCTACCGCAAGCAGGCCGCCTCCAAGTCCGACGTCGAGCGCCAGGCCGAGGCCAAGGACAAGACCGGCGTCTTCACCGGCGCGTACGCGACCAACCCGGTCAGCGGCGAGCAGGTCCCGGTCTTCATCGCCGACTACGTGCTGATGGGCTACGGCACCGGCGCCATCATGGCCGTCCCGGCGCACGACACCCGCGACTTCGCGTTCGCGCGCGCCTTCGAGCTGCCGATGCGCTGCGTCGTCGAGCCCTCCGACGACCGCGGCACCGACCCGGCCGCGTGGGACGACGCCTTCGCCTCCTACGAGGCCAAGCTGGTCAACTCCGCCAACGACGAGATCTCCCTGGACGGCCTGGGCGTCGTCGACGCCAAGGCGAAGATCACCGCCTGGCTGGCCGACCGCGGCATCGGCGAGGGCACCGTCAACTTCCGGCTGCGCGACTGGCTGTTCAGCCGCCAGCGGTACTGGGGCGAGCCCTTCCCGATCGTCTACGACGAGGACGGCGTCGCCCACTCGCTGCCCGAGTCGATGCTGCCGCTGGAGCTGCCCGAGGTCGAGGACTACTCGCCGCGCACCTTCGACCCGGACGACGCCGACACCCGGCCGGAGACCCCGCTGTCCCGCAACGAGGACTGGGTCAACGTCACCCTGGACCTGGGCGACGGCGCCGGCCCGCGACGCTACCGCCGCGAGACCAACACCATGCCCAACTGGGCCGGCTCCTGCTGGTACGAGCTGCGCTACCTGGACCCGCACAACTCCGAGCAGCTGGTCGACCCCGCCGTCGAGCAGTACTGGATGGGCCCGCGCGAGGGCATGCCGACCGGTGGCGTCGACCTGTACGTCGGCGGCGCCGAGCACGCCGTGCTGCACCTGCTGTACGCGCGCTTCTGGTCCAAGATGCTGTTCGACCTGGGCCACGTCTCCTCGGCCGAGCCGTTCCACAAGCTGTACAACCAGGGCATGATCCAGGCGTTCGTCTACCGGGACGCGCGCGGGATCGCCGTGCCGGCGGCCGAGGTCGAGGAGCGCGACGGCGGCTTCTGGTACCAGGGCGAGAAGGTCAGCCGCGTCCTGGGCAAGATGGGCAAGTCCCTGAAGAACGCGGTGACGCCCGACGAGATCTGCGCCGAGTACGGTGCCGACACGCTGCGCCTGTACGAGATGGCGATGGGCCCGCTGGACGTCTCGCGTCCCTGGGACACCCGCGCGGTCATCGGCCAGTACCGCCTGCTGCAGCGCCTGTGGCGCAACATCGTCGACGAGTCGACCGGCGAGGTCACGGTCGTCGACGACGCGCCCGACGAGGACACGCTGCGCGCCCTGCACAAGGCGATCGACGGTGTCTCGCAGGACATGGCGGCGATGCGCTTCAACACCGCCATCGCCAAGATCACCGAGCTGAACAACCACCTGACCAAGTCCGGCGGTGCGATCTCCCGGCCGGTCGCCGAGCAGCTGGTCCTGCTGGTCGCCCCGCTGGCCCCGCACATCTCCGAGGAGCTGTGGCGCCGGCTGGGCCACCCCGGCTCGGTCGTCCACCAGGACTTCCCGGTCGCCGACCCGGCGTACGTCGTCGACGAGACCGTGACCTGCGTCGTGCAGATCAAGGGCAAGGTCAAGGCCCGCCTGGAGGTCTCCCCGTCGATCACGGACGCGGAGCTGGAGACGCTGGCGCTCGCCGACCCGCACGTCGTCGCGGCGCTGGGCGGCGCGGAGATCCGCAAGGTGATCGTGCGCGCGCCGAAGCTGGTCAACATCGTCGCCGGCTAGCGGCACATAGGGGTTTCCCCTACGGGCAGGTTGGGGGTTCCAATGGAACCCCTGGCCTGCCTGTTCCGTTTACCGTGGAAGAACCACAGCCGTGGGGATTCGACAGACGCCGGAGGGGCGCACATGGAAGCCACGATTATCACGATCATGGCGCTGCTCTTCTTCGCCTTCGTGGCGCTCGGGGTCTATGCCACCGTGAAGGTCGCGAAGGCCGCCAAGCGCGGGGTCGACCGCACCCTGGACCAGGCCCGGCGCACGGTCGAGGACACGACGCTGCGGGCCAAGAGCTTCGGCCAGGCCGGGGTGCCGAGCGAGCTGGCCCGGCTGAGACTCGCGCTGCGCACCTCGATGCGGGCCACCCAGGAGGCGCTGCAGGCGGGTGCCGTCGAGGACGCCTCGCTGAAGGAGTCGCTGGACCTCTTCCACCGGCTCAGCGCACACGGCCTCGAACTGGACGGGGACCTCAAGCGTCTGGAGCGGGAGCCCGACCGGGCCTGGGTCGCCGGGCAGCTCCCCGAACTCGCCGCGCGGACCGAGCGGATCACCGGCTCGGCCGACGCGCTGCGCCGCGCGGCCCGGGACCGGGCCGTCAGGTTCGCCGAGGACGACCTGTCGGCGCTCAGCGCCCAGATCGACGTCGAGGCGGGCGCCCTGCGCCACTGGACCGAGCCGGAGGCCGCCGCGCCGGGGGCCGCTCCCGGTGCCGCCACGCACGGCGGGGCTCCCGGGCCGGCGTCCGGGAGCGAGCCGTCGGCGATCACCGCGCCCGATCCCCGGCGGACCGCCTACCCCTGGGAGAAGTCGGCCAGGCCGGAGACGACCACCTGACGGAACGGCGGCCCGTGCGGCGAGGGGGGCCGGGCTGCCGTGCGGCGGCCTCGGCGGGTAACCTCCCGCTCATGTCCCGGCATGTCGCGATCGTCACCGATTCCACGGCCTATCTGCCACGCCAGACGAGGGAGCGGCACGCGATCACCACGGTCCCGCTGACCGTCGTCATCGGCGACCGCGCCCTGGAGGAGGGCACCGAGATCTCGGCCGTGGCCCTCGCCGAGGCCCTGCAGAAGAGGCGGCCCGTCACCACGTCGCGCCCGAACCCCGAGGTCTTCGCCGCCGCGTTCCGCGAGGCCGCAGAGGCCGGGGCGACGGGCGTCGTCTCGCTCCACCTCTCCGCCGAGGTCTCGGGAACGTACGACGCCGCCGTCCTTGCGGCGAAGAACGCCCCCCTTCCCGTGCGGGTGGTCGACACCCGCATGATGGGCATGGCGCTGGGCTTCTGCGCCCTGGCGGCGGCGCAGGTCGCCGAGGCGGGCGGCTCGCTCGACGAGGCGGTCGCGGCGGCCGAGAAGCGCGCGGCGGGAACCTCGGCCTACTTCTACGTCGACACCCTCGACTATCTGCGCAGGGGCGGACGCATCGGCACCGCGCAGGCGCTGCTCGGGTCCGCGCTCGCGGTCAAGCCGCTCCTCGAACTCGACAAGGGGCGCATCGAACTCCGGGAGAAGGTGCGGACGGCCTCGAAGGCCATCGCACGCCTGGAGGAGATCGCCGTGGAGCGCGCCGGCTCCGGCCCCGTCGACATCGCCGTGCACCATCTCTCCGCACCGGAGCGAGCCGCCGCCCTCGCGGACCGGCTCAGGGAACGAGTGCCGGGGGTCGAGGAACTCCAGGTCAGCGAGGTGGGCGCGGTCATCGGCGCGCACACGGGCCCCGGACTCCTCGCGGTGGTCGTCTCGCCGCGCTGAGCCAAGCCGCCCCCCCCGGAAGGGTGACGGAGTTGTCCACAGCGGGTGCTCCGTCCACGAAACAAGAGTGAGCCCGGCACGGCCCGGTCGTGACTCCTACCGTCACGATCATGACTCTTCGCACACGCATCGCATCGACCGCCCCGGGGACCGCGGGCTCCACCGGCACGTCGACCAGCGGCCCCGGGAGGCCGCCGGGATCTGACGGACGCGGCCGCCCCGGCGGACGCGGTACGGGGCCCGGCCGGGCCCGGGGGCACGCCCGGGTCGGACGGGTCGCCGCAGGGCCCGGGGCTGCCGTACGGCGGCGCGGTGAGGCCATGTTCCCGGCGGCGGCGGCGGCACCGGCACCGGCACCGGCAGCGGTGCCGTCCCTCGTGCCCCCGGGGCCGGGGACCTGGGCGCCACCGGTGCTGCGCGAGGAACCGGCGGCGCCGGAGCGTGGCTCGCCGCCCGGGGTAGGAGCCCGGCTGGTGGCCGCCGTCCGTGAGCGGACGCCGGTCTGGGTGCAGACGAGATGCGGGCTCGAACCGAGGGCGCTGGCCGCGCTGACGGTGCTCCTCGTCGTCGCCGTGGGTCTGGCGGGCGGGTACTTCTGGACGGGGCGGCCGGAGCCGGTCCGTGCACCCGAGCTCGTCCGTGCCGCCCGTGTGGCGGCGAAGCCACCCGCCGCACCCGCCGGGCGGACCCGGCCGGGGGCGAGGCCGGGCCCCGGGGAGGCGCCGGCGGCGTCCGGGGCGAAGGTGGTCGTCGACGTGGGCGGCAAGGTACTCAGGCCCGGGGTGCTGACCCTGCCGGCGGGCTCGCGGGTGGCGGACGCCCTGCGGGCCGCGGGCGGGGTGCGTCCCGGCGCCGACCTCACCGGACTCAACCGGGCCCGTGTCCTGTTCGACGGCGAACAGGTGCTCGTGGGGCTGCCGGGGATGCCATCGGGCGGCTCTGGTGCCGGTGCCGGTGCCGGAGGTGGCGGCGGTGGTGGTGGGCCGGGGGTGCCGCTGAGCCTCAGCACGGCCACGGCGGAGCAGCTCGACACGCTCCCGGGGGTCGGTCCCGTTCTCGCCCGGCACATCGTCGACCATCGCGCCGAACACGGCGGCTTCCGGTCCGTCGCCGAGCTGCGGGAGGTCAACGGCATCGGTGAACGCCGGTTCGCCGACCTCGAACCGCTGGTCCGGCCATGAGGCGGGACGCGGGTCCGGGGGAGGACGGACCGCCGGATCTCCGGCTCGTTCCGCTCGCGGGGGCGGCCTGGGCGGCGGCCGCCTGGGCCGTGGGGGCCACGGGGTGGTGGACCGTGGCGGGAGTCGTGGTCTGCCTGGTGGGCGCCGCGTTCGTGTGGGTGTCGGTCTCGGTGCCGGTGCCGGTGCCGGTTCCGGTGTCGGAGAGGCGGGTCGGTGGGGCGCCGGCGGCCAGGAGGGCGCCGGCGGCGGGTGCGGGCCGGGGGCGGCGGGTCTCGCCGGGGTGGCGGCTGCGGGCGACCGCGTGCGCCGGGGTGCTGCTGTGCGCGGCGGCCGGGGCCACGTCGGCGGGGCTGCACGCGGCGGATCTGCGGCGAGGGCCCGTACCGGCGGTGGCGCGGGAGTACGGGCGGGCGCAGGCCGAGGTGACGGTGACGTCCGATCCGCGGCTCACCAGGCCCCGGGTGCGGGGCAACGCGATGGCGCCGGTCTCGGTCGTCCTGGACGGCGAGGTGACCCGGGTCGAGCGGTCGGACGGCTCGGTCCACCGGACCCGGGCGCCGGTCCTGCTGATCGTGCCGTCGGGCGAGGGACGGGAGGAATGGCTGAGGCTGCTCCCCTCGACCCGGCTGCGGGTCGGCGCCCGGCTCGCCCCGCCGCTGCGGCCCGGAGAACCGTTCGCCGCGGTGCTGAAGGTCGACAGGGCGGGACCGCCGCGGATCGTCGGCCCACCGAGCGCGCTGCAACGGGCGGCGGGGGACCTGCGCGCCGGTCTGCGGACGGCGACCGAGGGGCTCGGTCCGGACCCGCGGGCCCTGCTGCCCGGCCTGGTCGTCGGGGACACCTCCCGGATCGGCCCCGAACTGCGGGACGCCTTCGAAGCCGTCGATCTCACGCACCTGTTGGCGGTCTCCGGCAGCAATCTGTCGATCGTCCTGCTGCTGCTCATCGGGCGTCCCGGGCGGGCGCACCAGGTGGAGCGGGGCGGGCTCGCGCCCCGGCTCGGGATGTCGCTGCGGGTCACCTCGCTGGCCGGGGGAGCGCTGACGCTCGCCTTCGTGATCGTCTGCCGGCCCGATCCGAGCGTGCTGCGCGCCGCGGCCTGCGGAGGTGTCGCGCTGCTCGCGATCGGTACCGGCCGCAGGAGATCGCTGATCCCCGCGCTGGCCGCCGCCGTCCTCCTCCTGGTGCTCTACGATCCCTGGCTCGCGCGGAGTTACGGATTCCTGCTCTCCGTCCTGGCCACCGGATCCCTGCTGACGGTCGCCCCGCGGTGGAGCGAGGCGCTGCGGCGGCGCCGGGTGCCCGGCCGGCTCGCGGAGGCGCTGGCGGCGGCGCTGGCCGCGCAGGCGGTGTGCGCTCCGGTCGTGGTGGTCTTCGCCGGACGCGTGAGCCTGGTCGCGATCCCGGCGAACCTGTTCGCCGAGCTGGCGGTCGCGCCCGCGACGGTCTTCGGGTTCGCCACGCTCGCCCTCGCGCCGGTGTGGGCGACGGGCGCGGAGGGCTTGGCGTGGGTGGCGGGGTGGCCGGCCGGGTGGATCGCGCGGGTGGCCCGTGGCGGGGCCGCGTTGCCGGGGGCCGAGCTGGCCTGGCCCGGCGGGTGGTGGGGTGGTCTCTTCCTCGCGCTGCTCACGGCCCTGGTGGTGCTCGGGGCGCGCAGGCTGCGGTACCGGGGGCCTGTCGCCGTGCTCCTCGCCGCGCTGCTCCTGGTCGTGGTGGTGCGGCCGGCGCCGCTGGCCCGGTGGGCCACCGGGTGGCCGCCGCCCGGGTGGGTGTTCGCGATGTGTCAGGTGGGGCAGGGGGACGCGACGGTGCTCGCGGCGGGCGGGGACGCCGCGGTGGTGGTGGACGCGGGTCCCGACCCCGTGGCGGTGGACCGCTGTCTGCGGGAACTCGGGGTGATACGGGTGCCGTTGCTGGTTCTCACCCACTTCCACGCGGACCACGTGGCCGGGCTGTCGGGCGTGCTGCGGGGGCGTTCGGTGGGGGCGATCCAGACCACGGGGCTCGAAGAGCCGCCGGGGCAGGCGGCGTTCGTGCGGCGGACGGCCGCAGCGGCGCGGGTGCCCCTGGTCCGGGCGGGGCCGGGGGAGGAGCGGCGGGTGGGGGCTCTGGAGTGGCGGGTGCTCTGGCCTCCGGCGGATGAAGCGGCGGCCGCCTCAGGCGCGTCGCGGACGGGGCCGAACGATGCCAGTGTCACGCTGCTCGTCCGGACCGGGGGAGGGGTGAGTCTGCTGCTCCTCGGCGACCTGGAGCCGCCGTCGCAGCGTGAGTTGTTGCGCGCCCATCCCGGCTTGGCTCCGGTGGACGTGCTCAAGGTCGCGCACCACGGATCCGCGCACCAGGACCCGGGGCTGTTGGGCGCGGTACGGCCGCGGCTCGCGCTGGTTTCGGCAGGACGGGACAACCCGTACGGGCATCCCTCGCCCCGGACGGTGCGGGCGCTGCGGGCGGGCGGCGCGCGGGTGCTCCGGACGGACCGGGACGGGGCGATCGCGGTGGCGGGAGCGGGGAGGGGGCTCGTGGCCGTGCCGAGAGGCTGGTGAAGAGGTCGGTGAGGAGTCCGGTGAGGAGTCCGGTGGGGAAGTGGGCGAGGAAGCCGGTGAAGAGGCGGGTGAGGAGGGGGTGAGGGGGCTTGTAAAGGAGTCTTTCTAAAGATATCTTTTCATCATGCCGGAGATCAGCGAGTCCGGGGGCGAGCAGCCCCGCAGCATCCGACTGACCGACCCCCGCGCCCTGCGGGCCTACGCCCATCCCCTGCGGATGACCCTGGTGGGACTGCTGCGCGGCAGCGGACCCTTCACCGCCACCCGGGCGGCCGAGCTGACCGGTGAATCCGTCGCCAGCTGCTCGTACCACCTGCGGATACTCGCCAAGTACGGGCTCGTGGAGGAGGCGCCGGGCGGGCGGGGGCGGGAGAAGCCCTGGAGGGCCACGGCGCGGTACACGGAGTGGCCCGAGTACAGCGAGGACGCGACGGTCGCGGAAGCCGCCGACGCGCTGAGCGCGGCCGTCGCCGAGCGCTACTTCGAGCGGGTCACGCGGGCGATGGAGAACCGTCACCGGGTGCCGAAGGAGTGGCGGGAGGCCGAACAGTTCGGCGACTCCCTGCTCTACCTCACCCCCGAGGAGCTGGCCGGCCTCGGAGAGCGGATGGACGCGCTGCTCCGGCCCTACGAGGCACGCCAGTCCGACCCGTCCCTCAGGCCCGAGGGCGCACGGCAGATCAGCATCCTGCGGATCGCCTACCTGGACCAGGAAATCCCCGACAGCGAACAGGAGTGAGGGAGATGGCCCTCGTGGAACGCGTACCGGCATTGCTCCGCGAGCGGACCTTCCGCCGCTACTGGACCGGCCAGACCGTCTCCCTCGCCGGGGACCAGATCTCGCTCATCGCCATCCCGCTCGCCGCCGTCCTGATCCTCGGCGCCGACGCCGCCGCGATGGGCTGGCTCAAGACGGCCGAACTGCTGCCCGCCCTCCTGTTCAACCTGCCGCTCGGCGCCTGGGCCGACCGCCAGGCCCGCCGCAGACGCGCCATGATCGCGGCCGACCTCGGCCGGGCGGCGCTGGTGCTGACCCTTCCCGTGGCCTACGCCCTCGACGCGCTGACGCTCGGCCAGCTGTACGTGGTGGCCTTCGGTATCGGCGCGCTCACCGTGCTCTTCGAGGTCTGCAACGCCACGCTTCTCGTGGCGCTCGTCCCCACCGAGGGATATGTGCAGGCGAACGCGCTGGTCAACGGCAGCCGTTCGATGGCGTGGCTGGCCGGTCCCGGAATCGGCGGCCTCCTCGTGCAGGTGCTCACCGCACCCTTCGCCCTGGTCGCGGACGCCCTCACCTACCTGGTGTCCGCCGGGTACCTGGCCCGGATCAGGCCCGTCGAACCCCCGCCGGCCCCCGTGGCCAAGGGGCACTTCACGGAGGGGCTGCGCTGGGTGCTCAGGGAGCCCTCGATGCGCGCGCTGTTCGCCGCGTCCGGCACCATCCAGTTCTTCAACTACATGTTCCACACCCTCTTCGTGCTCTACGCGACCACCGAACTCGGCATCGGCGCGGGCCTGCTGGGCCTGATACTCGGGGCCGGGGCCGTGGGCGGCCTGCTCGGCGCGGCGTGCGGCGGCGCGGTCGTCCGGAGGATCGGCGTCGGGGCCACGCTCGTCGTCGGCTTCCTCGGCTTCACGCTGCCGCTGCTCCTGATACCGCTGGCCGACGGACCGCTTCCCCTGGTGGTGGCCGTCATGTTCGCCGCGGAGTTCCTCTCATGCGTCGGCGTGATGCTCGCGGACATCTCCGCGGGGTCGTTCCAGATGGCGCTGATACCGGACGCCGTGCGAGCGCGGGTCATGGGCGCGTACCGGACGCTCAACCACGGATTCCGTCCGCTCGGCGCGCTCGTCGGCGGTCTGCTCGGCACCGCCATCGGGCTGCGTCCCACACTGTGGATCGCCACCGCGGGCGCCGTCTTCGCCGTCCTGTGGCTGCTGCCCTCGCCGCTGCCGAGGATGCGGGAACTCCCCACGAGGGAAGGGGAGTCGGTACCCGTTGGCTAGCGGCCGGCCTCGACCGGCAGACTGCCGGTATGACGACAGCACCGATGCCACCGACACGACCGACGCCGACGGCAGAGCCGACCCGGCCCGCCCCGCCCGAGCCCTTCGTGCCCACACCGTCCACCGTCGACGCCTACCTGCGGCGCATCGGCGCGGAGCGGCCGGAGCGGGCCGACGCCGCCGCACTGCGGGAACTGCACCTCAGGCACCTGCGGAGCGTGCCCTTCGAGAACCTGTCGATCCACCTCGGCGAGGACATCGTCCTGGACGAGAAGGCGCTGCTCGACAAGGTGGTCGGCGCCGGCAGGGGCGGCTTCTGCTACGAGATCAACACGACGTTCGCCGTCCTCCTCCGGGGCCTCGGATACCGGGTGTCGCTGCTCCAGGCGCGGGTCATCGACCCGCAGGGGAGGCCCGGCATCCCGTACGACCACATGGCGTCGCTGGTGGAGACCGCCGACGGGGAACGGTGGCTGGCCGACGTCGGGTTCGGCGACCACAGCCACTTCCCGCTGGCCTTCGACGAGCGCGACGACCAGGAGGACCCGGGCGGTGTCTTCCGGATCGTGGAGGCCGCAGACGGCGACCTCGACGTGCTGCGGGACGGGAAGCCGCAGTACCGCCTGGAGACCCGGCCGCGCGAGCTCGCCGACTTCACGGCCGGGGCCTGGTACCACCGGACCTCGCCCGACTCGCACTTTCCGCGTTCGCTCATCTGCTCCCTGCTGACCGAGGACGGCCGGGTCACCCTCAGCGACCCGAAGCTGATCACCCGCGTCCACGGGGAGCGCGTCGACAAGGAGCTGGAGAGCGAGGCGGAGGTGCGGGACGCGTACCGGGACCTGTTCGGCATCGTGCTGGACGTGCTCCCGGTCGTACGGGGAGGAATCCAGGAGAAGCGGAATTCCTAATTCGGACCCTCGGTAACACTTGCCCCGTTTGCCTCGAACCCCCCAACGGTGATCGAATGCGACTTCGTTGCATGATGAACGAGTCGCACGGGGGTGCGTGAGGAATGTTGGATCGTCTCTTCGGGAAGCGTGCGGCGGGCGTCGCGCGGGGCGGACCGCTCGCCGCCGTCGCCGTCCCGCCCACGGCGGGAGTACTGAGCTGCCGGGTGCTCGACCCCGTGCACGAGCCCGTCCGTCAGGCCGAGTTCGTCGTCAGCGACGCCGTGGGGCGCAAGGTCCTGGCGGGGGAGACCGACCCGTACGGCACGGTGCTCGCGACCGTGCCCGCGGGCGACTACCGCCTCGCCGTCACCGCCGAGGGGTACACGCCCCACCACGGTTCCGCCGTCGTCGCCGAGGGCGGCCACACCGGCCTCGGCGACGTCCTGCTCCAGGTGGCCCCGCCGCCCCAGCTGCCTGCGCCGGGCGACTGGGAGATCGACCCGACGCACTCGCAGATCGGCTTCACCGCCCGCCACATCGGGCTGGCCCGGATCCACGGCCGGTTCAACAGCTTCGCCGGCGCGGTGCGGATCGCCGACCGCATGGAGGACTCGGCGATGCACGTCGTCATCGACGCGGCCTCCATCGACACCGGGGTCCAGATGCGCGACGACCACCTGTGCTCCGGCGACTTCCTCGACATCGGCGCCTACCCGACGCTCGAGTTCTTCAGCGAGCGGTTCACCCACCGGGGCGGCAGCCGCTGGGCCGTCACCGGAGCCCTCACCCTCCACGGGGTGAGCCGCACGGTGACGCTGGACACCCAGTACCTGGGCCTCGGCAGCGGCCTGGAAGGCGAGACACGGGGCGCCTGCCGGGCCACCACCGAACTGCACCGCGAGGACTTCACCCTCACCTGGCAGACGCTGCTCGCCCGCGGGATCGCGGCCGTCGGGTCCAGCATCAGCATCGACCTCGACATCCAGATCGTCCCCACGACACGGCAGGGTTGAGGCGGCGCGGCGCCCTCCGCCACCGCGTGGCGGCCGCCCTTGCCACCGCCGCCTTCGCCACGGCTGTCCTTGCTGTCTCCGGCCTGGCTGCTTCCGGCCCGGCCACTGCCGTCCTCGCTAGCTCCGGCCCCGGCTAGCTCCGGCCCCGGCTAGCTCCGGCCTCGGCCACCTCCGGGGCCGGCTCCTACGGGGCCTCCAGCCACCCCTCGTACTCGGCGGCCAGCGCGTCCAGCGCCGCCGGGTCGAGTCGGCCGTCCGGGTCCTCCACGACCACCAGCCACTGGGCGTCCTCGGCGTCGTCCTCCCCGGCCAGGGCGTCCCGCACGAGCTGCGGCACCTCGGGGACGCCGAAACGGTCGGGGAGTTCGCCCGCGACCTCCTCGGCGGCGTCGCGGTCGGGGAGTACCAGTACGTGTCGTTCAGTCACCCCGCCATTCTCGGGCATCGCTGTCAGTGGCCCATGGGATGCTGGATCGCGATGGCCACCAGAAAGACTTCCCCCGACGACCTCCTCGGCCCCGTGACGCTCGCGGTGGGGCAGGAGGACCTGCTCCTCGACCGCGTCGTCCAGGAGGTGGTGGCGGCCGCCCGCGCTGCCGACGCCGACACCGACGTGCGCGACCTCACCTCCGACCAGCTCCAGCCCGGGACGCTGATCGAACTCACCAGCCCCTCGCTCTTCGCCGAGCGCAAGGTGCTGGTCGTGCGGAACGCGCAGGATCTGTCCGCCGACGCCGTCAAGGACATCAAGGCATATCTCGGCGACCCCATCGAGGACATCTCCCTCGTCCTGCTCCACGCGGGCGGCGCCAAGGGCAAGGGCCTCCTCGACGCCGCGCGCAAGGTTGGCGCGCGGGAGGTCGCCTGCCCCAAGACGACGAAACCGGCCGAACGGCTGACCTTCGTCCGTCAGGAGTTCCGCACGCTCGGGCGTTCCGCCACGCCCGAGGCATGCCAGGCCCTCGTCGACTCCATCGGCAGCGACCTGCGGGAGCTCGCGTCCGCGGTCGCGCAGCTCACGTCCGACGTCGACGGCACCATCGACGAGGCCGTCGTCGGGCGGTACTACACCGGCCGCGCCGAAGCCTCCTCCTTCAACGTCGCCGACCGCGCCGTCGAAGGACGCGCCGCCGAGGCCCTCGAAGCCCTGCGCTGGTCCCTCTCGACCGGCGTCGCGCCGGTCCTCATCACCAGCGCCCTCGCCCAGGGCGTACGTGCCATCGGCAAGCTCTCCTCCGCACGCGGCGGCCGGCCCGCCGACCTCGCGCGCGAGCTGGGCATGCCGCCCTGGAAGATCGACCGCGTCCGCCAGCAGATGCGGGGCTGGACCCCCGACGGCGTCTCCCTCGCCTTGCGCGCGATCGCCGAGGCCGACGCGGGGGTCAAGGGCGGCGGCGACGACCCCGAGTACGCCCTCGAGAAAGCGGTCGTCGCGGTGGCTCGGGCGGCGCGGCTGAGCCGGGGCTGAGGGCGACGCGGGACCCTGCCGGGGGCTGGCGGGTGGGGTATCCGGGGCCGCGCCCCGGTCCCCTTGCAGCGGCTTCGCGCGCCGCACCCTCCGTGATGCGTGGCGCCGCGCCACGGGCCTGCTGCGGCTTTGTGGCGCGCGGGGCGGTGACTGTGCGGTGCGGTGCGTTGTCATCTGGGGTCAGAGCATGGGCCCCCACCCCGCCCCTTCCCGAAACCCTGCCGGGGGCTAGTGGGGGTGAAGGCAGGGGGTTATCGGGGGCTGCGCCCCCGGGCCCCCGTGCGGCAGCTTCGCGCCGCGCCGGGCCTTCGGTCGTGCCCCCTGCGGTGGGCGGCTTCCGTGCTGCGCCCCGGGCCCCGTCCGGTAGCTTCGCGCCGCACCTTCCCGGAATGTGTGGCCGGTGGGGGTGGGGGGGACGGCGAAGGCCCCGGCGGCTCCTGGGGAGGAGGCGGCGGGGCCTTCGGCGTGTTGAGGGTGGGCTCGCACCCGCGTGGCGAACGCGTCCGCGTGCGAGTCCGGGTGGTCGGCGGGAGCGGGAGAGAGGGCCCGCTGGGTCCCGTACGACCGGTTACATCAGAGCTCAGCCCTGGAGGGCGCCAACCTTGGTGGCCAGCGCCGACTTCTTGTTGGCGGCGGCGTTCTTGTGGATGACACCCTTCGAGACAGCCTTGTCGAGCGCGCGGGAGGCGGCGCGAGAAGCCACGACGGCCTTCTCGACGTCACCGGCGGCGACAGCCTCGCGGGCCTTGCGGATCGCGGTCTTGAGCGACGACTTGACGGCCTTGTTGCGCAGGCGCGCCTTCTCGTTGGTCTTGTTCCGCTTGATCTGGGACTTGATGTTCGCCACGAAAAGAGCCTTTACAGGTTCGATGTTCCTTCTGGATGTGATCTCGGGAGCTGAGAGGGCACACGAGACACAGCTGTCCACACTACCAGTCACTCTCGGGGCCGCCCAAACCGGGCGCCGGGCGACGGGCATGGGACCATGGAGCCTACGTATCGATCCGACATCGCCCCGAGACGAGACCCTGCGTGCCCGCGACTCCTACCAACGTGCCCGAGCCGAGCCGTACCGACCCGGCTCTGATCCGCAACTTCTGCATCATCGCGCACATCGACCACGGCAAGTCCACGCTCGCCGACCGGATGCTCCAGCTGACCGGTGTGGTCGACCAGCGGCAGATGCGTGCCCAGTACCTCGACCGCATGGACATCGAGCGGGAGCGCGGCATCACGATCAAGTCCCAGGCGGTCCGGCTGCCCTGGGCGCCCACCGACGGGCAGGGTGAGGGTCGGACGCACATCCTGAACATGATCGACACCCCCGGGCACGTCGACTTCACCTACGAGGTCTCGCGTTCGCTCGCGGCCTGTGAGGGCACGGTCCTGCTGGTCGACGCGGCGCAGGGCATCGAGGCGCAGACGCTCGCCAACCTCTACCTGGCGATGGAGAACGACCTCACGATCGTTCCGGTCCTGAACAAGATCGACCTGCCGGCCGCCCAGCCGGAGAAGTTCTCCGAGGAGCTGGCCAACCTCATCGGCTGCCAGCCGGAGGACGTCCTCAAGGTCTCCGCGAAGACCGGTGTCGGTGTCGATGCGCTGCTCGACCGGGTCGTTCGGGACGTTCCCGCCCCGGTCGGTGTCGCCGACGCCCCCGCGCGCGCGATGATCTTCGACTCCGTGTACGACTCGTACCGGGGCGTCGTGACGTACGTCCGAGTCGTCGACGGCCAGCTCAACAAGCGCGAGCGCATCAAGATGATGTCGACGGGCGCCACGCACGAGCTGCTGGAGATCGGCGTCTCGTCTCCCGAGATGACGGCGTCCGACGGTCTCGGCGTCGGCGAGGTCGGCTACCTGATCACCGGCGTGAAGGACGTCCGCCAGTCCAAGGTCGGTGACACGATCACCTCCCTGAACAAGGGTGCGACCGAGGCGCTGGGCGGTTACAAGGACCCGAAGCCGATGGTGTTCTCGGGTCTGTACCCGCTGGACGGCTCGGAGTACCCGGACCTCCGCGAGGCCCTCGACAAGCTCCAGCTGAACGACGCCGCGCTGGTGTACGAGCCGGAGACGTCCGCCGCGCTCGGCTTCGGCTTCCGCGTCGGCTTCCTCGGCCTGCTGCACCTCGACGTGATCCGCGAGCGCCTGGAGCGCGAGTTCGGCCTCGACCTGATCGCCACCGCCCCCAACGTGGTCTACCGCGTGGTCATGGAGGACGGCAGCGAGCACACGGTCACGAACCCGAGCGAGTTCCCCGAGGGCAAGATCGACGACGTGTACGAGCCCGTCGTGCGCGCCACGATCCTCGCCCCGAGCGAGTTCATCGGCGCGATCATGGAGCTCTGCCAGACGCGTCGCGGCACGCTCATCGGCATGGACTACCTCTCCGAGGACCGGGTGGAGATCCGCTACACCCTGCCCCTCGCCGAGATCGTCTTCGACTTCTTCGACCAGCTGAAGTCCAAGACGCGCGGTTACGCCTCCCTCGACTACGAGCCCACCGGCGAGCAGGCGTCCAGCCTGGTCAAGGTCGACATCCTGCTGCACGGCGACAAGGTGGACGCGTTCTCCGCCGTCACCCACAAGGACGCCGCGTACGCCTACGGCGTGCGGCTCGTCGCCAAGCTGCGCGAGCTCATCCCGCGGCAGGCGTTCGAGGTGCCGATCCAGGCCGCGATCGGCTCCCGGGTGATCGCCCGCGAGACCATCCGCGCCATCCGCAAGGACGTCCTCGCCAAGTGCTACGGCGGTGACATCTCCCGGAAGCGGAAGCTGCTGGAGAAGCAGAAGGAAGGCAAGAAGCGCATGAAGATGGTCGGTTCGGTGGAGGTGCCGCAGGAGGCGTTCATCGCCGTCCTGTCGAGCGACGAGTCCTCCGGCAAGAAGAAGTAGCGGGCAGGACGGCACCTGGCTGTGCTGTGCATCGAACGGGTCCACGCGCCGACGGCGCGTGGACCCGTTCGTTATGAAGCGACGTCCTGCTAGCCCTTACGCGCCGGTCCCCGGGCCTTTACTCTGATCCCGACTTGAAGGTTACTCACCAGTTAGTTACGTAGTTACGCACCGCCTTGGTTACGTAGTACGCACCGCCAGAAGGCACCGCCGCCGCCCGGAGGACGTCGTGAGCGACACACAGACCCTGATCGAGAACCGGCCGCCCTCCGTGGCTGCGCTCTTCCTTGAGCGCGTCGAGCGGACCCCGGACGCGGAGGCATACCGCTATCCCGTGGCCGCCTCCGGCGCCGGTCCCGACGACTGGAAGTCGCTCAGCTGGGGCCAGGCCGCCGAGCGGGTCTACGCGATCGCCGCCGGCCTCGTCGACCTCGGCGTGCAGTCCGAGGAGCGGGTCGCCCTCGCCTCCTCCACCCGGGTCGAGTGGATCCTCGCCGACCTCGGCGTGATGTGCGCGGGCGCCGCGACCACCACGATCTACCCGCAGACGAACGCCGAGGAGTCGGCGTTCATCCTCTCGGACTCCGAGTCCAGGGTCCTCATCGCCGAGGACGCGGCGCAGCTCGCCAAGGCGGTGGAGCGCCGCGCCGACCTCCCGAACCTGCGTCACGTGGTCGTCGTCGATGCCACCGGCGTCGAGAGCGACGGCGAGTGGGTCCTCACCCTCGCCGAGCTGGAGGCCCGCGGCCGGGCGTACCTGGCGGAGCACCCCGAGGCCGTCAAGGAGCGGGTCGGGGCGATCACCTCCACCCAGCTCGCCACCCTCATCTACACGTCGGGCACCACCGGCCGCCCCAAGGGCGTCCGCCTCCCGCACGACAACTGGTCGTACATGGCCAAGGCCATCGCCGCGACCGGCCTCGTCACCAGCGACGACGTCCAGTACCTGTGGCTGCCCCTGGCCCACGTCTTCGGCAAGGTCCTCACCTCGGGCCAGATCGAGGTCGGGCACGTCACAGCCGTCGAC
The DNA here is from genome assembly GCF_042743475.1 of Streptomyces sp. NPDC059534. Classification (NCBI taxonomy): domain Bacteria; kingdom Bacillati; phylum Actinomycetota; class Actinomycetes; order Kitasatosporales; family Streptomycetaceae; genus Streptomyces; species Streptomyces sp. NPDC059534. The sequence goes on from NZ_JBHWAQ010000003.1 coordinate 157,016, forward strand.
GGCCGCGTCGACAAGATCATCGAGAACCTGCCGGTGGTCCAGCCGACCTACATGGCCGCCGTGCCGCGCATCTTCGAGAAGGTCTACAACGGGGTCGCCGCCAAGGCCCGCGCCGGCGGCGGCGCCAAGTACAAGATCTTCCAGTGGGCCGCCGACGTCGCCCGCGAGTACGCCAAGGCCACCCAGGACAACTTCCGCCGCACCGGAACCGCCTCCGCGCCCTTCGGCCTCACGGCGAAGCACAAGGTCGCCGACGCCCTCGTCTACGGCAAGATCCGCGAGGCGTTCGGCGGCAACCTGCGCGCCTGCGTCTCCGGCTCCGCCGCGCTCGCCCCCGACATCGGCTACTTCTTCGCCGGCGCCGGCATCCACGTCCTGGAGGGGTACGGCCTCACCGAGTCCTCCGCTGCCTCCTTCGTCAACCCGGGCGAGGCGTACCGCACGGGCACCGTCGGCAAGCCGCTCCCCGGCACCGAGGTCCGCATCGCCGACGACGGCGAGATCCTGCTGCGCGGCCCCGGCATCATGGAGGGCTACCACGGCCTGCCGGAGAAGACCGCCGAGGTCCTGGAGTCCGACGGCTGGTTCCACACCGGCGACATCGGCGAGCTGTCCGCCGACGGCTACCTCCGGATCACCGACCGCAAGAAGGACCTGATCAAGACGTCCGGCGGCAAGTACATCGCGCCGGCCGAGGTCGAAGGCCAGTTCAAGGCCGTCTGCCCGTTCGTCTCGAACATCCTCGTCCACGGCGCCGACCGGAACTTCTGCACCGCCCTGATCGCCCTCGACGAGCCCGCCCTCCTCGGCTGGGCCGCCGAGCACGGCCTCGGCGGCAAGGCGTACGCCGAGATCGTCGCCGACCCGCGGACCGAGAAGCTGATCCAGGGCTACGTCGACCGCCTCAACGAGGGCCTCCAGCGCTGGCAGACGATCAAGAAGTTCCGGCTGCTGCCCCGCGACCTCGACATCGAGCACGGCGAGCTCACCCCGTCGCTCAAGCTGAAGCGGCCGGTCGTCGAGCGCGAGTACAAGGGCCTCATCGAGGAGATGTACACGGGCTCGCGCGAGTCCTGACCGGCGGCACCCGACCGGCACCCCGGGCAGTACGGGACAATGGGGCTCATGCCTTCCGTACTGCCCGATGGTGAGCCCGTACCCGACGACGGGGCGCTGCCCCCGCACGCCCTGGAAGGGGCGGGGGAGCGGCCGCTCGGGTTCTACCTGCACGTGCCGTACTGCGCCACGCGGTGCGGCTACTGCGACTTCAACACGTACACGGCGAGCGAGCTGCGCGGTACGGGCGGTGTGCTCGCCTCCCGTGACAACTACGCCGAGCAGGTCGTCGAGGAGGTCCGGCTCGCCCGGAAGGTCCTCGGGGACGACCCGCGGCCGGTACGGACCGTGTTCGTCGGCGGCGGCACGCCCACGCTGCTCGCCGCCGGGGACCTCGTACGGATGCTGGGGGCGATCCGCGACGAGTTCGGGCTCGCCGACGACGCCGAGGTGACGACGGAGGCCAACCCGGAGTCCGTGAACCCGGCGTACCTGGCCGAACTGCGCGAGGGCGGCTTCAACCGGATCTCCTTCGGCATGCAGAGCGCCAGGCAGCACGTCCTGAAGATCCTCGACCGGACCCACACCCCCGGCCGCCCCGAGGCGTGCGTCGCCGAGGCGCGGGCCGCCGGCTTCGACCACGTCAACCTGGACCTGATCTACGGCACGCCCGGGGAGTCCGACGACGACTGGCGGGCGTCCCTGGACGCGGCCATCGGCGCGGGGCCCGACCACGTCAGCGCGTACGCCCTGATCGTCGAGGAGGGCACACAGCTGGCCCGGCGCATCCGGCGCGGCGAGGTGCCGATGACCGACGACGACGTGCACGCCGACCGGTACCTGATCGCGGACGCGGCCTTCGAGGAGGCGGGCTTCAGCTGGTACGAGGTGTCCAACTGGGCCACCTCGGAGGCCGGGCGCTGCCTCCACAACGAGCTGTACTGGCGCGGCGCGGACTGGTGGGGCGCGGGGCCGGGGGCGCACTCGCACGTCGGGGGCGTGCGGTGGTGGAACGTCAAGCATCCCGGTGCGTACGCGGCGGCGCTGGCCGGCGGGAAGTCGCCCGGTGCCGGGCGGGAGCTGCTGTCGGACGAGGACCGGCGGGTGGAGCGGGTGCTGCTGGAGCTGCGGCTGCGGGACGGGTGCCCGTTGGAGCTGCTGCGGCCGGACGGACTCGCGGCGTCGCGGAAGGCGCTGGAGGACGGGCTGCTGGCGGCGGGGCCGTACGGGGAGGGGCGGGCGGTGCTGACGTTGCGGGGGCGGTTGCTGGCGGATGCGGTGGTGCGGGACCTGGTGGATTAGGGGCGCGGCGTTGGCTGCGCCGCCGCCCCCCTGTGCCTTGGCCCTCACCCGCAGAGCGCCGTGCTGTGCCGTGGCATGCCCTGGTGCGGGTGCGGGTGCGGGTGCGAGTGCGGAAGCCTAGGCCCGGCAACGGGCGCCGTTCCGTTGTGCCCACCCGTTCCGCCCCTGCGGAACGATTGCCCACAACGGGGTGGGCTGGCCAGGGGTGGGTGGGGACCGCCCCTGCGGAACGATTGCCCACAACGGGGTGGGCCGGCCGGGGGTGGGGACCGCCCCGGCGGAACGAATGCCCACAACGGGGTGGGCCCGGACCGGCCGGCCGGGGGTGGGTGGGGACCGGGCCAGGGGGGCGATTGGCCGCGATGGGCCGGGCTATGGGGCTGTTACGTGGTCGATGAGGTGTTCTACGGCGCCGAGGAGTTCCGGTTGGAGGTCCTTGTAGGAGTGGACGCGCTTGAGGATGGCCTGCCAGACGGCGCCGGTGTTGTCGGAGGGCCAGCCGAGGGCGTGGCAGACGCCGGTCTTCCAGTCCTGGCCGCGGGGGACGGAGGGCCAGGCGGGGATGCCGAGGGAGGCGGGCTTCACGGCCTCCCAGATGTCGATGTAGGGGTGGCCGACGATCAGGACGTCGGGGGAGGTCACCTGGGCGGCGATCCGGGACTCCTTGGAGCCGGGGACCAGGTGGTCGACGAGGACGCCGAGGCGGGCGTCGGGGGCCGGGCCGAACTCGGCGACGATGGACGGGAGGTCGTCGACGCCCTCCAGGTACTCCACGACGACGCCTTCGATGCGCAGGTCGTCGCCCCAGACGCGTTCGACGAGCTCGGCGTCGTGGCGGCCCTCGACGTAGATCCGGCCCGCGCGGGCCACGCGCGCGCGTGCGCCCGGCACCGCGACGGAGCCCGAGGCCGTACGGGTGGGGCGGGCCGGGGCGGCGGACGGGCGGACGAGGGTGACGACCCGGCCCTCCAGGAGGAAGCCGCGCGGCTCCATCGGGAAGACCCGGTGCTTGCCGAAGCGGTCCTCCAGGGTCACCGTGCCGGCCTCACTGCGGATCACCGCCCCGCAGAAGCCCGTCGTCACCTCCTCGACGACGAGGTCGGGGTCCGCCGGGATCTCGGGCACGGCCTTCGGCTTCTTCCAGGAGGGCGTCAGGTCCGGGTCGTAGCTGCGCATTCGGGCGACGTTATGACACCTCGAAGCGCTGTGCCAGTTCCTCGCGCTGGCGTCGCACGAACGCGGCGTCGACCACCGCGCCGTGCCCCGGTACGTACAGCGCGTCCGGGCCGCCGAGGCCGAGCAGCCGGTCCAGGGCGTCCGGCCAGCGGGACGGGAGCGCGTCCGGGCCCGCCTGGGGCTCGCCCGACTCCTCGACCAGGTCTCCGCAGAAGACGACCTCGCGGTCGCCGGGGACGCACAGGGCCAGGTCGTGGCCCGAGTGGCCGGGGCCCACGTTCGCCAGGAGGACCTGCCGGCCGCCCAGGTCGAGCGTCCACTCGCCGAAGACCACGTGGCGCGGCGCCACCAGGACGTCCACCGCCTCCGCGGCCGCCGCCGGGTCGAGCCCCTGCGCCACCGCGTCCCCGCGCAGCGCCTCCCGCTCCCGGTCCTGGGCGAGGAGGACGTCCGAGCCGACCGCCCCGAAGACCTCCGCCCCGGCGAAGGCCGCCGTGCCGAGAACATGGTCGAAGTGCGGATGGCTGAGTGCGATGTGTGTCACTCTCCGGCCGCCGGTGAGGGCCGCGATCTGTCCCCGCAGCTCCGCGCCCTCCGCGAGCGAGGAGCCCGTGTCGTACAGCAACACGCCCCGTTCCCCCAGGACCAGTCCGACCGTGGCGTCCCAGCCGGGCAGCCGTCGCCGGCCCACCCCGTCCGCGAGACGCTCCCATCCGTGCGCTTCCCAATCCGCGTTCATGCCGCGACGCTAGCCGGTGGGGGGACCGCCTCCTTGCCAGGAGCGATGCCCGCCGCCGTACACTGACCGGGGATCGCTGGCACTCGGACCGGGTGAGTGCCAAAAGCGGAGCAACCGTAACGACGACGACAGCTGGAGGTGCGCACGATGCTCAGCGAACGCAGACTCGAGGTGCTGCGCGCCATCGTCCAGGACTACGTCGGGACGGAGGAGCCGGTCGGCTCCAAGGCGCTCACCGAGCGGCACAAGCTCGGCGTCTCGCCCGCCACCGTGCGAAACGACATGGCGGTCCTGGAGGAGGAGGGCTACATCGCCCAGCCTCACACCAGCGCGGGCCGCATCCCGACGGACAAGGGTTACCGGCTCTTCGTCGACCGGCTGGCCGGCGTCAAGCCGCTGTCGACGCCCGAGCGGCGCGCCATCCACAACTTCCTCGACGGCGCGGTCGACCTGGACGACGTCGTCGGCCGTACGGTCCGGCTGCTCGCCCAGCTGACCCGTCAGGTCGCCGTCGTCCAGTACCCGTCGCTGACCCGTTCGACCGTCCGGCACGTGGAGCTGCTCTCGCTGGCCCCGGCCCGCCTGATGCTGGTCCTCATCACGGACACCGGCCGGGTCGAGCAGCGGGTCATCGACTGCCCCGCGCCGTTCGGCGAGACCTCGCTCGCCGACCTGCGGGCCCGGCTCAACAGCCGGGTCGTCGGCCGCCGGTTCGCCGACGTGCCGCAGCTGGTGCAGGACCTTCCCGAGTCCTTCGAGGAGCTCGAGGACCGCGCCACGGTCTCCACCGTGCTCGCGACCCTCCTGGAGACCCTCGTCGAGGAGCACGAGGAGCGGCTGATGATCGGCGGCACCGCCAATCTCACCCGCTTCGGACACGACTTTCCCCTGATGATCAGGCCGGTCCTGGAAGCCCTGGAGGAGCAGGTCGTGCTCCTCAAGCTGCTGGGCGAGGCCAAGGAATCGGGCATGACCGTACGCATCGGGCACGAGAACGCCCACGAGGGGCTGAGCTCCACGTCCGTCGTCTCGGTCGGCTACGGTTCGGGCGGCGAGGCAGTCGCCAAACTCGGCGTGGTCGGACCGACCCGCATGGACTACCCCGGAACGATGGGAGCGGTACGCGCAGTGGCACGTTACGTCGGACAGATCCTGGCGGAGTCGTAAGTGGCCACGGACTACTACGCCGTACTCGGCGTGCGCCGCGACGCGTCCCAGGACGAGATCAAGAAGGCTTTCCGGAGGCTCGCCCGCGAGCTGCACCCGGACGTCAATCCCGATCCGAAGACGCAGGAACGCTTCAAGGAGATCAACGCCGCCTACGAGGTCCTGTCGGACCCGCAGAAGAAGCAGGTCTACGACCTGGGCGGCGACCCGCTGTCGGCCTCCGGCGGAGGCGGCGCGGGCGGCTTCGGCGCCGGTGGCTTCGGCAACTTCTCCGACATCATGGACGCCTTCTTCGGCACGGCCTCGCAGCGCGGCCCGCGCTCGCGGACCCGCCGGGGCCAGGACGCCATGATCCGTCTGGAGATCGACCTCAACGAGGCGGCCTTCGGCACCACCAAGGACATCCAGGTCGACACGGCGGTCGTCTGCACGACCTGCTCGGGCGAGGGCGCCGCTCCCGGCACCTCCGCGCAGACCTGTGACATGTGCCGCGGCCGTGGCGAGGTCTCCCAGGTCACCCGGTCCTTCCTGGGCCAGGTCATGACCTCCCGTCCCTGCCCGCAGTGTCAGGGCTTCGGCACCGTCGTCCCGACGCCGTGCCCCGAGTGCGCCGGCGACGGCCGGGTCCGGTCCCGCCGCACCCTCACCGTCAAGATCCCGGCCGGTGTCGACAACGGCACCCGCATCCAGCTCGCGGGCGAGGGCGAGGTCGGCCCCGGTGGCGGCCCCGCCGGCGACCTGTACGTCGAGATCCACGAGACGCCGCACGACACGTTCCAGCGGCGTGGTGACGACCTGCACTGCACGGTCACCATCCCGATGACGGCGGCCGCGCTCGGCACCAAGGTGCAGCTGCAGACGCTGGACGGCCTGGAGGGGATCGACATCCGCCCGGGCACGCAGTCCGGGCAGTCGATCCCGCTGCACGGCCGCGGCGTCACGCACCTGCGGGGCAACGGCCGGGGCGACCTGATCGTGCACGTCGAGGTGCAGACCCCCGGCAAGCTGGACGCGGAGCAGGAGCGGCTGCTGCGGGAACTGGCCAAGCTGCGCGGCGAGGAGCGGCCGACCGGTCAGTTCCAGCCGGGGCAGCAGGGGCTGTTCTCGCGGCTGAAGGACGCCTTCAACGGGCGGACCTGACCGGATCCGGAGACGACGGGAAGGGGCGGGGCGGCGGTGAGCCGGCCCGCCCCTTTCCCGTTTCCGGAGGAGCGGTTCCGCCCCCCTTTCCCGTTTCCGGAAGGGCCGCTCCGCCCCTCCCCGGTTTCCGGAACCGTTCCTTCCGGGACCTGACGTACGGATTCGGCCCGCAAGCAGGGGCATGACACGATGCCCATATGTCCACCACCGCACTGAACGATCTCTCTCGGTTCCCGATCGTGCAGGCCCCCATGGCGGGTGGCGCCTCCTGTCCCGAGCTCGTCGGAGCCGTCTGCGAGGCCGGGGCGCTCGGCTTCCTGGCCGGCGGTTACAAGACGGCCGGTGGCCTGTACCAGGAGATCAAGCAGGTACGCGGGCTCACCGCACGCCCCTTCGGCGTCAACCTCTTCATGCCGCAGAACGGGCGGCCCGCCGACCCCGCCGCCGTCGAGGTCTACCGCCACCAGCTCGCGGGCGAGGCCACCTGGTACGAGACCCCGCTCGGCGAGACCGACGACAGCCGCGACGACGGCTACGACGCCAAACTGGCGATCCTCCGGGAGGACCCGGTCCGCGTCGTCTCCTTCACGTTCGGCTGCCCCGAGCCCGAGGTCCTCGCCTCCTTCGCCCGCGTCGGCACGTACACGATCGTCACCGTCACCTCCGCCGATGAGGCGCTCACCGCCCAGCGGGCCGGCGCCGACGCCGTCTGCGTCCAGGGCATCGAGGCCGGCGGTCACCAGGGCACCTACCGCGACGACCCCGCCGACGAGGGCGCCCCCGGCACCGGGCTGCTCGCCCTCGTCGCCCAGGTCCGCGAGCGCGTCGCGCTGCCGGTCGTCGCCGCCGGCGGGATCATGCGCGGCGGGCAGATCGCCGCCGTCCTCGCCGCCGGGGCCGACGCCGCCCAGCTCGGCACCGCCTTCCTCGGCTGCCCCGAATCGGGCGCCCACCCGCTGCACAAGCGGGCCCTGACCGATCCGCTGTTCACCCGGACCGCCCTCACCCGGGCCTTCTCCGGACGCCCGGCGCGCGGCCTCGTCAACCGCTTCATGCGCGAGCACGGGCCGTACGCCCCCGCCGCCTACCCCGAGATCCACCACCTCACCGCCCCGATCCGCAAGGCCGCCGCCGCCGCGGGCGACGCCCAGGGCATGGCCCTGTGGGCCGGCCAGGGCCACCGGCTCGCCCGCGAACTCCCCGCCGGGCAGCTGGTCGAGGTGCTGGCCGCCGAACTCGACACCGCCCTCTCCGAGCTGGCTCACAGGAGCGCCCCATGACCGCACCCGTCTTCGTCGTCGACACCCTCCCCGACACCAGGCTGTTCGTCCTGGACGGGTCCGAGGGGCGGCACGCCGTCTCCGTGAAGCGGCTGCAGCCGGGGGAGGACGTCGTCCTGACCGACGGCCGGGGCCGCTGGGCCGACTGCGTCGTGTCCGCCGTGGAGGGCAAGGACCGGCTGACCGTGGAGACCTCGTCCGTGCACGAGGACGCCCCGGAGGAGCCGCGCATCACCGTCGTCCAGGCGCTCCCCAAGGGCGACCGGGGCGAGCTGGCCGTCGAGACGATGACGGAGACCGGCGTGGACGCGATCGTGCCGTGGGCGGCGTCCCGCTGCATCACCCAGTGGAAGGGCGACCGCGGCCTCAAGGCCCTCGGCAAGTGGCGGTCCACCGCGCGCGAGGCCGGCAAGCAGTCGCGCCGCACCCGTTTCCCCGAGGTCGCCGACCTGATGAGTACGAAGCAGGTCGCCGCGCTTCTCGCGGGCGCCGACTTCGCGGCCGTCCTGCACGAGGACCGCGACCACCCCAGCGGGGCGCTCGCCACCGCCGGACTGCCGGAGAAGGGCTCGATCGTGCTGGTCGTCGGACCCGAGGGCGGCGTCTCGCCCGAGGAGCTCGCCGTGTTCGAGGCGGCCGGCGCGAAGCCGTACCGGCTCGGCCGCAGCGTGCTGCGCACCTCCACGGCGGGCACGGCCGCGACGGCCCTGGTCCTCGGCCGCACGGGCCGCTGGAGCTGAGCCCTGACCGGCCCCGTCAGGGTGTCGTAGAGGGGCCAGGCGTTCTCCTCGCGGACGCCGTGGGTGGTGGGGAGGAGGCTGCGGGCGGCGGCCTCCTCCAGGAACCGGCGGACGACGCCCGGCCGGTCGAGGTCGAGGACGGCGCCGCCGGTCGAGGCCACGTCGCCCAGGCCGAACGGGTATCCGGCCACGATGCGGCCCGGACCGTCCCGGAAGACCGGCCGGAGCTGCGCGTGGCGGTGCTCCGCACGGCGCAGCGAGAGCACCGTCCGGCAGCCGGGGTGCCGGTGCCGGACGTGCCGGAGCCACGCGGTGCCGTCCACGGTCAGCCTGCGCGGCGCGCTCTCCCGTCTCATGCCGCGCACCCTGCGCGCCGCGCCCCGCCGAACCCGGTGGACAGCGGCCCCCGGGGAATCCTTAGGCTGGCCGCATGGCCGACGAGTCCCCCCTGATCCGCAGTCTGCGCGCCGCCGTGGCCGCCGCCCCGGGCGACGTGCCCCTGCGCCTCCACTTCGCCGAACTCCTCCTCTCCGAGAGGCGCAACGACGAGGCCGTCGCGGAGGCGGCGGTCGCGCTCCAGCACGCACCGGGGGACGCGGACGCGCGTGCGCTGATGATGCGGGCGATGGGGATGCCGCCGACGGAACCCCCGCGGCCCGCGCCCGCCGCGGAACCCCCGCGGCCCGCGCCCGCCCCCGCCGTGGAGCCGGGACCCGCGCCCGCCCCGGCCTCCTCGGAGCAGGTGCCCGCGTCCGCGGAGGGTGCGCCCGAGCCGGCCGGGAACGATCACGGCTCCTTCGACTGGGCCGCCGCCGAGCAGCAGGTCCAGGACCTCGTCGGGCCGCGTTTCCTGGAGGAGCCGCAGGCCGTGGGCGCCGACGGGCCGGTGGGGGACGCCGCCGCGTGGGACGTCGACGCGCCGGGGGCCGTGCGCCTCGCCGACGTGGGCGGCATGGAGGAGGTCAAGGACCGCCTGGAGGCCGCCTTCCTGGCGCCGATGCGCAACCCCGAACTGCGCAAGCTGTACGGCAAGTCGCTCCGCGGCGGCCTGCTGCTCTACGGGCCGCCCGGCTGCGGCAAGACGTTCATCGCGCGGGCCGTCGCGGGCGAGCTGGGCGCGAACTTCCTCACCGTCTCGCTCTCCGACGTCCTCGACATGTGGATCGGGGCCTCCGAGAAGAACATCCACGACATCTTCGAGACGGCCCGACGCCAGGCCCCCTGCGTCGTCTTCCTCGACGAGCTGGACGCCCTCGGCGCCAAGCGTTCCCGCACGCACTCCAGCGGCCTGCGCAATGTCGTCAACCAGCTCCTCACCGAGCTCGACGGCATCGCGAGCGGCGCCGGCAACGAGGGTGTCTTCGTGCTCGCCGCCACCAACGTGCCCTGGGACGTGGACATCGCGCTGCGGCGGCCCGGCCGCCTCGACCGCACGCTGCTGGTCCTGCCGCCGGACGCCACCGCCCGGGAGGCGATCCTCCGCTACCACCTGCGCGAGCGCCCCATCGAGGCCGTCGACCTCGGCAAGCTCGTGAAGGCCACCGAGGACTTCTCCGGCGCCGACCTCGCGCACGTCTGCGAGTCGGCCGCCGAGGTCGCGCTCCTCGACTCCGCCCGCACCGGCTCCGTACGGCTGATCACCACCAAGGACCTGCTCGGCGCGGCCAAGCAGATCAAGCCGTCGACGGAGCCGTGGTTCGCCGCGGCCCGGAACGTCGCCATGTTCGCCAACGAGGGCGGCCTGTACGACGACCTCCTGGCCCACCTCAAGCGGAAGCGCAAGCTGTGACCGGCCAGGGCGGCCCGACCGCGCTGCTGCGCGCCGAGGCGCTGTACGACACCGGGCGGTACGCACAGGCCGGGGCCCTCGTCGCCCAGTACCTGGCGACCGATCCCGACGATGCCGAGGCCCTCGTGCTGCTGGCCCGCTGCCACCACCGCAACGGCGACGGGCCCGCCGCCCTGACCGCCGTGGACCAGGCGCTGCGGGCCGAGCCCGAGCTGCTCGGGGGCTGGCTGATGCGGGTCCACATCCTCCTCGCCGCCAAGCGGTTCCCGGAGGCCGAGGCATCCGCCCGGCACGCCGTCGCCCTCGCCCCGCAGTACTGGGGCACCCACTACGCGCTCGGCACCGCCCTCGCGGAGCACGGCGAGCACGCCCGCACACCGGGGCGCACCGTCGAGGCGTACGAGGCGGCCCGGGCCGCCGTCGCCCTGGCCCCCGAGGAGGACGCGGCCCACTTCCTGGTGGGCCTGACCGCCCAGCGCCGGGGCGACCGGGTCACCGCGCAGCGGGCGTACGAGACGACGCTGCGGCTCAACCCGCAGAGCAGCGAGGCCCACAACAACCTGTCGCTGCTGCGGCTGCGGCGCCGCTGGTTCCGGCGCGGTGCCTGGACCCAGGCCGCCGAGGGCTTCGTCGCCTCCGCCGCGCTCGACCTCCAGGACCGCAAGGCCCGCTACAACCTGGAGGCCATGGCGTGGAACACCGCGGCCGGGGCCCGCTGGGTGGCCCTGCTCGGCTTCATCGCCTCCGCCGTCGCCATCGCCTGGATCCCCGACGGCGCGACCTGGTCCGACGCGGCCGGACCGCTCCTGGCCGGCGGGGCCGTGCTCCTCGGCGCCTGGACCGGCTGGGCGGTGTGGATGGCCCGCCGGGTGCCGCCGCGGCTGCGCCGGCCCCTGCTGCTCGTGGCGCGCAACTGCCGGCCCGTGCTGTTCATGGCCGGGGCCGTCGGGCTCCTCGGCCTCTACTCGCTCGCCTCGCTCGTCCTGTGGTTCTTCGACTCGGGCGTGGTGAGCGGGTTCGGGACACCGCTGTTCTGGGCCGTGATCATCACGTACTGGGTGAGCCGCTCGGCTCTCAACCGGCGCGCCCCGAAGGACTGACCGGGGAGGCGGCGGAGCCGGGGGCGGCCGATAGCATGCCCGTGTACCGACCGACAGAGGCGAGGAGGCCCGGGCCATGGCCGGAGAGCCGCAGAGCGACTGCCTGTTCTGCAAGATCGCGGAAGGGGAGGTGCCGGCGACGATCGTGCGCGAGACCGAGACCACCGTCGCGTTCCGTGACATCAACCCGCAGGCGCCCACCCACGTGCTCGTGATCCCGCGCCTGCACTACCCGGACGCCGCCTCCCTGGCCGCCGCCGCGCCGACCGTCGCCGCCGACGTGCTGCGCGAGGCCGGCGAGGTCGCCGCCCAGGAGAAGGTCGACGGCCACGGCTTCAGGATCGTCTTCAACACCGGCGCGGGCGCGGGCCAGACCGTCTTCCACGCCCACGCGCACGTGCTGGGCGGCCGCGGCCTCAACTGGCCCCCCGGATAACCCGTGTCCGTACGCGAACTCGTCGTCCTCGGCACCGCCAGCCAGGTCCCGACCCGGCACCGCAACCACAACGGCTATCTGCTGCGCTGGGACGGCCAGGGCATCCTCTTCGACCCCGGCGAGGGCACCCAGCGCCAGATGCTGCGGGCCGGGGTCGCCGCGCACGACATCGACCGGATCTGCGTCACGCACTTCCACGGCGACCACTCGCTCGGCCTGGCCGGGGTGATCCAGCGGATCAACCTCGACCAGGTCCCGCACCCGGTCACCGCCCACTACCCGGCGAGCGGGCAGCACTTCTTCGAGCGCCTGCGGTACGCCACGGCGTACCGCGAGACGGTGAAGCTGGCCGAGGCGCCCGTCGCCGCCGACGGGCCGCTGGCCGTCACCGGGGAGTACACCCTCGACGCGCGCCGGCTCTCCCACCCCGTGGAGTCGTACGGCTACCGGCTCATCGAGCCCGACGGGCGCCGCATCCTGCCCGAGAGGCTCGCCGCGCACGGCATCAAGGGGCCCGACGTGGGCCGGATCCAGCGCGACGGCGTCCTGGACGGCGTCACGCTCGACGAGGTCAGCGAGGTCCGGCGCGGACAGCGCTTCGCCTTCGTCATGGACACCCGCCTCTGCGACGGCGTGCACGCGCTCGCGGAGGGCGCCGACATGCTCGTCATCGAGTCGACGTTCCTCGACGAGGACGTCCGCCTCGCCACCGACCACGGCCATCTGACGGCCGGACAGGCCGCGGCGGTCGCACGGGACGCGGGGGTGCGGCACCTCGTCCTCACCCACTTCTCGCAGCGCTACTCCGATCCCGCCGCGTTCGAGCGGCAGGCGCGGGACGCCGGGTTCGACGGCGAGCTGAGCATTGCCCAGGACCTCATGAGGGTCCCCGTACCGAAGAGATAGAGCACCACCCATGCCCGTGCCCAAGGCCGAACTGCACCTCCACATCGAAGGCACCCTCGAACCCGAGCTGGCCTTCGCGCTCGCCGCGCGCAACGGCGTCACCCTGCCGTACGCGGACACCGCCGCCCTGCGCGAGGCGTACCGTTTCAGCGACCTCCAGTCGTTCCTGGACCTCTACTACGGCCTGATGGCGGTCCTGCGCACCGCCGACGACTTCACGGAGCTCGCCGACGCCTATCTGGAGCGGGCCGCGGCCCAGGGCGTCCGGCACGCCGAGATCTTCTTCGACCCGCAGGCGCACACCGCCCGCGGCGTCCCGATCGGCACCGTGATCGAGGGCCTCGGCGCCTCCCTCGACCGCGCCGAGGAGCGGTACGGGATCTCGACGCGGCTCATCCTGTGCTTCCTGCGCGACGAGTCCGCGGAGTCGGCCCTCGCGACCCTGGAGGCCGCGAAGCCGTACCTGGACCGGATCACCGGCGTCGGCCTGGACTCGGCCGAGGTCGGCCACCCGCCGGCCAAGTTCCGCGAGGTGTACGAGGAGGCCGCCCGGCTCGGCCTGCGCCGCGTCGCCCACGCGGGCGAGGAGGGCCCCGCCGCCTACGTCCGCGAGGCCCTGGACGTGCTGGGCGTGGAGCGGATCGACCACGGGCTGCGCTGCATGGAGGACCCGGAGCTCGTCGACCGGCTGGCCCGCGAGCGGGTCCCGCTCACCCTCTGCCCCCTGTCGAACGTCCGGCTGCGGGTCATCGACACCCTCGCCGACCATCCGCTGCGCACGATGATGGCGGCGGGTCTTCTCGTCACCGTCAACTCCGACGACCCCGCCTACTTCGGCGGCTACGTGGGCGACAACTTCGACGGGGTGCGGGAGGCGCTGTCGCTGGAGGCGGAGGAGCTCCGCGAGCTCGCCCGGAACTCCTTCCGGGCGTCGTTCCTGGAGGACGACGAGCCGCGTCGGGCGCGGTACCTCGCGGAGGTGGAGGCGTACGAGTTCGGTGGTGGCGGGGCGTAGGCGCCTGCGGCGGACCTTCCCCCGACCCCGCCCCTTCCCGAAACGTTCAGCCCCGCCGGCGTGTGAGGCGCGGGGTCCGGGGCGGAGCCCCGGTTACGGGAAGGGGCGGGGCGGGGGAAGGAAGCCCCTAGCCCCTGCTGCTCGGCCGCGCCAAGCGGTACGCCGACTTCGAAAGGCGGCGGCGCCCCGCCGGCACGGGGATCGGGGTGACCTCCTGTTCCGGAGCGCCCATCTGCGGAACCAGCGCCGGAGTCGCCGAGGCCGTGCCGGCGAGGACGGCGGCGGGGGCGCCGCCGCGGCGGCGGACGGAGCCGGGGACCAGGGGGCGGCCCGAGGCGTGGCGGGCCACCGCGGTCATGGGGACCGCGACGAGGACGAGCAGGGCGCACAGGACGACGCCCATACCCGGGTATCCGGCGTGCTCCGAGAGGAGGCTGCCGACGACCGGGCCGCAGGCCACGCCGAGGGAGGAGGCGGAGCCGACGAGGACGGCCCAGCGGCCGCGCGGGTCGAGGGAGGCGGCGAGGCCGAGCAGGTAGGACAGGACGACCGGGTAGACCGCGTTCCAGAGGATCTCGCCGGTCGCGAAGGAGGCGAGGCTCCCGGCGGCCGAACTCAGCAGCACGCAGGCCGCGATGAGGACGGTGCCCACCCCGATCGGCACCGCGCGGCCCAGGCGCGAGCCGAGCGCCCCCGCCGCCGTGACCCCGGCGAGCCCGGCGCCGAGCGCCGCCGCGAAGACCGCGCCGACGGTGACCTCGGAGAGTCCGGCCTGGGTGAGCCCGATGCGGCCGCTCACGCCCCACAGGGCGTTCTGCGCGAGGGACCAGCACAGGATGCCCCCGGCGAGCACGGCCCCGGCCCGCCGGTACGGCAGGGGGCCGGTCGGCGCGGTTCCCCGCGCAGCGCGCCCGTCCCGCGCGGTTCCCCGCGCCGTCCGCCCGTCCCGCGCGCGCGTGGTGCCCGGCAACCGGCCCGTCAGCGGCCACACCAGGGCCGCCGCGCACGCGATCGCCAGCAGGGGCGCCGCATGGCCGCCGCCCAGGTGCGGCAGGGTCAGATAGAGGGCGCCCGCCGTGGCCGAGACCGTCAGCAGGCCCAGTGTGGAGGCCCGGTGCGGGTCCCGCTGCCCGGCGATGCCGGCCGCCGCCACCGCGGTCGCCGTGCCCGAGCCGACGCCGCCGAGGACCGCGCCCGCGACCACCAGCGGTACGAGGCCGGTCGCGGCGGCGGAGCCGTAGCCGACCGCCATCGCGAGCAGGCCGGCGCGGGCCGCCGTGCGCGGTGCGATCCGGTCCCCGCGCGCGGCCAGCGTGAAGCCGGCCGAGGAGGAGCCGAGCAGCAGCGCGGAGCCGGCCAGACCCGCCTGCGCGGGGGTCAGGCCGAGTCCGGCGGAGAGCCGGCCGACGACGGTCGGCAGCAGGTACGGGGCGAGGTAGCCGGCCGTGAAGAGGGCGACGAGGGCGGCGAGGGCCGCCGGGCCGCGGGTCCGCGAGGACATGGGCGTTCCCAGGAACAGAAGGGGGAGGGGAGAGCGCCCGGTGGTGCGGGGAACACGGGGTCGCGGAACCATGTGTATCAAGCAGGTGAGTGGCGGGAGAAGGTGGTATCCGCCGATTCGCCACGTGATCTGGGTCACTATCGGTTTGACCCACGGATTCCCGGGTAGGGGCCGCTTTCCTCGCTGCGTCCCACCCGTCACCCGCCCCCCATCAGGCACACTGACCTGATCCGCACCGCAACCGGGGAGCCTGCCGTGACCACAGCAAGGGGAGACCAGCCGCAACACGACGCCGGGGTCGACCCGTTGGTGTGCCTGCGCGAACCCACCGACCCCGACTGCGACGTCTTCCTGACGGGCACGGTCTTCCTCGACATCATCTTCACCGGCCTCGACAGCGCCCCCGTCCGCGGCACCGAGTCCTGGGCCCGCGGCATGGGCTCCAGCCCCGGCGGCGTCGCCAACATGGCCACCGCCCTCGCCCGCCTCGGCCTGCGCACCTCCCTCGCCGCAGCCTTCGGCGACGACCACTACGGCGAGTACTGCTGGGACGCCCTGGAGCAGGGCGAGGGCATCGACCTCTCGCTCTCCCGCACCGTCCCCGGCTGGCACTCCCCGGTCACCGTCTCCATGGCCTACGAGGGCGAGCGCACGATGGTCTCCCACGGCCACGAGGCCCCGCCGCTCGACGGCGCCCTGCCCGCCTACCCGCCGCACGCCCGCGCCGCCGTCGCCTCCCTCGTCCCCGGCCGGAGCGAGGACTGGGTCGCCCAGGCCGCCCGCGGCGGCGCCAAGGTCTTCGCCGACGTCGGCTGGGACGACACCGGCCGCTGGGACCTGGCCGGGCTCACCGACCTGGAGCACTGCGAGGCGTTCCTGCCCAACGCCGCCGAGGCCATGCGGTACACCCGCACCGACTGCCCTCGGGCGGCCGCCCGAGCCCTCGCCGACAAGGTCCGCTACGCCGTCGTCACCCTCGGCTCCGAAGGCGCCTACGCCGTCGACGGCGCCACCGGCGAGACCGCCGAGGTCCCCGCCATCCAGGTCGCCGCCCTCGACCCCACCGGCGCCGGGGACGTCTTCGTCGCCGGCTTCGTCACCGGCACCCTCGCCGACTGGCCGCTCGCCGACCGGCTCGCCTTCGCCGGCCTCACCGCCGCCCTCTCCGTCCAGGAGTTCGGCGGCTCCCTCTCCGCCCCCACCTGGGGCGAGATCGCCGCCTGGTGGCAGCACGTCCAGGGCCACGCCAAGCAGGATCCCGAGGCCCTGCGCGGCCGCTACGCCTTCCTGGAGCGCCTCCTGCCGGCCCCCGCCCGCCCCTGGCCGCTGCGCCGGGCGGTGCCGACGATCGGCTTCCGGGCCGCCGCCTCGTAAATCCCTTCGGCCCGTCGCGATCGAGTCGTAGGCTTGGAGGCCGAGAGGTTGTCGAGCAGCGAGAACCCTTCAGCGGGAGGTATGCGCAGGCCACAGTGCCGGCCCATGACTCAGACACCCACAGCCCCCAACGGCGCGCCGCACGACGGCACGCCCGGTCAGGCCCGCGCCCAGTTCACGGTCCCCGCCAAGCACCCGATGGTGAGCCTCCTCGGCTCCGGTGACTCGCTGCTCCGCGTCATCGAGCGGTCGTTCCCGGGCTCGGACATCCACGTCCGGGGCAATCAGGTCAGCGCGGTCGGTGACGCGGCGGAAGTCGCCCTGATCCAGCGCCTGTTCGACGAGATGATGCTGGTGCTCCGCACCGGTCAGCCGATGACGGAGGACGCAGTGGAACGCTCGATCGCCATGCTCAGGGCGAGCGGAAACGGTTCGGCGGAGGGCGACGAGACCCCCGCCGAGGTACTCACGCAGAACATCCTCTCCAGCCGGGGCCGCACGATCCGCCCCAAGACGCTCAACCAGAAGCGGTACGTCGACGCGATCGACCACCACACGATCGTCTTCGGCATCGGCCCCGCCGGTACCGGCAAGACCTATCTCGCCATGGCCAAGGCGGTCCAGGCCCTGCAGTCCAAGCAGGTCACCCGGATCATCCTGACCCGCCCCGCCGTCGAGGCCGGCGAGCGTCTCGGCTTCCTCCCGGGCACGCTCTACGAGAAGATCGACCCCTACCTGCGCCCGCTCTACGACGCCCTGCACGACATGCTCGACCCCGACTCGATCCCCAAGCTGATGGCGAGCGGGACGATCGAGGTCGCGCCCCTGGCATATATGCGTGGCCGCACCCTGAACGACGCGTTCATCATCCTCGACGAGGCGCAGAACACGAACCCCGAGCAGATGAAGATGTTCCTGACGCGCCTCGGTTTCGACTCGAAGATCGTCATCACCGGTGACGTGACGCAGGTCGACCTGCCGAACGGGACGAAGAGCGGTCTCCGGCAGGTCCGCGACATCCTGGACGGTGTCCCGGACGTCCACTTCTCGATGCTCACGTCGCAGGATGTCGTCCGGCACAAGCTCGTCGGCCGTATCGTCGACGCGTACGAGCTGTACGACAGCCGAAACGGCCGCAACGGGAAGTAGCAACAAGCACCATGTCGATCGACGTCAACAACGAGTCCGGTACCGAGGTCGACGAGCAGGCGATCCTCGACATCGCCCGCTACGCGCTCGCGCGCATGCGCATCCACCCCCTCTCCGAGCTCTCGGTGATCGTCGTGGACGAGGAGGCGATGGAGCAGCTCCACATCCAGTGGATGGACCTGCCGGGGCCGACGGACGTCATGTCCTTCCCGATGGACGAGCTGCGTCCGCCGACGAAGGACGACGAGGAGCCCCCGCAGGGGCTCCTCGGCGACATCGTGCTCTGCCCCGAGGTCGCCACCCAGCAGGGCAAGGACGCGCCGACCGAGCACTCCATGGACGAGGAGCTCCAGCTGCTCACCGTCCACGGGGTGCTGCACCTCCTCGGGTACGACCACGAGGAGGCGGACGAGAAGGCCGAGATGTTCGGCCTCCAGGCGGCGATCGTCGACGGCTGGCGCGCGGAGAAGGGCCTCACCGGCCCGTCCCCGGCGCCGACCGTGTCCTGACCCGATGGACGTCTCGCTGATCCTCGGCGCCGTCGCGCTGATCATCGTGGCCTGGCTCGCCGCCTGCGCCGAGGCCGGACTCGCCCGTGTCTCCACCTTCCGCGCCGCCGAGGCCGTACGGTCCGGCCGGCGCGGGGCGGAGAAGCTGGCCCAGATCGCCGCCGACCCGACCCGCTACCTCAACGTGGCGCTGCTGGTCCGTGTCTCCTGCGAGATGGCGGCCGGCGTCCTCGTCACGTATGCCTGCCTGGAGGCGTTCCCGGAGACCTGGGAGGCGCTGCTCGTCGCGATCGCCGTGATGGTCCTCGTCTCGTACGTGGCCGTCGGCGTCTCGCCGCGCACCATCGGCCGCCAGCACCCGCTGAACACGGCGACCGCCGCCGCGTACGTCCTGCTGCCGCTGGCCCGGATCATGGGCCCGATCCCGCAGCTGCTCATCCTCATCGGCAACGCGCTGACCCCGGGCAAGGGCTTCCGCAAGGGGCCCTTCGCCTCGGAGGCCGAGCTGCGGGCGATGGTCGACCTCGCCGAGCAGGAGTCGCTGATCGAGGACGAGGAGCGCCGCATGGTGCACTCGGTCTTCGAGCTGGGCGACACGCTCGTCCGCGAGGTGATGGTGCCCCGGACGGACCTGGTCTGCATCGAGCGGTACAAGACGATCCGGCAGGCCCTCACGCTCGCGCTGCGCTCCGGTTTCTCCCGGATCCCGGTCACCGGCGAGAACGAGGACGACATCGTCGGCATCGTGTACCTGAAGGACCTGGTCCGCAAGACGCACATCAACCGGGACTCCGAGGCGGACGTCCTGTCGACCGCGATGCGGCCCGCCGCCTTCGTGCCGGACACCAAGAACGCCGGTGACCTGCTGCGCGAGATGCAGCAGGAGCGCAACCACGTCGCCGTCGTCATCGACGAGTACGGCGGCACGGCCGGCATCGTCACCATCGAGGACATCCTGGAGGAGATCGTCGGCGAGATCACCGACGAGTACGACCGGGAGCTGCCGCCGGTCCAGGACCTCGGCGAGGGCCGCCACCGGGTCACCGCCCGGCTGGACATCGGCGACCTGGGCGAGCTGTACGGCCTGGGTCCCGACGAGTACGACGACGAGGACGTGGAGACCGTCGGCGGGCTGCTCGCCAAGGCGCTCGGCCGGGTCCCGATCGCGGGTGCGAAGGCGGTGGTGGAGCTGCCGGACGGGCGTTCGCTGCGGCTGACGGCCGAGGCCCCGGCGGGCCGCCGGAACAAGATCGTCACCGTGCTCGTGGAGCCCCTGGAACCGAAGGAGGACCCGGCGTGACCCCCGACCGGCTGCGTGCTTTCTGCCTGGACTTCAACGACGCGACGGAGGAGTTCCCGTTCGGCCCGGACGTCTCCGTCTTCAAGGTCGCCGGGAAGATGTTCGCGCTGTCGTGGCTCGAAGCCGAGCCGCTGCGGGTCAACCTCAAGTGCGATCCGGACGAGGCGGTACGGCTCCGCGAGGAGCACCCGGCGATCGCCCCGGGGTACCACATGAACAAGCGGCACTGGAACACCGTGACCGTCGGAGAGCTCCCGGACCGGATGGTCCGGGAGCTCGTCGAGGACTCGTACGACCTGGTGGTCGCCGGTCTGCCGAAGGCCGTACGGCTGCGCCTCGACAGGCCGTAGTTCAGGACCTGCGCCGCAGGCCGAGGCCGACGAGGACCGCCGTGGCGACGACGATCGCCGCGTCCAGGGCGAGGACCGTGCGGACGCCGCCGTACAGGTCGCCGCCGGTCGTGGCGAGCACGCCGAGCAGCGGGATGCCGATCGTGAGGCCGACCTGCTGGGTGGTGGTGACCAGGCCGGTCGCCAGCCCCTGCTCCTCGTCCGGGACGCCCGAGGTGACGGTCAGCCCGTACGAGATGATCGCGCCCAGGTGGAACATGCAGGCCAGCGAGGCCGCGACGGTCGCCAGGACCACGCCCGAGTCCCGGCCGATGCCGAGGATCGCGGCGGTCAGCACGCCCTGTCCGGCGAGCGAGCCGACCAGGACACGGCGGGTGCCGAGCCGGCCGATCACCTTCGGCGCGAGGGTGCCGGCCAGGACCGCGGCCAGGCCCTGCACGCCGAAGACGAGACCGGTGGCGAAGGCCGAGAGCTCCAGGGTCTCCTGGAGGTACAGGGTCAGGACGAAGACGACGGTCGACATCATCGAGAAGGTGACGAGACCGGCCAGGTTGCCGAAGGCGACCGTCCGCTTCCGCAGCATCGGGAGCGAGACCAGCGGGGCCGCGTGCCGGGACTCGACCCGCACGAAGAGCGCGAGCAGCAGCACGCCTGCCACCAGGGTGACCAGCACGTCCGCGCCGCCGAAGCCGCGCTGGGCCGCCGTCGACAGGGCGTAGATCAGGGCGAGCAGACCGCCGGTGACGGTCACCGCGCCCGGCACGTCGAGCCGGGGCCGCTCGGGGGTGCGGGACTCGGGCAGCAGGCCCGGAGCCAGCGGCAGCACGACCAGGGTGAACAGGGCGAGCAGGCCCATCGTGGAGCGCCAGCCGAGGGTGTCGGTCATGACGCCGCCGAGCACCATGCCGACGGTGAATCCGAGGGAGAGCAGGGTGCCGGAGATGCCGAGCGCCCGGTCGCGCAGCGGCCCCTCGGGGAACGTGGTCGTCAGGAGCGACATGCCGGTGGGGACGATGGCGGCGGCGCCCAGGCCCTGGAGGGCGCGCCCGGTGAGGAAGACGGCCGGGTTCCAGGCGAAGGAGGCGAGCAGCGACGCGGCGCCGAAGAGCACGAGTCCGGCGAGGAACAGCTTCTTGCGTCCGTAGAGGTCGCCGATCCGTCCGAAGAGGAGCAGGAAGCCGCCGGACGGCAGGGCGAAGGCGGTGACGGCCCACTGGAGGGCGGACTGGCCGAGGCCGAGGTCGGCGCCGAGGACGGGCAGCGCCACGTTCAGGACGGAGAAGTCGAGCGCCACCATGAACTGGGCGGCGCAGAGCACGAAGAGGATGAGCCGGGTGCGGCCGGTGAGTGTCGGGGGAGCCGCGGGTGTGGTGGGGGCGGAGGGGGGAGAGGTCGTCGTTGCCATGGCCCCACCTTCGGCGTACGGGAACAACCGTGGGGAGCGGGAACTTATCCTGTTGGTCGCACCACCAGGCAACCACCATGCGTCCAGGGGGAGGAAGCACACGTGGCCACCGTTCTCGAGAGCACCGGTGCCAAGCAGCGCCGACTCGGCGAACTGCGCGAGTTCCTGATGAGCCGTCGGGCCCGTGTCACCCCGGCGGAGGCGGGACTCCCGGACGGCGGTGCGCGCCGCCGGACCCCGGGTCTGCGCCGGGAGGAGGTCGCGGTCCTCGCGGGCGTCGGCGTCTCCTGGTACCAGTGGCTGGAGCAGGGCCGGGACATCACGGTCTCGCCGCAGGTCCTCGACTCGGTCGCGCGGGTGCTGCGGCTGAGCCCGGCGGAGCGGCGCCATCTGTACGTCCTGGCGGCGCTGAACCCGCCGGCCCTGGAGGCGGCCCCGGAGGACCGGGACATGTGCGACGGGCTGCGGCGCCTGATCGACGCGTGGATGCCGTTCCCGGCGCACATCATGGACCAGTACTGGAACACGGTCATGTACAACGACGCGGCGGCGATCGTGCTCGGGATGCGGCCGGAGATCACCCAGAACTGCCTGATCGACTTCTTCACGGACCCGCTGTACCGCTCGCGGGTGGGTCATTGGGAGGAGATCGCGCCGAAGGTGGTCGCGCAGTTCCGTTCGGCGTGCTCGGAGTGCGACGACGACGGCGGCTTCCAGGCGGTGATCGGCGAGCTCAAGGAGCGCAGCGAGGAGTTCGTGGAGCTGTGGGAGCGGCGGGACATCCTGCCGGGCGGCCAGAACCGCAAGGAGCTGGAGCATCCGCTGGTCGGGACGCTGGTCGTCGAGGCGACCCAGCTCAGGGTCCCGGCCCGGCCGGACCTGGTCATCGTCATGCACACCCCGCTCCAGGAGGCGGACACGGCCGAGAAGCTGGAGTGGCTGGTGTCGCCCGCGGGACGCCGGGGTGCGATGTACCCGGTCGCGGGCTGAGGCCCGATCCGGTCGCGGGCTGAGACGATCCGGTCGAGGGGTGAGACGCCATCGGGGCGTCCAGGGACCCCGACCTATGCTCGGGGGCATGACACTCAGCAGCGAGCACGGCGACCTCGGCGCCGAGGACCTCAAGATCATCACCCTTGCGCGGAGCGCCCGAGCCCGTAACGGCGTGCCCGAGGGCGCGGCCGTGCGCGACGAGACGGGCCGGACCTACGTCGCCGGGACCGTGGAGCTGGAGTCGCTCAGGCTGAGCGCGCTGCGGACCGCGGTCGCGATGGCGGTGGCCAGCGGCGCCCGGTCGCTGGAGGCGGCGGCCGTCGTGTCGAACGCGGAGTCCGCGTCGGACGAGGACCGCGCGGCGGTGCGCGACCTCGGCGGGCCGCAGACCCCGGTGCTGCTCGCGGGCCCCGACGGGCAGCTGCGGACGGCCGTCACCGCCGGCTGAGCCGGACGGCGGGGAGCGTGATCCCGAGGGCCCGGCGGCGCGCCGGGCCCTTGCGCGTTTGTGAAGGATCACCGCATCTTCTCTTGCCTTCCCCGGTCGTCTGCGCATCAATGGCATCGGTTCGCCCGACGGACCGTCAGATGTTCGCCATCCACGCAGTGTCCGCACCCCTGCGTTCGTCATCGGAAGGGGTACGAACTCGCCATGAGAAGCAGAAGCACCTTAGGAACCGTCGCGGTACTCACCGGAGCGCTCGCCGCCGCCGGACTCGCCTTCGCCCCGACGGCCGGCGCAGTCTCGCCGGGCTCCGCCACGGCGACGTACGACTGTGGAACCTGGGGCGGTGGCACCGCCACCCTCACGGCCACGCAGAGCGGCACCGCCGCGACCGTCAAGCTCACCTCGGCCATCACGACCCCGATCGCGGTAGGCGCCGACACGATCAACGCCACCCTGACGATGGCCAAGGGCGGCGGCGGCACCCGGGTCTTCACCGGCAAGAAGAACCCGGCGCTCGGGGCCGGTCAGTCCGTCGTCATCGGCCCGCTCAACGGGACCGTGGCCTCGGGTGACAGCCTCAACTCGTACTTCGCGGGGGTCGCCCTCAAGATGGTGATCTTCGGGGTCACGGTGAACTGCGACGCACTCACGTCGCAGTCGCCCGGCCCGTTCGTCTTCAGCTGAGTCTGCTCCATCCCGGACCGGTGTCGCCTTCGGCGGCACCGGTCTCTGTCGTGTCCCGACCGCCGGTGACCTGGGGAAACGCCACCCGCATGCTGATCTTGACATTATCTGATGGGTCATCAGTCGATGTGTTTCGCTTCCCTTGACTTCTCTCCGCCCGCGGCCGTCAATGGCGCCCACTCAACCCTCAGGAGGGGGCACACCCATGGCACTCACCCGATCCCGGGCGGCGGCCCGAAGACGGCGCTGGACCGCCGTCCTCGGCGCCACCGCCCTCGCGGTCGCCGGCGGCGCGCTCGCGGCCCCGGCCGGCGCGGCCACGGCCTCCCAGCCGGTGGAATTCCAGACCCGCTGCGTCCCGCCGCCGATCGCCGGCATCCCGCCGATCACGGGCACCACGACCGCCGAGATCACGGTCGACAAGACCAGTCCCAAGGTCGGCGAGACCGTGACGGTCACCTACACGATCACCAAGCCCGCCGCGTCCAACCCCGTCGACCTCGCGCTCCCGGCGGACATCATGACGCCGACCGGCAAGGTCGTCCTCGGCGGCGCCCAGACCGGCCAGGTCACCGTCACCGGCCCCCGGAAGAACCCGCCGGTCCCCGGCAAGGGCTCCTTCCCGGCCTTCTCCATGACGGGCACCTTCACGGCCACCGAGGCGGGCTCGATCACCCTCTCGCCCGGCGACTACAACATCCACACCAGCTACCTCATGGAGCTGGACACCCCCTGTACGGTGCTCGACCCGCCGGCCCCGGTCTCCGAGACCGTCGTCGCGAGCCCCGTGACCAACCCCAACACCCGTACGCTCCAGCTCGACAACGCCTCCGGGGACCCCGGCGTCCGGGTCACCGTCACCGGAAGCAGGTTCACCCCCCTCACCGAGGTCACCGTCGTCGGCCGGGCCGGAGCGGCGGAGACCGCCGACCGGATGACCGTCACGACCGACAGCGAGGGCGGGTTCGCCGCGCGCCTGAAGGTCAACGACGTGGCGACCACCGGGATCGTGGCGTACGAGGGTGCGGCCTGGGACCCCGACAAGGGTGCCGGACCCGCCGCGTACAAGGTCGTCGTACCGGCCCCGCCGAACAGCCAGACGATCACCGCGGCCGTCAACGCCGGCGAGCTGTCCATGACCCAGGCCGGGGACGCCGTCCAGCTGTCCGCCGTCGACTTCGGCCAGGGCGGCGCGGCCACCGGCGCCCTGCAGACGGTGACCGTCAAGGACTTCCGCGGCGGCCCCGCGGGATGGTCCCTGACCGGCAAGGTCACCGACTTCGCCGGACCCGGCGGAGCCATCGGCGCCGGGAACCTCCGCTGGACGCCCGCCTGCACCGCCAAGGCCGGCAGCCCCAGCGCCTGTGCGGCCGGGTCGGCCGGACCGGTCGGCAGCGGCGGCGCGACCCTCGCCTCCACCCCGAACGGCACCCTCACGGGCGGCGAGTTCACCGTCGACGCACAGCTCTCCCTCGACGTCCCGGCGTTCACCGCGCCCGGCGCGTACGCGGGCGTGCTGACGCTGACGCTGTCCTGACCACCCGCGGGCCGGGCGCGCACCCGGCCGGCCCGCTCCGTCTCCGCACCCCGGGGGGTTCCGCACCGTGCGCAAGCTGTACGTACTCCTCCTGAGCGTCCTCGTCGCGCTGCTCGCCCCCGCGCCCGGCGCGCGGGCCGCCGAGAACGGCGAATGGGCCGTGTACCCGGCGGCCGCCCGGCTGGGCAGCCGCCCGTACTTCTTCCTCTCCGCCGACCCCGGCGCCACCCTCACCGACCGGGTGACCGTCGCCAACAAGACCGCCGCCCCGCTCACCTTCCGGCTGTACGGCGCCGACGCCTACAACACCGACCGGGACGGCGGCTTCGCCGTCCGCACCCGGCAGGAGAAGCAGACCGGCGCCGGTGCCTGGATCACGCCCGAGCGGAGCCGGATCACCGTCCCGCCCCGCTCCGCCGTCACCGTGGCGTACACCCTGACCGTGCCCGCCGACGCCGACCCCGGCGACCACCCCGGCGCCCTCGTCGCGCTCGACGAGCGGATCAGCCCCGGCGGGAAGGGGGCCGTCGCCGTCGGCGTGCAGCGCGCGGTCGCCGCCCGCCTCTACCTCCGGGTCAACGGGCCGACCCTCTCGGCCCTCGCCGTCGAGGACGTCACCCTCGACCAGGACCGGCCGCTCGTCCCCGGCACCCGCACGAGCAGCGCGGTCGTCTCGTACACCCTGCACAACCGGGGAAACGTCACCCTCAACCCCCAGGTCGCCCTGAAGGCCCGGGGGCTCTTCGGCCGCACCCTCCTCGACCGCGACCTGGCCGAGGTCCCGTCCGAGCTGCTGCCCCGCCAGAAGATCCGGCTCACCGAGCGCTGGACCGGCTCCCCCCAGCTCGACTGGGGCGACATCACCCTCACGGCCACCGCGAAGGACGTGCGGGAGACCGGCACGGTGTCCTTCCTGGCCGTGCCCTGGCTCGCCGCCGCGGTCCTCCTCGTGGGCGGCGCGGCCGGGGTCTACGGCCTGCGGATACGACGCCGCCGGGCACTGAGTGCGTGAGGCGGGCGCTCATCGGGGACAATGGCCCCCATGAGCGCTCGCAACCAAGAAACCGAAGCCGTCCACCGGGCCGGCTTCGCCTGCTTCGTCGGCCGCCCCAACGCGGGCAAGTCCACTCTCACGAACGCTCTGGTCGGTCAGAAGGTGGCCATCACCTCGAACCGGCCGCAGACCACCCGGCACACCGTCCGGGGCATCGTGCACCGCCCCGAGGCGCAGCTGATCCTGGTGGACACCCCCGGCCTCCACAAGCCGCGGACCCTCCTCGGTGAGCGGCTCAACGACGTCGTGCGCACCACCTGGGCCGAGGTCGACGTGATCGGCTTCTGCCTGCCCGCCGACCAGAAGCTCGGCCCCGGTGACAAGTTCATCGCCAAGGAACTCGCCGGGATCAAGAAGACCCCCAAGGTCGCCATCATCACCAAGACCGACCTGGTCGACTCCAAGACCCTCGCCGAGCAGCTGATCGCCGTCGACCAGCTCGGCAAGGAGCTGGGCTTCGAGTGGGCACAGATCGTCCCGGTCTCGGCCGTCGGCAACAAGCAGGTCCAGCTCGTCGCCGACCTCCTCATCCCGCTCCTCCCGGAGTCCCCGCCGCTCTACCCGGAGGGCGACCTGACGGACGAGCCGGAGCAGGTCATGGTCGCGGAGCTGATCCGCGAGGCCGCGCTCGAAGGCGTACGGGACGAGCTGCCGCACTCGATCGCGGTCGTCGTCGAGGAGATGATCCCGCGCGAGAACCGCCCGGCGGACCGGCCGCTGCTCGACATCCACGCCAACGTGTACATCGAGCGCCCCAGCCAGAAGGGCATCATCATCGGCCCGAAGGGCAGCCGCCTCAAGGAGGTCGGCATGAAGTCCCGCAAGCACATCGAGGCCCTCCTCGGCACCCCCGTCTTCCTCGACCTCCACGTCAAGGTCGCGAAGGACTGGCAGCGCGACCCCAAGCAGCTGCGCAAGCTCGGTTTCTAGCCCTCCGGCCCCCTCCGGCCCCCTCCGGGGCCGGAGGACCGAATGGCGTCGGTCACCGCCGCCGCGTGTGACGCGGGGGCGCGGCTCAGGCGCCTTCTTTGAGGACCCTCGCGATGAGGGTCCTCTGCGCGTCCGTGAGGCGCGGGTCGCGGCAGCGGACTGTGCGGTCGCCGACGGTGATCTCGTAGGAGAAGCCGTCCGGCACGCCCCGGCCGCCGTCGTCGCCGTCGGCGAGGACGGCCCCGGCCAGGGTGTGCCAGTCGGCCGCGTCGGGCCGGCCGGAGGTCTCCACCTCCGCCGACCGCTCGATGCCCGCGAAGCCGCCCGTGCGCCGCACTCGAATCCGCATGGGCCTTGTCTACCAGCCCGTCAGTCGGTGGGCACCCCCACCGCCGCCCACGACTTCAGGACCGCCTGGATCTCCGCGCCGTCGCCGTACCGCGCCTTCGCCGCCGCCACCGTGGCCGCCGCGAACTCCGAGAAGCGGGCCTCGGGGGTGAGGCCGCCGCCGGTCATCACGTCGTACCAGATCTGCCCGGCGCGCTCCCAGGCGTTGCCGCCGAGCTCGGTCGCGACCAGGTAGAAGGCGTGGTTGGGGATGCCGGAGTTGATGTGCACCCCGCCGTTGTCGCGGCCGGTGCGGACGTAGTCGTCCATGTGGCCGGGCTGCGGGTCCTTGCCGAGGACGTCGTCGTCGTACGCGGTGCCCGGCGCCTTCATGGAGCGCAGCGCCGTCCCCTGCACGTTCGGGTGGAAGAGGCCCTCGCCGATGAGCCAGTCGGCCTGCTCGGCGCTCTGCCCGCGCGCGTACTGCTTCACGAGCGAGCCGAAGACGTCGGAGACCGACTCGTTGAGGGCACCGGACTGGCTGAAGTACTCCAGGTTCGCCGTGTACTGGGTGAAGCCGTGGGCGAGCTCGTGGCCGATGACGTCCACGGGCAGGGTGAAGTCGAGGAAGATCTCGTCGTCGCCGTCGCCGAACACCATCTGCTCGCCGTTCCAGAAGGCGTTGCCGTAGTTCTCGTCGTAGTGGACGGAGGCGATCAGCGGGAGTCCCGAGCCGTCGACCGAGTCGTGCCCGAAGGCGTTCAGGAAGAGGTCGAAGGTGGCGCCGAGGCCCGCGTACGCCCGGTTGACGGTGGCGTCGCCGACCGCCTCCTCGCCCTCGCCGCGGACCTTGGCGCCCGGCAGGTCGGTGCCGCGCCCGCAGTCGTGGACGGTGCGGTGGGGCCGGCCGGTGTCGCCGGCGGCGAGCGTCGGCGCCGCGCCGGGCAGGGGCAGCACGCGGAAGGTGCGGGCGGCGGCGTCGGCGACCAGGGTGCGGCGGGCGGCGGAGGCGACCGCCGCGTTCGAGGAGCGGGCCAGGTGCTCCAGGAGGTGGGGAGGGACGATCGAGCAGAAGACGGACGTCTGGGGAGTCATCCCTGCAATGTGGCACTGTGTGACCCCGCTGTCACGAGGGGAGACGAGGATTGGCGAAATGGAGTGATGCGTCACTGTTCGGGCTTGACGCGGAGGCCGTCCCGCATACTGGAACGGGACGTCCGCCTCCGCGTCCCTGGGCTAAGCTGCGGCACATCATGCGTTTCGGGCTGCTTCTCCTTAGCTGCCGCGGCGAGGGCCTGTAGTCGTAGGCCGACCCCCTCCCCGCGGGACCTGGTGTTGCGTTCGACAGTCGGCCGTCCCTCCCGTTGGACCCGAGGAGCCCTACGCAATGTCCCAGTCCCCCTTCATCGGCCGGCCCACGCCCATCACCAACGCGACGCAGCTGCAGAAGTCGTCCGGGATGCCGATCCACAAGTACGGCCGGTACGAGGCCGTCGAGATCCCCGACCGCACCTGGCCCGGGCAGCGGATCACCAAGGCGCCGCGCTGGCTGTCGACCGATCTGCGCGACGGCAACCAGGCCCTGATCGACCCGATGTCCCCGGCCCGCAAGCGCGAGATGTTCGACCTGCTGGTCCGCATGGGCTACAAGGAGATCGAGGTCGGCTTCCCGTCCTCCGGCGAGACCGACTTCGCGTTCGTGCGCTCCATCATCGAAGAGGGCGCGATCCCGGACGACGTCACCATCTCCGTACTGACCCAGGCCCGCGAGGACCTGATCGAGCGGACCGTGGAGTCCCTGGTCGGCGCCAAGCGTGCCACCGTCCACCTGTACAACGCCACCGCCCCCACGTTCCGCCGGGTCGTCTTCCGCGGTTCGAAGGAGCAGATCAAGCAGATCGCCGTGGACGGCACGCGGCTGGTGATGGAGTACGCGGAGAAGCTGCTCGACGAGCGCACGGTCTTCGGCTACCAGTACAGCCCCGAGATCTTCACCGACACCGAGCTGGACTTCGCCCTGGAGGTCTGCGAGGCGGTCTGTGACGTCTGGCAGCCCGGCCCGGGCCGCGAGATCATCCTCAACCTGCCCGCCACCGTGGAGCGTTCGACGCCGTCCACGCACGCGGACCGGTTCGAGTGGATGTCCCGGAACCTGACCCGCCGCGAGCACGTCTGCCTGTCGGTCCACCCGCACAACGACCGCGGCACGGCGGTCGCGGCGGCCGAGCTGGCCGTCATGGCCGGCGCGGACCGCATCGAGGGCTGCCTGTTCGGCCAGGGCGAGCGGACCGGCAACGTCGACCTGGTGACCCTGGGCATGAACCTGTTCAGCCAGGGAGTCGACCCGCAGATCGACTTCTCGCAGATCGACGAGATCCGCCGCACCTCCGAGTACTGCAACCAGATGGAGGTCCACCCGCGCCACCCCTACGCGGGCGACCTGGTCTACACCGCCTTCTCCGGCTCCCACCAGGACGCCATCAAGAAGGGCTTCGACGCGATGGAGGCCGACGCGGCCGCCGCCGGCAAGACCGTCGACGACATCGAGTGGGCGGTGCCGTACCTGCCGATCGACCCCAAGGACGTCGGCCGCTCGTACGAGGCCGTGATCCGGGTCAACTCGCAGTCCGGCAAGGGCGGTATCGCGTACGTCCTGAAGAACGACCACAAGCTGGACCTGCCCCGCCGGATGCAGATCGAGTTCTCGAAGATCATCCAGCAGAAGACCGACGCCGAGGGCGGCGAGGTCACGCCGGCCGCGATCTGGTCCGTCTTCCAGGACGAGTACCTGCCCAACCCGGACAACGCCTGGGGACGCATCCAGCTGCGCTCCGGCCAGAGCACCTCCGACACCGACGGCACGGACACGCTGACCGTCGAGGCGGTCGTGGACGGTGCCGAGACCGTGCTGTCCGGCTCCGGCAACGGCCCGATCTCGGCCTTCTTCGCCGCGCTGCAGTCGATCGGCGTGGACGCCCGCCTGCTGGACTACCAGGAGCACACGATGAGCGAGGGCGCCTCCGCGCAGGCCGCCTCGTACATCGAGTGCGCCATCGACGGCCAGGTCCTGTGGGGCATCGGCATCGACGCCAACACCACCCGCGCCTCCCTGAAGGCGGTCATCTCGGCGGTCAACCGCTCCGCCCGCTGACCCGCCCCACCCTCCGCCGCCGCCCCGCACCCTCCCTTCCGGAGGGGGCGGGGCGGTGTCGCGTGTGAGCTGCGTCACGGTTTCAGGTTCGCTTAAGGAAGATCGTTCCGTGATGCCGGAATCAGGACCGTATGGGGTGAGTTGACGGCAGATCGGGGAATGGCGGAAGGTCGGCTCGTCCGCTCGGACACGCCCCCCACGCGCCCTCTCCGTACCTCCCCTGACCTGGAGTTTCGCATGCGCACGACCGCTGCCGTGGCCGCCGTTCTCGCGGTGACCGGTGCCGCCCTCACCTGGGCCCCCGCCGCTTCCGCCACGACCTCCACGGAGTGTGCGGGCCATCCGCTCGGAACGGCCGGTCTGTACGCCGAGTTCGTCGAGAAGGACTCCGTCCGGCACTCCGACTCCGAGGGCGCGGTCGCAGTCGGCGGGGACGCGTACTTCGGCGACCCGGCGAAGCCCTCCGGCTTCTCCATCGGCCACAAGCTGACCGGCGCCGACCTGGCGAAGCTGCCCGGCGGCCGCAGCCTGGTCGTCGGCGGCACCCTCTACGCGAACCAGGTCGTCCTCGACCACGGCACCGGCGTGGCCGGCAAGGTCGTCGACCGCTCCACCCCGGGGCAGGGCTTCGGCGTCGACGGCGGCAAGGTCGCGACGGGCGAGTCCCCGGTCGACTTCGCGCGGGAGTTCAAGAACCTCCGCGCGCTGTCCACCGGCTGGGCGGGCGTCCGGCCCAACGGCGAGATCGCCGCGAGCTCCCAAGGGCTGTTCCTCACCGGTACCGACGCGAAACTCAACGTCTTCGCGGTGAACGCCGCCGACCTGGAGAAGGTCCGCGCGATCACCCTGGACGTCCCGGTCGGCTCCTCGACCCTGGTGAACGTGCTCGGCGCCTCGTACGACATGAGCACCTCGGCCACCTACGGCGTCTACTACAAGAACCTCGACGGGGGCGGCGCCGTCATCGACGACTACAACGTGCCGCGCGACGAGTACCGCCAGATCCGCGCCAAGCTGCTGTGGAACTTCCCGCAGGCCGAGAGCGTGAAGAAGAACTACACCTCCTGGCCGGGCACGATCCTCGCGCCGAACGCCACCGTCGAGATGGGCGGGAAGAACGTCGGCCCCGGGCACGTCAACGGCTCCGTCATCGCCGAGGCGCTCGTCACGGTCCCCGGCGCCGAGACCCACCAGATGAACTTCACCGGCTGCCTGCCCAAGGGCACGGAGCCGGGCCCGGTCGTCACCCCGGAGACGCCGAAGCCGACCGAGAAGCCCGTCCCGACTCCGCCGCCGGCCCCGGAGGAGACCCCCGGCGAGGGCGGCGCGACCCCCGGCGCCTCCGCGACCCCGGAGGGCTCCGCCTCCCCGTCCGCGCCCGCCGGCCCCGGCGAGGCCACCACCGCCCCGGGTGCCACCCCGGCGCCGGCACCGTCCGCCACCCCGGAGGGTGATCTCGCGACGACCGGTTCGGCCATCGGTCCTGGTGTGATCGGTGCCGCGGTGGCCGCGGTCGTCATCGGCGGAGGCTTCCTGGCCTTCGGAAAGCGTCGTCGCCGCGCCTCCTGAGCTCCCCGGCCGGATGACGTGTCTCGGCCAACTCCGAGGTGAACTCCTGACGGGGTGCTGACGTCGCATCAAGGATGTGGCTAACATCACGCCAACGCCGGCAGTGCAGCCGGGCCGTTGAGGAGGTGCGTGTGCGGTCTGCCCGGAATTCACGTGGTGGGAAAGTGGGCGTCTGCGGAATCCGCACCTCCTGGAACACGGTCGGAGACGGCGAGTTCTTCTGCGAGGAGTGCGGGGGCGACCGCAACTACCGGCGGCGCACCGGCCGCCGCAGGTTCGCCGTCCTGGGCGTCCCGGTCCTGCCGCGCGGCTGTACGGGCCCCGTCGTCGAATGCGCGGCCTGCCACACGCACTTCGGCACGGAGGTCCTCGACCACCCGACGACGAGCCGCTTCTCGGCGATGCTGCGGGACGGCGTGCACACCGTCGCCCTTGCCGTGCTCGCGGCCGGCGGCACCGGCTCCCGCGCGGTCCTGGACCGCGCGGTGAGCGCGGTCCGGTCCGCCGGCTTCGCCGAGTGCACGGCCGTCCAGCTCGTCGACCTCGTCGAGGCGCTGGAGGCCGACACCGGGCGGTTCATGCCCGAGGTGAACCCCGAGGGCACGCTCCTCGCGATCGAGCTCCACGAGGCCCTGGAGCCGCTCACCCCGCACCTGGCGCCCGCCGGGCGGGAGGCGATCCTGCTCCAGGCCGCGCGGATCGCGCTCGCCGACGGGGCGTACAGCCCGGCCGAGATGGAGGTCCTCGGGACCGTCGGGAACGCGCTCGCGTTCGCCCCCGACGACACGGTCCGGCTGCTCGCCTCGGCCCGGACGGTGTCGTAGGGGATGCCCTGAGGGGCTCAGGGGACGATGTTCTGGTTGAGCCGGAACACGTTGTCCGGGTCGTACCGGCGCTTGACCTCGCGCAGCCGGTCGTAGTTCTGGCGGTAGTTGACCCGCACCCGGTCCTGGTCGTCGGTGTCCATGAAGTTCACGTAGCCGCCCTCCTGGGTGTGCGGCCGCAGCTCCTCGTCGTAGGCGCGGGTCCAGGCGATGTTCCGCTCCGAGTCCGCCGGGTCGGTCCAGGTGCCGCCGAAGGAGTGCGAGAAGACGGCGTCGCGGTAGGCGAAGGCGGTGTCCTCCGGTCCCACCTCGTGGCAGGCCCCGTCGATCGGGAAGATGGCCGTGTCCGACTCCAGCGACGGCATCGTCTCGCCGAACGCCATGTGGGCCGCGATGGCGCCGTCGGAGAGTTCGCGGCTGAAGTTGCCCTTCCAGTAGTGGTAGAGCCCCGGCGGCAGCTGCTCGTCGAAGAGGGTGTTGATGACCGGGTACGGCATGCGGTCCATGAACCGGCCGACGACCGGGCCGAGCCCGTCCAGGCGGGCCAGCACCTTCTCGTCCTCCGTCGCGGAGCCGGTGAAGCAGGTGAACGCGGCGCAGATCGGGCGGCCGTGCCAGCGCTCCGGCAGGAACGGCTCCTCGGGACCGAGCGCGATCACGAAGATCGAGTTGAGCTCGACCGGCGCGTCCGCGTTCATCGACCGCCAGGCGCGGGCCACGTCCCCGTCCAGCGGGTAGCAGGTGATCCCGCCGAAGACGACGTCGACGGGGTGCAGCCGGTAGGCGAGCGAGGTGACGACACCGAAGTTCCCGCCGCCGCCGCGCAGCGCCCAGAACAGGTCCGCGTGGCGCTCGGCGTCGCAGGACACGAGCGTCCCCTCGGCGGTCACCACGTCCGCCGCGACCAGGTTGTCGCAGCTCAGCCCGTACCGGCGGGCCAGGTGCCCCATGCCACCGCCGAGCGTCAGACCGCCGACGCCGGTCGTGGAGACCACCCCGCCGGTGGTCGCGAGCCCGAAGGCGTGGGTGGCGTGGTTGAAGTCGCCCCAGGTGGCGCCGCCCTCGGCCCGTGCCGTACGCGCCTCCGGGTCGACCCGGACCCCGCGCATCCGGGACAGGTCGACGACGAGGCCGTCGTCCACGGTGCCGAACCCGGCGACCGAGTGGGAGCCGCCGCGCACCGCCGTCGGGAGGCCGTGCTCCCGGGCGTACAGCACCGCCGCGATGACGTCGCCGGCGTCCACGGCGTGGACGACGACGGCCGGCCGGCGGTCGTGCAGGGCGTTGTAGACCCGGCGGGAGACGTCGTACGACGGGTCGCCGCGGGTGACGACGGTGCCGCGCACGGCACCGCGGAGCGTGTCCAGGGGGTTGGTCGTGGTGGTCATGGTTCCGGTGTAGCCCCGCGGGCCGCGGGGCCGCATCGCCCGAACCGCCCATGGCCGGCGCGGGCACCGGATGGGCCGTACGGCCCATGGCGGGGGCGGCCCGGGTCAGACCAGGTCGTGCGCGTACGCGTATGCCGTGGCGGCGGCGCGGGAGCCGACGCCGAGTTTCGCGAAGATGTTGTTCAGGTGCCGGGCGACGGTGTGCTCGCTGATCACCAGGGCATGGGCGATGTCCCGGTTCGTCCCGCCGCCGGCGACCAGCCGCAGCACCTCCGCCTCGCGCGCGGTCAGACCGCCCGGCAGCCGCCGCCGCTTCCCGCCGGAGAGCAGCGCCGCCGCGCGCCGGGCGTCCGGGACGGCCCCGAGCCGCTCGAACACGGAACCCGCGGCGGCCAGCTCCAGCCGGGCCGCCTCCTCGTCGCCCGCCGCCCGGCAGGCCGCCGCGAGCAGCATCCGCACCTGCGCCGCCTCGTACGGCACCCGCAGCTCCAGCCACCCGGCGAGCGCCCGGCGCAGCGCCGGCAGTGCCGCCCGGCGGGAGGCCAGGGCGGCCGCGCCGTACGCCGTGTCGGCCATCGCCCGGAGCAGCGGTACGTCCCCGGCCAGCGCGGCCAGGTCCGCCGCGGCCGCCGTGGCCCCGGGCACGTCGCGGACGGCGAGGGCCACCTCGGTGCGGGCGGCGAGCAGCCGGGCCCGGCCCAGGAGGTCGTGGCGCGGGTCGCTCTGGCAGGCGAGCGCCAGCTCGACGCCCGCGACCGCGGCGTCGGCCCGGCCCTGCGCGAGGCGCAGCAGCGCGAGCCCCGGCTGCGGGATCCGGCCCAGTTCGTGCGCGTGGGCGTACGACTCCGCCGCCGCGTCGAGCCGCCCCTGCCGCCGCTGCACGTCCCCGGCGGCGTAGTACGCGGCCGCGGCCGACTCCAGGCAGTCCACCGGCACCTCCCGGCATGCCAGCCGCGCCTCCTCCTCCGCGAGCCCCCACGCCCCGAGCAGGTCGAGCACCTCGACCCGGTGGGCCCGGCAGACGCCCCGGAAGGGGTTCTCGCCGGACGGGACGGTCATGGGCGGGGCGGTGGGGGCGGGGACGCCGGCCGGGAAGGCCGGGCCGGCGTCGGGGCCAGGGCCCGTCTCCGTACGGTCCGGGCCGGGGACGGCGCCCGTTCCGGCGGTCGCTCCGGCGTCCGGGGCCGCCGCCGGCGCCTCCGGGGCCGTCCGGGGGCGGCCGGACCAGGGCGGTGCGCACCACTCCATGGCCGCGTTCGTCCACTCCACGGCGCGGCCGAAGTCGGCGGCCTCCATGCACTGGGTGAGGGCGAGGCAGTAGAGCCAGCCCGTGAACATGCCGGTGAGCTCGCCCGCGGAGACCGCGCACATGGCGTCGTCGAGGAGGGCGAGGGCCTCGGTGCGGCGGCCCTGGGCGAAGAGGACGGAGGACTCGGCCTGGCGGCTGAGGGCCAGGAGGTCGGGGCTGCCGGAGCGGAGCGCGAGGCGGGTCATCCGGCGGGCGGCGGCGAGGGCCGCGGCACGGTCGCCGTGCTGTTCGGCCTCCTCGGCGTCCGTCCAGGCGAGGAAGCACTGCTCGGGGCAGGGGGGAAGGTCGGCCAGGTGGTGCCGGGCCCGGTGGAGCCAGCCGGAGGCCGCCGCGGGGCGGCCGAGGCTCGCGTACTCGTAGTGGAGCCACCACGCGGCCAGCCCGGCGCCCCGGTGGTCATGCGCCGCGACATACGCGGCGTGGGTCCGCAGCCGGGCGGCGACGGACTCGTCGACGTGCCCGGACCACCAGGCCGCGTCGGAGAGGATGTCGAGGTCGTCGGCGGTCAGGGCACGCGTGGGATGCCGGTCGGCCTCGCGCAGCAGCGCGTACGCCTCGGCCCAGGACTCCCGGGCCGCCGCGGACCGCGCCCGCTCGACGGCGGGGGCCTGCTCGATCTCGATGGGGACGGCCATCGCCGTTCACTTCCCTTCCCGGTCCTTCCAGAATATGAGCGCGCGCGCCCCCGGGCCCCTCGTGTGCCGTCGTACTCCTCCGTACTCCCGGGGGAGTAGTCACGGCCGCGCACCCTCTCCGGCAGTAGCCCCCGGCTCGGCCTTCAGCGCGACGAATCCCCCGTCGGGCGGCGGGAGTCTGGGATCGACCCGAAGAGGACCGATGGAGGGAGGCCCGTGATGGAGGGCCGTCAGAGGATCGTCGGCTGGGGGGTGCTGGCCCTGTGGGTGATCGTGATCGCCCTCGCCGCACCCCTCGCCGGAAAGCTCGGCGACGTACAGCGCGACCGCGCGGTCGACTATCTGCCGGCGAGCGCCGACTCGACCCAGGTCGCGAAGATCACCGAGCGGCTGCCCGGCGGGGATTCCACCGACCTCGTGCTCGTCTACCACCGCGAGGGCGGGCTGACCGCCGCCGACAAGGCCACCGCCGCCCGGGAGGTGGAACGGGTCGCCGCCGAGCACCCGCTCACCTCGACCCCGCGGCCCGTCCCCTCCGAGGACGGCAGCACCCTCCTGTACGCCGTGTCCAGTACCGAGCCCGGTACGGACGAGACGGCCAGGGACGCCTTCGTCCACGACATCCGCGAGACCGTGAGCGGCGAGGTCGGCGGCCCCGGCGCCCTCGCCACCGACGCGAGCGAGGTCTACAACTCCCTCGACGGCCCACTGCTCTACACGACCGTCGCCGTCGTGGCGATCCTCCTGATCGTCATCTACCGCAGCCCCTTCCTCTGGCTCGTCCCGCTGGTCGTCGCCGGAGTCGCCGACTACCTCTCGATGGCCGTCACCTACGCCCTCCACCAGGGCTTCGACATCAGCGTCTCCGGCCAGAGCACGGGCGTGATGACGATCCTCGTCTTCGGCGCGGGCACCGACTACGCGCTGCTCCTCGTCTCGCGCTACCGCGAGGAACTGCGCCGGATCCCGCGCCCGTACGACGCCATGACCGCCGCCCTGCGCGGCTGCGGCCCGGCCGTCCTCGCCTCCTCCGGGACCGTCGCCCTCGGCATGCTCTGCCTGCTCGCCGCCGACATGAACAGCAGCCGGGGCATGGGGCCCACGGCCGCCGTCGGCGTGCTGTGCGCCCTGGTCGCGATGATGACGCTGCTGCCCGCCCTGCTCGTGGTCCTCGGCCGACGGGTGTTCTGGCCGCTGATCCCGGCGTACGGAAGCGAGCCGAAGGCCGCGCGCCGTTCCCTGTTCGCCGCCATGGGCTCCTCGGCCGGCCGGCGTCCCCTCACCGTCCTCCTCGTGGGCGCCGCGGCCCTGGGCGCCCTCGCCCTCGGGGTGCTGAACCTGCCCGGGGCCCTCAAGCAGGAGGACTCCTTCAGCTCCACTCCGGAAGCGGTCGCCGCGATGAAGACGTTGGCCGTCGCGTATCCGGAGACGGGGACCCAGCCGATCACCCTCGTCGCCCCGATGGCCGGCGCCTCCGGCGCGCTCGAGACCGCCCGGGCGACCGAGGGAGTCGCGACGGCCGAGCGCGGCCGCAGCGCCGACGGCTGGACGGAGATCTCCGTCGTCGCCGCGCACCCGCCGCAGTCCGCGGCCGAGACCGCGACCATCAGGGAGCTGCGGTCCGCGCTCGGCGACGGTGTGTACGTCGGCGGGCCCAGCGCCGAACAGCTCGACATGACCGACACCAACGCCCGCGACCGGGACATCGTCGTCCCGCTCGTCCTCGTCGTCGTCACGATCGTCCTGATCGTGCTGCTGCGCAGCCTCGTGGCACCGCTCATCCTGGTCGCCGCCGTCGTCGCCGTCTGGGGTGCCGCCCTGGGCATCGGCGGCCTCCTCTTCGAGTCCCTCTTCGGCTTCGAGGGCACCGACCCCGGCCTGGCCCT
Organism: Streptomyces sp. NPDC059534; assembly: GCF_042743475.1. Taxonomy (NCBI): domain Bacteria; kingdom Bacillati; phylum Actinomycetota; class Actinomycetes; order Kitasatosporales; family Streptomycetaceae; genus Streptomyces; species Streptomyces sp. NPDC059534. The sequence goes on from NZ_JBHWAQ010000003.1 coordinate 195,185, forward strand.
GCTCTCCTTCGTCTTCCTCGTCGCCCTCGGCGTGGACTACGGCATCTTCCTGATGCACCGGATGCGGGAGGAGTGCCTGAACGGGACGGAGCCGGGCGCCGCGGCCCTGACCGCCCTGCGCACGACGGGCGGGGTGATCGCCTCGGCGGGGCTCGTGCTGGCCGCGACCTTCGCGGTCCTCGTCAACATGCCGATGGTGCAGCTGGCGGAGCTGGGCTTCGTGATCGCGGTCGGCGTCCTGCTCGACACCTTCCTGGTCCGCACCTACCTCGTCACCAGCGCGAGCGTCCTGCTCGGCCGGAAGGTGTGGTGGCCGGGACCGCTGGCCCGGAAGCCCGCGTCAACGGCGGGCTCGGGGGCCGAGCGGGAGCCCGTACGGGTCTGATCGGGGGCGGGTGGGGGGCTTCCCGGACTGTCAGGAGCCCCCGCCCGCGGGGAGGATGAACTCATGGACTTCGCAGCGGCTTTGACCCGTGACCCGCAGGCGTCGCCGCACCCGGTGCGGCGCGACGCGACACTCGCCGCGGGCTTCGCGGTGGTCGCGGTCGTGCTCGCGCTGACCGTCGACGACGGCCGGCGGCCGGACGCCGTCGGCTGGGCGCTGCTGCTCGCCGCGCACGTCCCGCTGGCCTGGCGGCGCAAGGCGCCGATGCCGGTGCTGTGCGCCGTGGTGGCCTGCGTCGCCCCGTACCACGCGCTGGACTTCATGCATCTGGCGCCGATACCGGCCTCGATGACCGCGCTGTACACGGTCGCGTCCACCGGCCGTGTGAAGCGGACGGTGCTCGTGGGGCTCGCCGTCACGTCCGTCACGCTCACCACGCAGCTCGTCGTCAACCCGCACGAGGTGGTGGAGCTGCTGCGGGTCTCCGGCTGGGTGATCGCCATGCTCGTGTTCGGCGCGAGCATACGGCTCTACCGGCAGCTGGTGGCGGGCGTGGTGGAGCGGGCGGAGCGCGAGGCGGAGCGGAAGGTCGCGGAGGAGCGGCTGCGGATCGCCAGGGACCTGCACGACCTCCTCGCGCATTCGATCACCCTCATCGGTGTGCAGACTTCGGTCGCCGCGCACGTCCTGGTCGCCGACCCCGACCGGCTCGACCGGGAGGCGCTCGTCCGGGCGCTCGACGGGATATCCGAGACCTGCCGGGAGGCCCGTACGGACGTCCGCAGGACCCTGGACGTGCTGCGGGCCGCGCCCGACGGCCCGCTGCCCGACCTGGCCTCGCTGCCCGATCTCGTACGGTCCTCGGGCGCGGACCTGACGGTGCGGACAGGGGAGGCGAAGGTCCCGGCGGCCGTCGGGGCGGCGGCGTACCGGATCGTGCAGGAGTCGCTGACCAATGCCGTCCGGCACGGGGGTCCGGACGCGGTGGTACAGGTCGACGTCGGCCTGGCGGAGGGGGTGCTGACGGTACGGGTCACCGACGACGGCACCGCCCCGGGCGGTACGGCCGGCTCCGGGTACGGGATCCTCGGGATGCGGGAGCGGGCCAGGAGCGTGGGCGGCACACTGAGCGCGGGCCCGCGCGACGGCGGGGGCTTCGAGGTCGCGGCGGCGCTGCCGCTCGCGGGGAGGGAGGTGGCGGTGTGATCCGGGTTCTGCTGGCGGACGACCAGACGCTCGTCCGGGCGTCGTTCGCGATGCTCGTCGACTCGGCGCCGGACATGCAGGTCGTGGGCCAGGCGGCCAACGGCAAGGAGGCGGTGGAGCTGGCCCGTTCCGCCCGGGCGGACCTGGTGGTCATGGACGTCCGGATGCCCGAACTGGACGGGATCGGGGCGACGCGGCTGATCGCCGCCGACGAGGACCTGGCCGGGGTGAAGGTGCTGGTCCTCACGACGTACGACACGGACGAGCACGTCGTGGAGGCGCTGCGGGCGGGTGCGTCGGGCTTCGTCGTCAAGGACATCCGCCCGGCCGAACTGCTCGCCGCGATCCGCACCGTGGCGGCGGGGGAGTCCCTGCTCTCCCCGGGCCCGACCTCGCGGCTGATAGCCCGGGTGCTGGCGGCGCCGCGGACGCCGGTGACGGGAGGGCCGGAAGGGCTGTCGGACCGCGAGCGCCAGGTCCTGGCGCTGGTGGCCCGGGGCCTGAACAACACGGAGATCGCGGAGGCGCTGGGGCTCTCGCCCCTCACGGCGAAGACCCACGTCAGCCGGACCATGGGCAAGCTGGGGGCCCGGGACCGGGCCCAACTGGTCATCGTCGCCTACGAGTCGGGCCTGGTGGCCCCGACGGGCGAAACGGCTCCGAAGCCCTAGGCCGTGTCCGTAAAGTCGGTCGTTGCTCCGTTCGTGGTGCGTCGACATGAACTGACGGATGAGTCGTGGGCGTTGATCGCTCCGTTGCTGGCGCCGGGCCGGATGGGCAGGCATGTGCGGGACCGGCGCCAGGTCGTGAACGGGATCTTGCGGAAGCTGTCCACCGGTGCCGCGTGGCGTGACCTGCCCGAGCGTTACGGGCCGTGGAAGACGGTCTACGAACGCTTTCGTCACTGGTCTGCCGACGGCACCTGGGACCGGCTGCTGGCCCACGTCCAGCAGCACTCCGACGCCGCCGGAACGGTCGACTGGTCGATCGTCTGCGTGGACTCGACGACGGTCCGGGCGCATCAGCACGCGGCCGGGGCCCGAAAAGGGGGGCCCTGGGAGGGTGAAGCGCTCGGCCGGTCACGCGGCGGGCTGACCAGTAAGATCCACCTGGCCTGCGACGGCCAGGGCCGTCCCCTCGCGTTCACGCTGACCGGCGGGAACGTGAACGACTGAACCCAGTTCGAGGCGGTCATGGACCGGATCAGGATCGCCAGGCCGGGGCCGGGCAGGCCCCGGACCCGGCCCGACCGTGTCGTCGCGGACAAGGGCTACCCGGCCCGCAAGATCCGCGCCTACCTGCGACGACGCGGTATCGCCTGCACCATCCCCGAACGGATTGACCAGGTCAACGGCCGCATCCGCCGCGGTGAGGCCCGCTGCCGCCTCGACAAGGCGGCCTACCGGCGCCGCAACGTCGTCGAACGCTGCTTCAGCCGGCTCAAGCAGAACCGGGCTCTTGCCACCCGCTACGACAAACGAGCCCGGCACTACCAAGCCATGGTCACCCTCGCCTGCCTCCAACTCTGGCTCCCATGACTTTCCGGACACCCCCTAGGACCTGTCCGGCGGATCATGACGATGTCAGAGTGTGCCCGTGAGTTACAGCATCTTCCTGCTCCGGTTCGTAGACGGCGAGGTTGTCGTGTTGGACGCCGAACGGTTTCGGCATGTGACGGAGCCGTACGTGGTGGCGGGCGATCTGGAGGAGGGCTTCTCCCAGCTCCGCGCGGAGGACGGGGGCGAGGCGGACCTGTATCACGAGTCCCACGGCGAAAGCGGGATGCTGTGTGTGACGGCGACGCACTTTGCCCGTGGCGCGATGCTCGGCGTTCTCACCCGGCTGGCGGCAGCCCTCGGAGCCTCGATCGTCCCCCAGGACGGTGGGGCACTGATCTTCCACGAGAAGGAGCGTCGTCACCTTCCTGCGGAGCTTCAGGGAAGCGTGGTTGTCATAGCTCCCACGGAGGGACCGATTCCCGCGAAGACGTCGGCGAGCGGCGGGGCCTCGATCTCCTGACCGGCCGCGAGCTGGTGCAGCGGCAACCGCTGCACGAACTCCGGCTCGGCGTTCACCACAATGATCTCGACATGCGACGGCGCCAACCGCCGCGCCAGGGTCCCGGCCACGTAGGCCCCGGCGTAACCGGCGCCGAGAACGAGGACGCGGCCCCTGGCGGGATCGGTGAGGCGTGAAAGTCCGCGGGATCGTCAGACAGGAGCAGTGAGGAACGCACAGATAGGCATTCATCCGACCGACCAAGCCCCGGTCGGCCCCAGACCAGCCGGCCCGAGTTCCTGCTGGACCCGGCCCTGGACGCCGTCCAGGGACACCGCGCCGGCAAGCCCGACGACGCCCGCACACTGGGCCCCCGCACTCCGGACATCCCCCACGGGAAACGACGCGGGCCTCTGCCGAGCTGCACCCGTTGCACAGAAAAGCTGCGTGCCCCGCACACCCTGACGTTCCGTCCAGCCCTAGATTCACTGTTGCCGGACACCCGCCCGGGCGACGAACGCTGCCATGCCGCGTCGATCCTCATGATCTGCGCTCATGGCCGCGCGGCGCGGACAGGTGACCCCGCCCTTCCGGCCGGCAACCATCACATCACCGCCACCCCCGACCGCGGGGCCGGCAACCTTCGAGGAAGACCGAGATGATACGCAAGGCGTCAGCCCTACTCATCGCACTGCTCACCGCGCTCGGCGTCAGTGTCCTGTCGACCGGCACGGCCAACGCCGCCGGCAACCGGCTCTACAACCTGGGCAGCTGCGCCACACCCGAGGGCAACAGCACCGCCAACGGGGCAGTCATCACCGTCTGGTCCTGCACGGGCAGCAACCTGCAGAACTGGCACTGGCTCAACCAGCACATCGTGCACGACGTCAGCGGCAAGTGCCTGACCCCGCGCGGCAACGCCTCCGCCACCAACGGCACGGTCCTGACCCTGTGGACCTGCGACTGGAGCGACACCAGCCCGCAGGTGTTCATCGGCAACTCCGAACGGACCTGGACCAAGTTCGGGGGCAAGTGCATCACGAACAAGGGCAACTCCTCGGCCAACGGAACCTGGCTGACCCTGTGGACCTGCAACCCGGAGTTCAACACCGCCCAGGCATGGGGCCTGGTCTACTGACGATTCCGCGGCGGGGTGTGAGCGGTCCACGCTTTCACCCCGCACCCGTCGTGGCCGACTCCCGCCCCGGGCAGCCGATGGAACTCACGCTCCGTCACAGGCCATCGGACCACGAGATGCTGTCGCGGTGATGTTTGCCACGTGCGAGGCCGTCGTAGTCCTCGCACAGGACGATGCCCGGGTCCCACCAGCAGCGCTCGCCGCTGCTCCGCGTACCGTCGAACCCGCTGTGCGCGAGGACCACGACGAGCCCGCCGGGCCGAACCGTCTCCCAGCAAGCCCGCCGGTACCGACTCCCGTGACGGATGCCCCGGCGTGACCGCCACCCCCGTGATCGCGTTCGTCGCGCAATCCCCGTGACCCGGCGCCCGTTGACCGTCGTGCCGTTCGTGGACCCGAGGTCCCGCAGCACCCAGGGTGAACCACGTGACCCACGGCCTGCGGGCATGGCCGTCCACATCGACCAGCACCGGCGCCTGTACGTTTCGGTCTCCCACACCTGATGACGCCAGCCCCGCTGCCGGGCCAAGAACCACGCGTGGACCGTACCGGCAGGCAAACCTCCAGCTCACGTCCCTATTCGGGACAGCTGTTAGGGGGCTTTGCTCTAACTGGATTCCTTCTCGGAGGATTTCGGCTCGGCCGGCACGCCGTACCACCCGCATCGGTGGCAAGGGTGCCGGCCTTTTGTGTGCCCGGGCTTCATGAGGATGGCCCCGCGCCATCCGTTGCGCAGAGCCCGTCCTGGGGGACACCCCCACCCGTATCGGGGCGTCTTTGTGACCGTACGGTGCTCCCGGTGCCCTGGCATGTTGGGCGCGCCGCCCGTGTTGGAGCGGGCGGGAGGGGGTGCGTCGCCTGCCGGTGAGGGGTCTGATCGTCAGACGGTCCGGGCGCATCAGCACGCGGCCGGGCCCGAAAAGGGGGCCCTGGCCGGGTGAGGCGCTCGGCCGGTCGCGCGGCGAGCTGACCAGTAAGATCCACCTCGCCCGCGACGGCCAGGGCCGTCCCCTCGCGTTCACGCTGACCGGCGGGAACGTCAATGACTGCACCCAGTTCGAGGCGGTCATGGACCGGATCAGGATCGCCAGGCCGGGGCCGGGCAGGCCCCGGACCCGGACCCGGCCCGACCGTGTCGTCGCGGACAAGGGCTACTCGGCCCGCAAGATCCGCGTCTACCTGCGACGCCGCGGTATCGCCTGCACCATCCCCGAACGGATTGACCAGGTCAACGGCCGCATCCGCCGCGGTGAGGCCCGCTGCCGCCTCGACAAGGCGGCCTACCGGCGCCGCAACGTCGTCGAACGCTGCTTCAGCCGGCTCAAGCAGAAACGAGCCCTGGCCACCCGATACGACAAGCGAGCCCGGCACTACCAAGCCATGGTCACCCTCGCCTGCCTCCAACTCTGGCTCCCATGACTTTCCGGACACGTCCTAGGGCCTGCCTTCCGGTCAGGCGGGGCTCCGGTGGCGGGAGGGTTCCGTCATCGGTGCGGCAGGGGTACGCCCGCGGAGCGGAGTCTGGTCTCGGTGAGCGCGGTCAGCCGGGCCGCGACCGGCGCCTGGTCCTCGCGGTGGTTGTTGATCAGCTTGTACTGGGCCGACGCCTTGGCCCATGCCCGCAGGCTGGCGCGATCCCCCAGCAGCGCGGGGTTGGCGAGGTAGCGGTCGGCCATGGCGGTCGCGAGTTCCTCGATCCTCGGGTCGTCCGGTTCCCAGGTCTCGGCCTCCCAGCCGCGCTTGGTCAGGTCGATGTACTCGGGGTCGTCCAGCCCGTGTTCGAGCTGGGTCAGGAAGCCGTCGAAGCCCTCCGGTACCAGCGCCCGGGCCAGTACCAGGGCCTCGCGTTGCGCGGCCACGTAGTCGGGGCCGAAGCCGAGACCGGACAGCCGGTCCAGGACCGCACAGGCACGGTCGGGCAGCAGGGCCCGGTCGCCGTCGACGAGCCGGTGCAGCGTGTCGCGCCGGGCGACCAGCTCGTCGATGCGTTCGGCGAGCTGCCGCTCGACGTCGGCGAGCGCGGCGCCGAACCGCTCGGCGTCGGCGTCGAGCATGGGCCCGATCTCGGCCAGCGGCACGCCCGCGGCGGCCAGCGTCCGTACCTGCACCAGCTGCAGCAGCTCGCCGGATGCGTACCGCCGGTAGCCGGAGCTGTCCCGTTCCGGCTCCGCGACCAGGCCGAGCTTGTGGTAGTGCCGCACGGTCTTCACCGTGACGCCGACGAACGCCGCCGCCCGCCCGATCGTGACTCCGTTGCTCATCGGCCCAGCTTGCCGCAGAACACCTCGTCGACGAAACGCTGTTGGGCGGTCTGGAACGCCGGCGCTATCGACAGGTCGGCGTCGTCCACCCAGGTCAGTCCGGCGGTCAGGGTCGTGCCGCCGTCCCGAGTGCCGTACATCAGTGCCGCCGAGCCCATGACGGCGCCGTTGTGGTGGAAGAGGGTGCCGCCCTCCGTCTCCTGCGCGAACACCCCCAGGCCGTAGCCGACGGTCGCCTCCGGCGTGCGCATCTCGGCCAGCAGCCCGGCCGGCAGGAGCCTGCCGCCCATCAGCGCGGAGAAGTACGTGTGCAGGTCCTGCGTGGTCGAGATCATGTCGCCACCGGCTCCGACCCAGGACGGGTTCTGGCGGGTGACATCGACCGTCCGCTCCTGCCCGGCGTCCTCGTAGCGGTAGTAGCCGTGGTTGTGCGGCTCGGGGATCTCCGGCGAGGCGCCCGGCGCCACGGTGCCGGTCATCCCCAGCGGTCCCAGGACCAGCCGCCGCAACTCCTCGGCGAACGAGTGGCCGGTGACCTTCTCGACCACCAGTCGGGCCAGCACATAGTTGGTGTTCGCGTAGCTCCAGCCGGTACCCGGGGCGAACCGCGCCGGCTTGGACAGCGACAGCCGTACCAGCTCTTCGGGCGAGTAGGACGTGAACCGGTTGTCCACCCACTCCTTGCCCCGCCAGGGGACCCCCGGCACGATCGTCCCGTCCTCGTAGAGCTCGCCGGTGTGGTTGAAGATCCCGCTGGTGTGCCGGAGCAGCATCCGCAGGGTGATCCGCCGATCGAGACCGAACTCGGGCAGGTGGTCGTCGACCGGGGCGTCCAGGCCGATCCTGCCCTCGGCGACCAGCAGGAGCACCGTGGTGGCGACGAAGCTCTTGGTGCTGCTGCCGATGCGGAAGTGCCCGTCCGTCAGTGCCTTGCCGCTCTGGCCCAGCTCGCGCGCACCGGCGCTGCCGACCCACTCTCCCCGCTCGTCGTTCACCCGGAGCTGGACCCCGGTGAAACCGGACTCGACCAGCTCCTCGATCGCCTTCTGCAGCTCCGGACGTTCCTGCCCCTGGCCGGAAAGGTAGGTGGACATGTCGCTCCTTCACATCGGTGGCGCCCGGTCGGCGCCGTGCCGTTGTGACGAGCCTCCACCCTGCCCCAAGGTCAACCTCAACCGTGATCCACGACACAGTCGCTTCCGGTCGGTGCGACGGCCGGCGGGAACTCCGGGGCCGCAACGGCACGGGCCCCCGCCGGCACGTGGCCGGCGGGGGCCCGGGGGCCGGACTCCGGCGTCAGCCGAGGTCGACGCCGCTCGCGCGCAGCATGTCCTCGCGCTCGACGAGCTTGACGCGCTCGCGGCCCTGCGGCTCGCCGAGGGCCTTCTCGGCCGCGTCCAGGGCGTACCAGCCCTCCCACGTGGTGTACGTGAGGCCCTTCTCCTCCAGGAAGGACACGACCGCGTCCGCCTCCGGGGTGTCGGGGGTCAGCAGACGGCCGTTCGCGAAGTCGTCCAGGAGGTTCGCCACGGTCTCGTTGGCGTCGCCCTTGGTGTGGCCGATGAGGCCGACGGGACCGCGGCGGATCCAGCCGGTGCAGTACGTGGAGGCCATGTGCGCGCCGGTCTCCTCGATCACCCGGCCGCCCTCGTCGGGCACGGTGCCGCTGGCGGTGTCCCAGGGGAGCTTGGGCAGCTCGTCGGAGAGGTAGCCGACGGCGCGGTAGACGGCCGTGACGTCCCAGTCGGTGGTGGTGCCGGTGCCCTTGACGTTTCCGGTGCCGTCCAGCTCGGTGCGCTCGGTGCGCAGGCCGACGACCTTGCCGTCCTCGCCGAGGATCTCGACGGGCGACTCGAAGAAGTGCAGGAAGAGCTTGTGCGGGCGGTCGCCGGCGTCGCGGATCGCCCAGTTCTCCAGGGTCTTGGCGACCATGTCGGTCTGCTTGTTCTTGCGCCGCTCGGCGATCGAGCCCTCGTCGTAGTCGATGTCCTCGGGGTTGACGATGACCTCGATGGTGGGGGAGTGGTCCAGCTCGCGCAGCTCCATAGGGCTGAACTTGGCCTGGGCCGGGCCGCGGCGGCCGAAGACGTGGATCTCGACGGCCTTGTTGGCCTGGAGGCCCGCGTGGACGTTCGGCGGGATCTCGGTCGGCAGCAGCTCCTCGGCGGTCTTGGCGAGGATGCGGGCCACGTCGAGGGCCACGTTGCCGACACCGAGGACGGCGACCTTCTCGGCTTCGAGCGGCCAGGTGCGCGGCACGTCCGGGTGGCCGTCGTACCAGGACGCGAAGTCGGCGGCGCCGTAGGAGCCGTCGAGCTCGACGCCGGGTATGCGGAGCTCGCGGTCGGCCATCGCGCCGGTCGAGAAGACCACGGCGTCGTAGAAGGCGCGCAGGTCGTCGAGGTGGATGTCGGTGCCGTAGTCGACGTTGCCGAAGAGGCGGACCTGCGGCTTGTCGAGGACCTGGTGGAGGGCGGTGATGATGCCCTTGATGCGCGGGTGGTCGGGGGCGACGCCGTAGCGGATGAGGCCGAAGGGGGCGGGCATCCGCTCGAAGAGGTCGATGGACACACCCGGCTCGGCGGCGGCCTCGGACTTCAGCAGCGCATCGGCGGCGTAGATTCCGGCGGGGCCGGCGCCGACGATCGCGACCCGGAGGGGGCGGGGCATGGCTGGGTTCCCTTCGCAAGCGACATGGCGGCGAAGCCGCCGACACTTAGGTCACCCTAAATAATGTCCCGCCGGAAGTGGTACCCGGGCCCGGTCTATGAGCCCATAAGGCGGACTTATGACTTCCATAAGCGTGCCTGTGCCTGTCACTGCAGGGTGTCGAAACTGCCGAAGAAGAAGGCCCCGACGACCGCCCCGACGACCGCCGCGGTGAAGGCGAGGCCGACGACGAGGACGGACAGCACCACGGAGACGTTCCGGATCCGCCGGGACCGCGACCGCAGGGGCACGACGCGTCCGGGGTCCCGCGGATCGTAGGCCGCCTCGATGTCCCACGTCCGGACGGAGGCCCGCACGGTGCGGACCACGCCGCCCGGATCCGGGTAGGCGTACAGGTCGCCTTCGCCCTGGAGTCGTATGGCAGCGGTCCTGACGCCGTGCCTCCGCAGGTACCACTCCTCGTACGGATCGAACGCCAGCCACACCCCGAGCGCGAGGATCGGCAGCGCGAGGAAGCCGAACGGAATGATCACGATGAGGGTGGCCGGGTACCCCGCGACGCTCACGAGCACGCACAGGGCGACGACCGTCAGCGTCGCGATCAGGGAGCCCCGCTTGACCCTCCGCAGCCAGTCCCGGTAGCTCGGCTGGTACAGGCGCTCGCCCGTGACGAGGTCCGCGCCGTCGACCGCCTCGGCCCGCTCCGGCAGAGCCGCGTTCACGGCCTCCGCGAAGGCGGCGCCGGCGGCCTCGTCCACCACGTCCCAGACCCGGTGGACATGCGTCCTCTCCGTGCCGGGCGCGGAGGTCAGCTCGATCGTGACGGTCCGCCCCTCGACGCGCACCCGCCCGATCGCCTTCAGCGGGATGTGCGTCTGCTCGTGCGGGCGGCGCACGAGCAGCGCCTCGCCCTCGGGTCGTACGACGGTGTCCTTGCCGGCGTGGAGGACGGGTATGGACGCGGTGATCGACATGTGCGTGATCGTAGGGGCGGCCCGACGTTCGGTGAAGTCCCTTTCCACCGTGCGTGTGCGCCCGACTTGGGAGCTCTTGCGCCAACGGGCGTTGCTCAGGTCGTACGCGTGCATCGTCTGTGGTCCTCCGCCGCCGACTCGATCGGGGGCAGGGGCGCTTCCGGCGACAGAGCGGCGGCCCTGAGCGGATCGTAGGGGGGGCGGTCGTCGACTCGAACTCGCAGATCTTCGTGGCCGTGTCCTCCGGTTCGGCGGCAGCTGGAAAGGGGACGCGCAGGGCGACTTGTTGATGAGCTTGCGCCACGTGCGTTCGAAAATACCCCCGGTTTGCAGGACCTCGTCGATTCGTGCCGCCACGTCCAGCTGGGGCTTTCGAATTCCCTGCTCGAACAGGCCGATGTGCGCGCCGGATACGAACACCCGTCTGCCCAGTTCGCCCTGGGAGAGCACCGTCGCCTCGCGGCGCTCCTTGAGGAGTTCGCGGAAGAATCCCGAGGCGTCCTGGTGCTTGCTTCTGGCCATGGATTAACTCCCCAGCCCTACGCCGCAGTTGTACGGCCTGCGCGTCTGCAGATTCTACGGATCTGCCCCCACCCTGGAGAGGCGAAGCGGGAAATGGATTCAGAAAGGCATACGTTGGTGAAGGAACACTTCATGAAGGCGACCACGGGGGCAGTCGGAGCCGCACGAGAGGCAGTGGCGGAATTGCGCGAGGCGTCGGCGAGGGCGGGAATCACGCTCCCCTCGCCGGGGCTCGACGTCGTCACCCTCGCAGCCGACTCCCCGAGGCCGCTCGTGGAATTGGGATGCTGCACGGTGGAAACGGCCCGGCTCCTCGCCGCCGCCGTACTGCCGAGGGAGGAGAGTCGTTCATGACGCTGCCCATCGGGTCGTACGTCGTCGAGATCCGGACGGGACGGGTCGGGAGGGTGATGGGGCACGAGGGGCCCTATGTGCAGGTGCGCCCGCTGGGGGGCGGGCGCGAGTGGGACGTGGAGCCGGAGGAGGTGCGGGAGGCGACGTCGTCGGAGCGGCTGAGCGCGGCGACGGCGCACGTGAACGCGCGGAGCCGGGGCGAGGTGCCGTGAGGCGGCGCGGGCCGGCGCGAGGGAGTCGGCGCCGGCCCGCGGGTGTGGTCAGTCGGTCCGGCGGCGGAGCCGCTGGACCTCGCGGGTGACGGCCCAGGCGTCGGCGACCGGGCCGAGGTGGGCGAGCTTGTCGGGGTTGAGGACGGCGCGGATGGTCTGGATCCGCCCGTCGAGCACGTCGAGGACGACGGTCTGGAGGATCCTGCCGTCGCGGTCGCGGTAGATCGCACCGGGCTGGCCGTTGATCTCGTGCGGTTCGCAGGTGACGTCGATCCGGGTCAGGGCGGGGAAGGCGGCGCAGAGGAGCCGGGACACGTTGTCCGCGCCGACGATGGTCCGGGCGAAGTTGGGGGCCTTGCCGCCGCCGTCGCCGACGAGCTGGACGTCGGAGGCCAGGAGGCTCCGGAGGCCGCCGACGTCGCCGTTCTGCAGCGCGTCGAAGAACCGGGTGGCGAGTTCCCGGCGGTCCCGGCGGTCGGCCGTGAAGCGGGGGCGTCCGTCGTGCATGTGCCGCCGGGCGCGTACGAGCAGCTGGCGGCAGGCCGCCTCGGAGCGGTCGACGGCCTCGGCGATGTCCCGGAAGTCGAAGGCGAAGACCTCGCGGAGGAGGAAGACCGCGCGTTCCAGGGGGCTGAGGCGTTCGAGGAGCAGCAGGGCCGCCATGGAGACGGAGTCGGCCAGCTCCGCCGAGCGGGCCGGGTCCTGGTAGGGGTCGCTGAGGAGGGGTTCGGGGAACCAGGGGCCGACGTACTCCTCCCGGCGGACCCGTGCGGAGCGCAGGACGTCGATCGAGAGGCGGGTGACGGTGGTCGACAGGAACGCCTTGGTGGAGGCGGGGCGGGTCGAGGAGCCGTCGAAGCGGATCCAGGTCTCCTGGACGGCGTCCTCGGCCTCGCCGACGCTGCCCAGGATGCGGTAGGCGATCGAGAACAGCAGGGGGCGCAGTTCCTCGAACTCCTCGACCTTGCTCATGGCGGCTTCCTCTCCCCGTTTCCGCGCGTCCGCGTTTCCGCGGTCCGTGTGACGCGGACGCTTCATGATCGTCCAGGCGGGTGTCCGTCAGTGGAACCGGCCGGGGACGTAGTCGCCCGCCGGCTGGCGGGTGATGGCGTTCAGGCGGTTCGCCAGGTTCATGAACCCGATGTGCAGGACGAGGGCGGCGAGCTGCTCCTCGTCGTAGTGCAGGGCGGCGCGCTCCCAGACGTCGTCGGGGACACCGCTGGCCGCGTCGGCGATCCGGGTGCCCTCCTCGGCGAGTTCCAGCGCGGCGCGCTCGGCTTCGGTGTAGACGGTGGCCTCCCGCCAGGCCGCCACCAGGTTGATGCGGACCGGGGTCTCGCCGGCGTGGGCCGCTTCCTTGGTGTGCATGTCGATGCAGACCGCGCAGCCGTTGATCTGGCTCACGCGCAGGGCGACCAGTTCCTGGGTCGCGGCCGGCACCGTCGACTCCTTGACCGCCTTGCCCGCCGCCATGAGGTGCTTGAGGGTCCGGCCGACGGTGGGGTTGGTGAAGAGGTTCAGGCGCGCGTCCATGGGGTGCTCCTTCGTGGGTGTCGCTCGCTGGCTACACCCCTTGGGACGAGGCAGCCCGATCCCCTGTGACACGGGTGGATGTGACCTGCGTCTCCCCGGCGAGGTCCGGCCTCGGGCGTCTTCCCGAGCCGGGCCCGGCCGGCTCCGCCGTACGCGAGAATGGGGCGCATGAGTCTGTTCCGCGACGACGGCATCGTGCTGCGCACCCAGAAGCTGGGTGAAGCGGACCGCATCATCACGCTCCTCACGCGCGGTCACGGCCGCGTACGCGCCGTCGCGCGCGGGGTGCGCCGGACGAAGTCGAAGTTCGGGGCGCGACTCGAACCCTTCTCGCACGTGGACGTGCAGTTCTTCGCCCGGGGGAGTGAGCTGATCGGACGCGGCCTGCCGCTCTGCACGCAGAGCGAGACCATCGCCGCGTACGGCAGCGGGATCGTCACCGACTACGCCCGCTACACCGCCGGTACGGCGATGCTGGAGACGGCGGAACGGTTCACCGACCACGAGGGCGAGCCCGCCGTCCAGCAGTACCTGCTGCTCGTCGGCGGTCTGCGGACGCTCGCCCGGGGCGAGCACGCGCCCCACCTGATCCTCGACGCGTTCCTCCTCCGCTCCCTCGCCGTGAACGGCTACGCGCCCAGCTTCGAGGACTGCGCGAAATGCGGGATACACGGCCCGAACCGGTTCTTTTCGGTCGCGGCGGGCGGAGTGATCTGCGGCGACTGCCGGGTGCCCGGAAGCGTCGTACCCTCTGCGGAGGCCATCGGCCTGCTCAGCGCGCTGCTCACCGGCGACTGGGCGACGGCGGACGCGTGCGAGCCGCGTCACGTCAGGGAGGGCAGCGGACTCGTGTCCGCCTATCTGCACTGGCACCTGGAGCGCGGCCTGCGCTCCCTGCGTTATGTAGAGAAAAGCTAGGAGAGACCACGCCATGGCCATCGCACGACTGCTCGGGCGCCAGCGCCGGGAGTACAGGACCCCCGAGCCGCACCCGTCCGGTGCCCGTCCGCCGAAGCTCCAGTCCGAGCTCGTCCCCGAGCACGTCGCGATCGTCATGGACGGCAACGGCCGCTGGGCCAAGGAGCGCGGTCTGCCCCGCACCGAGGGGCACAAGGTCGGCGCCGAGCAGGTGCTCGACGTGCTCCAGGGCGCGATCGAGATGGGCGTGGGGGCGATCTCGCTGTACGCCTTCTCCACCGAGAACTGGAAGCGCTCGCCCGAAGAGGTGCGCTTCCTGATGAACTTCAACCGCGACTTCATCCGCAAGACCCGCGACACGCTCGACGAGCTCGGCATCCGCGTCCGCTGGGTGGGCCGCATGCCCAAGCTGTGGAAGTCGGTCGCCAAGGAGCTCCAGGTCGCCCAGGAGCAGACCAAGGACAACACCAGGCTCACGCTGTACTTCTGCATGAACTACGGCGGCCGCGCCGAGCTGACGGACGCGGCGCAGGCGCTGGCCGAGGACGTGAAGGCGGGCCGGCTCGACCCGGCGAAGATCACCGAGAAGACCGTCCAGAAGTACCTCTACTACCCGGACATGCCGGACGTGGACCTCTTCCTGCGGCCCAGCGGCGAGCAGCGCACCTCCAACTACCTGATCTGGCAGAGCGCGTACGCCGAGATGGTCTTCCAGGACGTGCTGTGGCCCGACTTCGACCGCCGCGACCTGTGGCGCGCCTGCATCGAGTACGCCCGGCGCGACCGCCGCTTCGGCGGCGTCGACCCGGCCGACCTGGCCGTCCTCGAAAAGGGCTGAGCCGGCACCGAGGGACACCCCGGACAGGGTGGGCGCACGCGGGCGGGCCCGCACCGGATCGCTCCGGTGCGGGCCCGCTCGTATGTCAGGTCACTTCCCTGCGCACTCCGCGCAGGTGCCGAAGATCTCGACCGTGTGCGCCACGTTCACGAAGCCGTGGTCCGAGGCGATCGCCTCGGCCCACTGCTCCACCATCGGGCCCTCCACCTCCACGGCCTTGCCGCAGACGCGGCAGACCAGGTGGTGGTGGTGGTCGCCGGTCGAGCAGCGGCGGTAGACCGTCTCGCCGTCGCTGGTGCGCAGCGCGTCGACCTCGCCCGCGTCCGCGAGGGACTGGAGCGTGCGGTAGACGGTGGTGAGGCCGACGGAGTCGCCGCGGTGCTTGAGCATGTCGTGCAGCTCCTGGGCGCTGCGGAACTCGTCCACCTCGTTCAGCGCCGCCGAGACGGCGGCGCGCTGTTTGGTCGAGCGGCCGCGTACGGGGGGTCCTGCCGTCACCACGGGGGCCTCCTTGAATGCTTGTCTGCCCCCGCCATTCTGCCAGTCCCCCGTACCCCTGAGGTCAGACCGGGATCAGACCTTCACGTCGTCGGCCGGCCGCCGGGTGGCCGGAAGGGGTGCGTCGCAGTCCCTCGTGGCCGCTTCCGCCGCCCGCGCCCGCCGCTTGGCGAGCGGGGTGGCGAGCAGCGTCAGGACGATGAAGATCCCGATCGCGTACAGCACGATCGTCGCGCCGGGCGGCACGTCCTGGTAGTAGGAGGTGACCGTGCCGGCCAGGGTGACCGTGACGCCGGTCGCCACCGCGAGGACGAAGGTCGCGCGGAAGGACTTCGTCAGCTGCTGGGCCGCCGCCACGGGCACCACCATGAGCGCGCTGACCAGGAGCAGGCCGACGACCCGCATGGCGACCGTGACGGTCACCGCGGCGGTGACCGCGATCAGCAGGTTCAGGGCGCGCACCGGCAGGCCGGTGACCCGGGCGAACTCCTCGTCCTGGCTGACGGCGAAGAGCTGCTTGCGCAGGCCGACCGTGACGAGGACCACGAAGGCGGCGAGGATGCCGATCGCCGTGACGTCCTCGGTGGAGACCGTGGACAGCGAGCCGAAGAGGTACGACTGGAGGTTGGCGTTGGAGCCGGTCGTCGAGAGGCTGGTCAGCATGACGCCGCCGGCCATGCCGCCGTAGAAGAGCAGCGCGAGCGCGAGGTCGCCGCGGGTCTTGCCGTACGCCCTGATCAGTTCCATGGCGACCGAGCCCACGACGGCGACCAGGGTCGCCATCCAGACCGGGCTGGAGTTCAGCAGGAAGCCGAGACCGACGCCGGTCATGGCGACATGGCCGATGCCGTCGCCCATCAGCGCCTGGCGGCGCTGGACGAGGTAGATGCCGACGGCGGGGGCGGTGATGCCGACGAGGACGGCCGCGAGGAGCGCCCGCTGCATGAAGGCAGGTTCGAGGAAGTCCATGGTCAGGTCAGCAATCCCGTACGGAGCGGCTCGCCGGCCGCGTGCGGATGGACGTGGTCGTGGCCCGGCAGCGCGTGCTGGCCGAGGGCCTCGGGCGGCGGGCCGTCGTGGACGACGCAGCCGTCGCGCAGGACGACCGCGCGGTCGATGAGGGGCTCCAGGGGGCCCAGCTCGTGCAGGACGAGGAGGACGGAAGTGCCGCCCGCGACCTGCTCGCGCAGGGTCGCGGCGAGGATCTCCTGGCTGGCGAGGTCGACGCCGGCCATCGGCTCGTCCATGATCAGCAGCTCGGGCCGGGAGGCGAGCGCGCGGGCGATCAGGACGCGCTGGTGCTGGCCGCCGGAGAGCGCGGAGACGGAGTCCCCGGCGCGGTCGCCGAGACCGACGAGGTCGATGGCCCGCGTGACGGCGGCCCGGTCGGCCTTCGTCGTCCAGCCGAACCTCCGGCGGGACAGTCGGCCCGAGGCGACGACCTCGCGGATGGTGGCGGGGACGCCGCTCGCGGCCGTGGTGCGCTGCGGTACGTAGCCGACGCGGGCCCAGTCGCGGAACCGCCGGCGTTCCGTGCCGAACAGCTCGATCGTGCCGCCGGTCAGCGGCACCTGGCCGATGACGGCGCGGACGGCGGTGGACTTGCCGGAGCCGTTGGCGCCGAGCAGCGCGACGACCTCACCGCGGTGGACGGTGAGGTCGACGCCCCGGAGGACGGGCCGGGCACCGAGGGCCGCCGTGGCTCCGCGGACGGAAATGACGGGCTCGTCGCTCACGAGTGCCTCCTGCTGTGCTGTGGTCACTTGGCGCCGAGGGCCTTCTTCAGCGCGGCGAGGTTGGACTGCATGACCTCGATGTAGTCATCGCCCTTGGACTTGTCCGTGATTCCCTCCAGCGGGTCGAGCACGTCGGTCTTCAGACCGGTGTCGCCGGCGAGGGTCTTCGCGGTCTTGTCGCTCGCGAGGGTCTCGAAGAAGACGGTGGAGACCTTGTCCTTCTTCGCGATGTCCTGGAGTTCCTTGATGCGGGCGGGGCTCGGCTCGGACTCGGGGTCGATGCCGGTGATGCCCTCCTGCTCCAGGCCGTACCGCTCGGCGAGGTAGCCGAAGGCGGAGTGGGTGGTGATGAACGTCTTCGTCGCGGTGTTCCTCAGGCCCGTCTCGAACTCGGTGTCCAGGGCGCCGAGCTTCTTCACCAGGGCTTCGGTGTTCTTCCTGTAGTCGGCGGCGTGGGCCGGGTCCGCCTTCTCCAGGGCGCTGCCGACGCCCTTGGCGACCTCGGCGTACTTCACGGGGTCGAGCCAGACGTGCGGGTCGGCGCCGGCCTCGGAGCCGTGGTCGTGGCCCTCCTCCTCGGCGTGACCGTGGTCGTGGCCGACCTCGGTGCCGTGCTCCTCGAGCTTGGTGAGGGTGGTGGCGTCGACGGTGTTCTCGACGCCGGCCTGGGCGATCGCCTCGTCGACGGCGGGCTGGACGCCCTTGAGGTAGAGGACGACGTCGGCCTCGCCGAGGGCGCCGATCTGCTTCGGCTTGAGCTCCAGGTCGTGGGGTTCGACGCCGGGCTTGGTCAGGGTGTCGACGGCGACGTGGCCGCCGCCTATCTGCTCGGCCAGGTACTGCATGGGGTAGAACGACGCCACCACGTCCAGCTTGCCGTCGCTGCCCTTGTCGGCCGCGTCGGAGGTGCCGGCGCAGGCGGACAGGGTGACGAGGCCGAGCGTGACGGCTCCGGCGAGGGCGGTGCTGGGTATGAGGCGACGTACGTTCATGACACTCATTTTCAACAAAACTGGAAACGGTTGTCAATTGCCCTTCGTGTGCCCCTGCCCACCCCGGCCCTCGCGCGCCCCGGCCACCGAACCGATTTGATACGGGGGGTGCGGGCGCCGGTAACCTGAGGCATTCGCACTTCGTCGTCGTAATGAAGAGAGCACCGTGGCCGCCGACAAGATCGACACCATCGTCAGCCTGAGCAAGCGCCGTGGCTTCGTCTACCCGTGCAGCGAGATCTACGGCGGCCAGCGTGCCGCCTGGGACTACGGGCCGCTGGGTGTCGAGCTGAAGGAGAACATCAAGCGCCAGTGGTGGCGTTACATGGTCACCTCGCGCGAGGACGTCGTCGGCATCGACTCGTCGGTCATCCTGGCCCCCGAGGTCTGGGAGGCGTCCGGTCACGTCGCCACCTTCACCGACCCGCTGACCGAGTGCACCTCCTGCCACAAGCGTTACCGCGCCGACCACCTGGAAGAGGCGTACGAGGAGAAGCACGGCCGCCTCCCCGAGAACGGCCTCACCGACCTCAACTGCCCCAACTGCGGCAACAAGGGCACCTTCACCGAGCCCAAGCAGTTCTCGGGCATGCTCGCCACCCACCTCGGCCCGACCCAGGACTCCGGCTCCGTCGCCTACCTGCGTCCCGAGACCGCCCAGGGCATCTTCACCAACTTCGGCCAGGTGCAGCAGACCTCGCGCAAGAAGCCGCCGTTCGGCATCGCGCAGATGGGCAAGTCCTTCCGGAACGAGATCACTCCGGGCAACTTCATCTTCCGCACGCGCGAGTTCGAGCAGATGGAGATGGAGTTCTTCGTCAAGCCGGGCGAGGACGAGCAGTGGCAGGAATACTGGATGGAGCAGCGCTGGAACTGGTACACGGGCCTGGGTCTCCGTGAGGAGAACATGCGCTGGTTCGAGCACCCGAAGGAGAAGCTCTCCCACTACTCGAAGCGCACCGCCGACATCGAGTACCGCTTCTCGTTCGGCGGCAGCGAGTGGGGCGAGCTGGAGGGCGTCGCCAACCGCACCGACTACGACCTGAAGGCGCACTCCAAGGCGTCCGGCACCGACCTGACGTTCTTCGACCAGGAGGCCGGCGAGCGCTGGACGCCGTACGTCATCGAGCCCGCGGCCGGCCTCGGCCGCACGCTGCTCGCCTTCCTGCTCGACGCGTACATCGAGGACGAGGCCCCCAACGCCAAGGGCGTCATGGAGAAGCGCACCGTCCTGCGCCTCGACCCGCGCCTCTCGCCGATCAAGGTCGCCGTCCTGCCGCTGTCGCGCAACCCGCAGCTCTCGCCGAAGGCCAAGGGCCTCGCGGCCGACCTGCGCCAGAACTGGAACATCGAGTTCGACGACGCCGGCGCCATCGGCCGCCGCTACCGTCGCCAGGACGAGATCGGCACCCCGTTCTGCGTCACCGTCGACTTCGACACCCTCGACGACAACGCGGTGACCGTGCGCGAGCGCGACACCATGAAGCAGGAGCGCGTCTCCCTCGACCAGATCCAGGGCTACCTGGGCAGCCGTCTCCTCGGCTGCTGAGTCACCCCGCCTCCACGCGAAAGCCCCCGGTTCCGACTCGGAACCGGGGGCTTTCCCGTGCCGTCAGGCGGACGCGACCGCCGCGGCGGCGGCATCGGCCTCCGCCTGGCGCCGTGCGCCCTCGGCCGCGCGGCGCTTCCCGAACCAGGCCGTCCAGACGCCCAGGACGCCGAGGACGGCGTAGATCATGATCGGGCTGAGGGTGACCATGGTCTTCGTCGGCAGGACGTACGCGAGGCCGATCCGGACCAGCGCCTCCGTCACGTACGCCACGCCCCACACCAGCGTCATCGTGCGCATGGTGGAGCGGAAGCCCTCGAACTGCCACATCCCGTTCCACCACGCCGTGCTCGCCGGAGTGCCGTCGGTCGCGAACTTGCGGCCGAAGTAGAACATCAGCGGGCGGGGCGCGAGCAGGGTGGCCAGACAGAGCAGACCGAACAGGCCCGTCACGCACGAGTCCTTGACCAGGAGCGCGCGGGCGGTGTGCGCGCCGACCAGCGAGACCACCGCCGTGATCACCAGGAAGACCAGGGTGACCAGCGCGAACTCGTCCACCTTGCGGCGCCAGGCGACCATGATCGCGGTGTCCAGGACCGGCCAGGCGCTGCTGAGCAGCAGGGCGGAGAACTCGGACCAGCCGTGGTCCTCGGTCAGCGTGTTGTACGTGAGGATCGGCGCGACGACGTTGAGGCCGATGGTGAGGACCCAGCCGATCGCGGAGGCGGCGCCTGAGCGGGCCGGAGGCTGCGGCCGCTCGGCGGCGGCGCCGGCCGGTGGCGTGGCGGGTGCGGACATGGTTCCCCCTGGGAGCTCTTGCGGTCGCGGTGCGGGGGAACGTTAGTCATGCACCGGACAGGGAAGGGGAAACTCCAAGCCAAATGATCTTCAAAAGCCCGGATTTCCCGGAGGGTCGTGCTTCTCAGGCCCGCAGCGCGCGCTGCACCAGGGAGACGACGGCCGCGAACGCGTCCTCGACGTCCGGCGCCGACCAGTCGGAGGCGTGCGCCGGGTTGTGGAAGCGGTCCGTGGCGTCGAAGACCGCGCGGGCCGTCACCGTGGCGTCCTTCTCCGGGACGGCGAACCGGCCCTCGCGGCGGCCGTCCTCCAGGATCCGGGCGATCTGCTCGACGAGGTGATCCTCGTGCCGGTCGACCACCGCGCTGTTCTCGCCGATGAGGACCTGGAAGGTGGCCATCAGCTCGGGATCACCGCCGGCCTTCTTCCGCTTCAGGGCGAAGAGGGCCGTCAGCCAGCCGGTGAGCCGCTCGTCCGCCGGGCCCCCGGCCTCGGCGTACGGCCGCAGCGCGACGATCGTCCGCTCCAGCCACCGCTCGGTGACCGCCTCGCGCAGCGCCGCCTTCGTACGGAAGTGACGGTAGACGCTGCCATGGCTGACGCCGAGGACCCGGGCCACGTCGACCACCGTCGCCTTCGCGGGGCCGTAGCGGCGCAGCACCTCCTCGGTGGCTTCGAGGATGCGCTCTGCGGTCAGGGTCTCGGTGGCGGCCATGGAAGGACAGTACCCGTCAGTGCTCGCTGTCCAGGTGGGCCATCTGCGCCGCCGGATACCGCTCGCCGGCCGCCGCGCCCGCCGGGACGGCCTCCTCGATCGCGGCCAGGTCGGCGGCGTCGAGCGCGACGTCCAGGGCGCCGAGCGCCTCCGCGAGCCGCTCCCGGCTCCTGGCGCCGACCAGCGGGACGATGTCCACGCCCTGCCGCTCGCGCTGGGCGAGCACCCAGGCGATCGCCGACTGCGCCACCGACACGCCCTTCGCCGCGGCGAGCGTCCGCAGCCGGTCCACCAGGTCCAGGTTCCGCTGGAGGTTCTCGCCCTGGAAGCGCGGGCTCATGCCCCGGAAGTCGCCCGGCGCCAGCTCCCGGTCCCGGCCGAAGTGGCCGCTGATCAGGCCGCGCGACAGCACGCCGTACGCCGTGACGCCGATGCCCAGCTCGCGGGCGGTGGGCAGGATCTTCTCCTCGATGGAGCGGGAGATCAGCGAGTACTCGATCTGGAGGTCCGCGATCGGGGCCACGGCGGCCGCCCGGCGCAGGGTGTCCGCGCCGACCTCGGAGAGCCCGATGTGCCGGACGTGACCCGCCTCGACCAGTTCGGCGATGGCGCCCACGGTCTCCTCGATCGGCACGTCGGGGTCGACGCGGGCGATCCGGTAGATGTCGATGTGGTCGGTGCCCAGGCGCTGGAGCGAGTACGCCGCGAAGTTCTTCACGGCCGCCGGACGGCCGTCGTATCCGGTGAAGCCGCCCTCGACGGTGCGGAGCGCGCCGAACTTCACGCTGGTCAGCGCCTGCGCGCGGGCGGCGGCGGGGGCGCTGCGCAGGGCCTCGGCGATCAGCAGCTCGTTGTGGCCCATGCCGTAGAAGTCGCCCGTGTCGAGGAGCGTCACCCCGGCGTCCAGGGCGGCGTGGATCGTCGCGATCGACTCCGCGCGGTCGCTCTCGCCGTACAGCGCGGACATGCCCATGCAGCCGAGGCCCACGGCGGAGACGGCGGGGCCGGTGGTGCCGAGGGAGCGGGTGGGTACGGGGTTCTGTGTCGTCGTCATGGAAGAAGCATGGCATGACCGATGACAGATTTCAATATCTGTCATTCGTTGGGTCAGAGTGAGGCGGGGTGGGGTGGGGTCGGGTCGGGCGGGTCGTCGTTCGGGGGCTGGGGCGCCGGCCGGGGGCGCGGGAAAAGCGGGTGCCAGGGGAGGAGGGCCGGGGTAGCGTCACCGGCATGTCTTCTTCGTTCTTCCAGATCTACGAGTGAGCGCGCCGCGCAGGCGACCGACCCACCGCACACCTCACTGACGGGAGAACCCATGGCCAAGCGCAACAACCTCCTCGGCGTCGGAGGGCAGCGCAAGAAGCTGTCCCGCGCCGACCGGCACGGCGCCGTCCAGGGCGGCGCCGCCGCCCTTGGCGCGGCCGACGACCGCAAGCAGGAGCTCCTGAAGAAGATGCGCGAACGCGCCCAGGGAGCCGAGAGCGCCGACACCACCGGCACGGCGACCGACACCACCGGCACCGGCCAGGAGTAGCCGCAGCCACCGCACGACGAAGGGCCCGAGGCGTTCGCCGCCTCGGGCCCTTCTCGCGATCCCCGGGACCCGGACCCGGACCCGGTCCCGGGGACGCGGGCGTCGGCCGGTCATGCCCCCGGGCGCTAGGCCGCGGGTCTCGGCAGGCGTACGGACAGGGCCGTGGTGACGGCGACCATGGCGAGCTGGACCAGGAGCGTCGCCACGAGGGGGGTCGGGGAGTCCTTCGGGGCGGTGGACGCGAGGCCGAGGTAGAGGGAGCCCAGGGTGACCACGCCCAGGGCCAGCGAGGACTGCTGGGTGGTGATCATGACGCCGCTGCCGACGCCGGCCCGTTCCGCCGGGACCTCCGAGAGGATCACCCGGAAGATCACCGGGAGCTGGAGGCCCTGCCCCAGGCCGGCGATCGCCATGCCGGGGAGGAGGAGTCCCACCGAGAGGTCCGGCCAGGCGCGCCAGGCCGTCAGCGCCAGCAGGACGATGCCGAGGCCCTGCGCGAGGGCGCCCGCCGTCACCACGCGCGTGCCCCAGCGCCCCACCAGCCGGGGGCCCGCCAGGGACGCCGCGAAGAACGCCAGCGCCATCGGGACCAGGGCGAGGCCCGAGGCCACCGCACCCAGGCCGAGGCCCTGCTGGAGCGCGACCGCGATCACGAACATGAAGCCGCCGAAGCCCATGCAGAGCGGCAGCAGCATCACAAGACCGCGCCGCAGCGAGACCAGCCCGAGCAGGCTCGGCGGGACCAGCGGGGTGTCGCCGCGGCGGTCCGCCCGCAGCTCCGCCCGCCAGAACGCCACCGCCGCGAACGGGAAGACGCCCAGCGAGACCCAGGTCCACGGCGGCCACCCCGCCGCCCGCCCCTCGGTCAGCGGCGCGAGCAGCGTGATCAGCGACAGGGCGAGCAGCAGCGTCCCCGGCACGTCCACCGGCGCCGGACGGTCCGAGCGGGTCTCCGGAACCGTCCGCAGGGCGAGCAGCAGGCCCACGGCGGCGATGGGGACGTTCACCAGGAACACCGCGCGCCAGCCCGAGCCCGCGACATCCGCCGCGACGAGCACCCCGCCCAGGATCTGGCCGCCCGCCATCGACAGACCGGCGGTCGCGCCGTACAGGCTCAGCGCCCTGGCCCGGCGCGGCCCCTCCGTCGAGGAGTGGATGGTCGCGAGCACCTGCGGCAGCATCAGCGCCGCCGCGGCGCCCTGCGCCACCCGCGCCCCGACCAGCGTCCACGCGTCCGGGGCGAGCCCGCAGGCGAGGGAGGTCAGGCCGAAGGCGGCCATGCCGGCGAGGAATAGCCGGCGGCGGCCCAGGAGGTCGCCGAGCCGCCCGCCCAGGACGAGCAGGACGGCGTACGGCAGGGCGTAACCGGCGACGACCAGCTCCAGCAGCACCGGGCCCGCGGCGAGGTCCTGGTCGATGGACGGCAGGGCGACGTTCACGATGAAGAAGTCGATCAGTGGCAGCGCGGCGCCGAGGAGGACGGTGAACAGGCCCAGCGGGCCGAGCGCGGGCGGGGCCCCGCCCGGCGGGGCCTTCGTGCGGGCGGTGGCGGTGGCGGCCGTACGGTCGGTGGTGGCGGCGGCCGTCGGGTTGCCCGTACGGCCGGAGGCGGTGGCGGTGGCGGCCGTCGGGTCGGTCGTGCGGCCGGAGGCGGCGGTCGGGCCGGGGCCGGAAGGGCGGCCGGAGGCGGACGTGCCGCCGGAGGCTGGGGTGCGGCCGGGGGCCGGGGTCGAAGTCACGCGTCAGACGATCCGCGTCCGCTCAGCCTGGTACCAGAGTGTCTTTATCCTGGTACAACCAATACCTGGCAACGGGCTGACCGCCCCGGCACCCTGGGAGCGTGACGACAGCGATGACGGCGGCACCCGAGACCCGGCGGCACGAGCTCGCCGCCTTCCTGCGCAGCCGGCGCGAGCGCATCACCCCCGAGCAGGTCGGCCTGCCCCGGGGCCGGCGCCGCCGCACCCCGGGCCTGCGCCGCGAGGAGGTCGCGCACCTGTCCGCCGTCGGCGTCACCTGGTACACCTGGCTCGAACAGGCCCGGGACATCCAGGTCTCCCCGCAGGTGCTCGACGCCCTCGCCGATGCGCTGCTGCTCGATCCGACCGAGCGGAGCCACCTCTTCGCCCTCGCCGGGCAGAGCGACCCGCACCCCGGGGCGCCCTCCTCGGCCGTCACGCCCGCGCTGCGGACGCTCCTGGCGCAGCTGGAGCCCGTCCCCGCCGCCGTCCAGAACAGCCGGTTCGACTTCCTCGCCTACAACCGGACCTTCGGGCGCCTCTTCTGCGACCTGGACGCCCGGCCCCGCGAGGACCGCAACTCCCTCTGGCTGGCCTTCACCGACGAGGACTTCCGGGCCGCGGCCACCGATCTGCCTGACCTGCTGCCGATCCTCGCCGGGAAGTTCCGCGCCTCCATGGCCGAGCACCTGGCCGAGCCCGCCTGGAAGGCGCTCGTCCAGCGGCTCGAAGCGGCCTCGCCCGCGTTCCGGGAGATCTGGGCCCGGCACGACGTGGTCGCCCCCGGCGGCCGCACCAAGGTCATCCACAACGCCCGTGTCGGCCTGCTCAGGTTCGAGCACACCAACCTCTGGCTGGGCCCGACGTCGGGCCCGCACCTCGTCACGTACGTCCCCGTCGACGCCGGGACCCGGGCCGGGATCGAGCGGCTCCTCGACCTGGTGGTCCGCGAGCAGGAGGGCCCCGTGGCTGTGAGCTCGGCCATGCGCGGATAGTACGGCTGACTAAGGACCTGGCCGGTGCGCGACAATGGGCCGCATGACCGCGTTCTCCCCTCTCGCCATCGGGCCGCACATCGTGCAGCCGCCGGTGGTGCTCGCCCCGATGGCCGGCATCACCAACGCCCCCTTCCGTACCCTCTGCCGCGAGTACAGCGGTGGCAAGGGGCTGTTCGTGAGCGAGATGATCACGACGCGCGCCCTGGTCGAGCGCAACGAGAAGACGATGCAGCTCATCCGCTTCGACGAGACCGAGAAGCCGCGCTCGATCCAGCTGTACGGCGTGGACCCCGTCACCGTCGGCAAGGCCGTGCGGATGATCGTCGACGAGGACCTCGCCGACCACATCGACCTGAACTTCGGCTGCCCGGTGCCCAAGGTGACGCGGAAGGGCGGTGGCTCGGCCCTCCCGTACAAGCGGCCGCTGCTGCGGGCGATCCTGCACGAGGCGGTGACCAACGCGGGCGACCTGCCGGTCACGATGAAGATGCGCAAGGGCATCGACGACGACCACATCACCTTCCTCGACGCGGGCCGGATCGCGGTCGAGGAGGGCGTGACGGCGATCGCCCTGCACGGGCGGACGGCGGCCCAGCACTACGGCGGCACGGCGGACTGGGACGCGATCGCGCGCCTCAAGGAGCACGTGCCGGAGATCCCGGTCCTCGGCAACGGCGACATCTGGTCGGCCGACGACGCCCTGCGGATGATGCGGGAGACGGGCTGTGACGGCGTGGTCGTCGGGCGCGGCTGCCTGGGCCGCCCGTGGCTCTTCGGGGACCTGGTGGCGGGCTTCGAGGGCACGGGCGCGTACGCGCAGCCGGGTCTGCGCGACGTCGCGGACGCGATGGTGCGGCACGCGCGGCTGCTCGGCGAGTGGCTGGGTGACGAGGCACGCGGTGTCATCGACTTCCGCAAGCATGTGGCCTGGTACCTGAAGGGCTTCGCGGTCGGTTCCGAGATGCGCAAGAAGCTGGCGATCACCTCGTCCCTGGACGAGCTGCGTGCTCAGTTGAGCGAGCTCGACCTGGACCAGCCGTGGCCGGTGGGTGCGGACGGTCCTCGCGGCCGTACGTCCGGAAACAACCGGGTTGTCCTGCCGGACGGCTGGTTGAAGGACCCGTACGACTGCTCCGGCGTGAGCGAGGAAGCCGAGCTGGACACGTCCGGCGGCTGAGATCCGGCCTATTCTGGGGAGTGATCCTCGCCACCCCTGAGGGGGATGCCGCTCACATGAGCACATTACGAATGGCTGCACCGCCTGAAGGGGTGGCACTGGGTGCCACCCCTTTTGCGTTCAAGACTTGAACACACTTGCTCGAATGATTGCTCATATGAGCGTCATCCCGCTGTTTTGGGCTAAGGACCCTTCGGGCCGTGAAAGCGGAAGCTTCTGGTCGGTAACTTTCGAAGTGCTGGCGGACGGGTGGTTAAGACCGGGTGTCCGCTAGGCGTACCTCCCCAGAAGCCTTCGATCTGGGTATGTTCCTCGCCGTCAGGGCAGCCAACCGAGTCATCGAGGAGTCGGGACCCGTGTCGGAAAACAATGATCAGAAGTTCGTGTACGACTTCACCGAGGGCAACAGGGACCTGAAGGACCTGCTCGGTGGCAAGGGCGCGAACCTGGCCGAGATGACCAACCTCGGTCTTCCGGTCCCTCCCGGCTTCACGATCACCACCGAGGCATGCAAGGTCTACCTCGAGAGCGGATCGGAGCCGGTCGAGCTCCGCGACGAGGTGAGTGCCCACCTCGACGCCCTCGAGCGGAAGATGGGCAAGAAGCTCGGCCAGGCCGACGACCCGCTGCTCGTCTCCGTCCGCTCCGGAGCCAAGTTCTCCATGCCGGGCATGATGGACACGGTCCTCAACATCGGCCTCTCCGACGAGTCCGTCGTCGGCCTCGCCCGCCAGGCCGACAACGAGCGCTTCGCGTGGGACTCCTACCGCCGCCTCATCCAGATGTTCGGCAAGACCGTCCTCGACGTCGACGGCGAGCTCTTCGAGGAGGCCCTCGACGAGGCCAAGGCCGCGAAGAAGGTCGCCAGCGACACCGACCTGGACGCCGCCGACCTCAAGAAGGTCGTCAAGCACTTCAAGAAGATCGTGAAGGCCCAGACCGGCCGCGACTTCCCCCAGGACCCGCGTGAGCAGATGGACCTCGCCATCGAGGCCGTCTTCAACTCCTGGAACACCGACCGCGCCAAGCTGTACCGCCGCCAGGAGCGCATTCCGGGCGACCTCGGCACCGCCGTCAACGTCTGCTCGATGGTCTTCGGCAACCTCGGCCCCGACTCCGGCACCGGCGTCGCCTTCACCCGCGACCCCGCCTCCGGCCACGCCGGCGTCTACGGCGACTACCTGCAGAACGCGCAGGGCGAGGACGTCGTCGCCGGTATCCGCAACACCGTGCCGCTGGCCGACCTCGAGTCGATCGACAAGAAGTCGTACGACCAGCTCATGCACATCATGGAGACGCTGGAGACCCACTACAAGGATCTCTGCGACATCGAGTTCACCATCGAGCGCGGCCAGCTCTGGATGCTCCAGACCCGTGTCGGCAAGCGCACCGCCGGTGCCGCCTTCCGCATCGCCACGCAGCTCGTGGACCAGGGCCTGATCGACGAGGCCGAGGCGCTCCAGCGCGTCAACGGCGCCCAGCTCGCCCAGCTGATGTTCCCCAAGTTCGACGAGAACGCCAAGGTCGAGCAGATCGGCCGCGGCATCGCCGCCTCCCCGGGCGCCGCCGTCGGCAAGGCCGTCTTCGACTCCTACACCGCGGTCAAGTGGTCCCGCTCGGGCGAGAAGGTCATCCTGATCCGCCGCGAGACCAACCCGGACGACCTGGACGGCATGATCGCCGCCGAGGGCATCCTCACCTCCCGCGGCGGCAAGACCTCGCACGCCGCCGTCGTCGCCCGCGGCATGGGCAAGACCTGTGTCTGCGGCGCCGAGGAGCTCGAGGTCGACACCAAGCGCCGCCGGATGACCACCTCCGACGGCCAGGTCGTCGAAGAGGGCGACGTCGTCTCCATCGACGGCTCCACCGGCAAGGTGTACCTCGGTGAGGTCCCCGTCGTACCGTCCCCGGTCGTCGAGTACTTCGAGGGCCGCATGCACGCCGGCGCCGACGACGCCGACGAGCTCGTCGCCGCCGTGCACCGGATCATGGCCTACGCGGACCGCGTCCGCCGGCTGCGCGTCCGCGCCAACGCCGACAACGCCGAGGACGCGCTGCGCGCCCGCCGTTTCGGCGCCCAGGGCATCGGCCTGTGCCGCACCGAGCACATGTTCCTCGGCGAGCGCCGCCAGTACGTCGAGCGCCTCATCCTCGCCGACACCGACGAGGAGCGCGAGGAGTCGCTGAAGGCCCTCCTGCCGCTGCAGAAGCAGGACTTCATCGAGCTCTTCGAGGCCATGGACGGGCTGCCCGTCACGGTCCGGCTGCTCGACCCGCCGCTGCACGAGTTCCTGCCCGACATCACCGAGCTGTCGGTGCGCGTCGCCCTCGCCGAGTCCCGCAAGGAGCCGCACGAGAACGACCTGCGCCTGCTCCAGGCCGTGCACCGGCTGCACGAGCAGAACCCGATGCTGGGTCTGCGCGGTGTCCGCCTCGGCCTGGTCATCCCCGGCCTGTTCACCATGCAGGTCCGGGCGATCGCCGAGGCCGCGGCCCAGCGCATCGACGCCAAGGGCGACCCGCGCGTGGAGATCATGATCCCGCTCGTCGGCACCGTCCAGGAGCTGGAGATCGTCCGCGAGGAGGCCGAGCAGGTCATCGCCGAGGTCCGGGCGCAGACCGGCGTCGAGCTCAAGCTCGCGCTCGGCACCATGATCGAGCTGCCCCGCGCCGCCGTGACCGCCGGTCAGATCGCCGAGGCCGCGGAGTTCTTCTCCTTCGGCACCAACGACCTGACCCAGACGGTCTGGGGCTTCTCCCGCGACGACGTGGAGGCATCGTTCTTCACCGCGTACCTGGAGAAGGGCATCTTCGGCGTCAGCCCCTTCGAGACCATCGACAAGGACGGCGTCGGCGCCCTCGTGCGCAGCGCCGTGCAGGCCGGCCGGGCCACCCGCCCCGACATCAAGCTCGGTGTCTGCGGCGAGCACGGCGGCGACCCGGAGTCGGTGCACTTCTTCCACGAGGTGGGCCTCGACTACGTCTCCTGCTCGCCCTTCCGGATCCCGGTGGCGCGCCTGGAGGCCGGCCGCGCGGCGGCCGAGGCGAAGGGCAGCGACAGCCGCTGAGCCCTGCTGAACGAAGGTTCAGCAGCGGCCACCGAGCCCTGCTGAACCGGGGGTCAGGAGTGGCGGTCGGGCCCTCCTGACCCGCGGTTCAGCAGCGGGACCACCGGACCACCGGGGCCGCCGTCGGTCATCTTTCGACCCTCACCGGCGGGCGGCGGCCCCGGAATCACAGAGACGGGACGGACACCTTTGTGCAGAGGTGTCCGTCCCGTCGTCTTTCGTCCCGCTCATTTCGCGCGGTCGTCGATCGGATGTGAGTTCCTGTTCAATTGCGGCTGATTGAATTATTCGCTATTGAACTTTTCTGTTCCTCGCCGCAAAGAGCGGTTCGGGCGCGACCTCCGGATCCCCACCCGGAGGCCGCGCCCTTTACCGATGCCGGGCAGGTGAGCCGCAACCTCGCCGACCGCCGCCAGACGCGCAAAGCCCCCCACGGTCTTCGCCACGTCACCTCGGTCCTGAAGGTTTCCTGCCCGACCCGCACAGCTTTTCGTTTCCGCCCGATTGCCGCGATGCTTTTCAACTGTGGCTGAAACACCCTGGTAACGTGCTGTGATGCTGTGCATACTCGTTGTCGGGGGTGGTTGCGAGTGCACAGGTGGGGACGTCATGCTGCGGATTCATTTCACCGGAAACGACTTGGCGGGGGTGCGGACCGCTGCCCGGCCGGATGTTCTGTGGGAAACGATTCTCAGCTTTCACCGTTTAAGGGACCGGCGCGGACCCGTGGTCTACGGGGAATGGCGCTCGGAAACCCGGATGCGGCTCGGCGGTGAGACCCGCCTGCTGGCCGCGCTCGTGCCCAGCCGCGGCTATTTTCCCGACTTCCTGACGCCCGCGGAGGGCGTCCACGGGCTCGAAGAGGGCCTCCAGGCGATCCGCGCGACCGGCACCGGCCGGCTCCGCGGAGAGCTGTCGCTGCTCGCCGCCGACCGCTCCGGCGGCCGTACGGTGCCCCACTCGCTGCGCGCCCTCGCCGACGGCGGCGCGGAGCCCTTCGACCGGCTCGTGGGGGCCCTGCGCAGTTACCACCGGGCCGCCGTCGAGCCGTACTGGCCGCACATCCGGGCCCGGGTCGAGGCCGACCGCGCCCGGCGCGGCCGCGCCCTGCTCGACGGCGGGGCGGACGAACTCCTGGCCTCGCTGCCGCCGATGCTGCGCTGGCGCGCGCCCGTCCTGGAGGCCGACTACCCGGTCGACCGGGACGTCCACCTCGACGGGCGGGGGCTGCTGCTCCAGCCCTCGTACTTCTGCCGGGGGACCCCGGTCGTGCTGCGCGACCCCGCGCTGCCGCCGGTCCTGGTCTACCCCGTCACACACGGCGAGGCGCCGACCGTCCGCTCGCCGGGCGGCTCCTCGCTGGCCAAGCTGGTCGGCCAGACCCGCTCGGCGGTCCTGCACGCCATCGGCGACGGCGGGACGACGAGCGAGCTCGCCCGCCGGGCCGGGGTGTCCCTGGCCTCGGCGAGCCAGCACGCGGGCGTCCTGCGGGAGGCCGGGCTCATCGCGACCCTCCGCAACGGCAACGCGGTCCTGCACACCCTGACGCCGTTGGGCGCCGCCCTGCTCGGCGGCGCCCAACGGACGGTGGACCTGCGCTGCTACACGCGCGACTACGCGCGGAACGGGCCGGTCACCTCGTAGGTGATACCGCCCGACGAGCTGCCGCTCGTGCCGCGCTGGCTGGAGAAGTACAGCCGCGTGCCGTCGGGGGAGAAGGCCGGTCCGGTGATCTCGGAGCCGGACTGGCCGGTGATCCGCAGGAACGGCGCGACGATGTCGTCCGGGGTGATCAGGCAGATCTCCATGTTGCCGCCGTCCTCCGCGACGAACAGGTCGCCGGAGGACGTGCCCGTGATGTTGTCGACGCCGGTGAGCGGGGCGCCGCCGCCGGAGACCAGCGAGTCGTCGTACGCCAGCTCGTACGTGCCGGCCGCCAGGTCGACCTGCCAGACCCGGTTGTCGCCCTTGGTGGTGAACCAGACGGTGTCGTTCGCGTAGTAGCAGCCCTCGCCGCCGTTGAAGCGCTTGGCGCCGGAGACCTGGTTGCGGGTGACGGTCGGGGAGCCGTCGGGGTCCGGGACGTTCTGCCAGGTGAAGGTGCCGGAGGTGGCGGTGGACGCCTTGAAGACCTGGAGGGTGCCGGAGGAGAGGTTGCCCCAGGTGGTGGGGATGAAGCGGTAGAAGCAGCCGTCCGTCTCGTCCTCGGTCAGGTAGATCACCTGGCGCACCGGGTCGGCCGCCGCCGCCTCGTGCTTGAACCTGCCCATCGCGTCCCGGCGGGTCGCGGTGCCGCCCCAGGGGTTCGTCTCGTAGACGTAGCCGAGGGACACCTCCTCGCAGGACAGCCAGGTGTTCCACGGGGTCTTGCCGCCGGCGCAGTTCTGCCGGGTGCCGGAGAGGATGCGGTACGCGCCGGTGATCGTGCCCGCCGCGTCGAACTTCACCGCACTGGCGCCGCCGCTCGGGTTGATCTCCGAGTTGGAGACGTAGATCCAGCCGGTGCCGTCGGCGAAGCAGGCGCCGCCGTCGGGGGCGTTGTGCCAGGCGTACGAGGTGCCGGTCACGGTCTGGCCGGACCGGGCGATCACCCGGCTGGTGAACCCGGCCGGCAGCTGGATGCCGTTCGCGTCCGCCGCGCCGAGCGCCCCGTAGGGGCCGGCTCCGGGCTGGGCCGGGGCGGCGAACGCCGCTCCGTGCCACAGGCTGCCGCCGAAGGCGGCGACCGACGTGCCGATGACCGCTCCACGCAGGAAACTGCGTCGCTCCACGTCTCACTCCTGAGAAGGGTGGTGAACCGCCCCGCCATGCCGGTCGGCGACGGGGTCGCGCGCTTCCGCAACCTAGGAGTTCGGCGTTGACAGTGCATCAACAAGCGGTGAAGGGGAGGCGGCGGGGCCGGGGACCTTCGGCACTTGGGGGAGGAGGGGGCCGGTGGGCAGACTGGGGGCATGCGTGCCACCCGGGACATCAGCGACCGTCACGACCTCGACGTGCTGCTGCGGCGCTTCTACGGCGCCGCCTTCGCCGATCCGCTGATCGGGCCCTTCTTCACCGAGATCGCCGGGACCGACCTGGAGGTCCACCTGCCGCGCATCGCCGACTTCTGGGAGCGGGCCCTCTTCCGTACCGCCGACTACGCCCGGGACGCCTTCGCGCCGCACGCCGCCCTCCACACCGCCCGGCCGCTCACCGCCGCCCACTTCGGCCGGTGGGTGCAGCTCTGGCACGCGAGCGTCGACGGACTGCACGCGGGGCAGCGGGCCGAGCGGGCCAAGGCGCAGGGCGAGCGGATCGCGCTGGCGATGCTGCGGCGGCTGGCCGGCCCCGGGACGGCCACCGGAGGCACGGGCGGCGGGTTCGTACCCCTGGCGGCCCTGGAGCTGCGCTCCGCGGCCTGAGCGAAAAGAATCCTCGGGAGAGCGATGAGTTCCGGGCGCGACGCCCGTCCTACCTCTCGAAAGCGCCGGAACGCACCGAGCGGACCGGCCGACCGAAGGAAGAGAGCGCATCATGGCCCCGCAGATGATCTTCGTGAACCTGCCCGTCAAGGACGTCGACGCGAGCAAGTCCTTCTTCGAGAAGCTCGGCTACTCCTCCAACCCGCAGTTCAGCGACGCCACCACCGCCTGTGTGGTCTTCAGCGACACGATCTTCGCGATGCTCCTGGAGGAGCCCAAGTTCACGTCCTTCATGGCGCGCGGCAAGGAGATCGCCGACGCGACCCGGTCCACCGAGGTCCTCGTCACGCTGAGCGCCGAGAGCCGTGCGAAGGTCGACGAGCTGGCGGACGCCGCGCTCGCGGCCGGCGGCACCCCGGCGAAGGACCCGATGGACCTCGGCCACATGTACGGCCGGTCCTTCGCCGACCTGGACGGCCACCACTGGGAGATCTTCTGGATGGACCCGGCGGCCGTCCAGGGCTGAGCCCCGGAGCCGTCCTCAGGCCGAGACGCCGCCGTCGATCACCAGGTCCGTGCCGACGGCGGAGGCCGCGTCGTCCGAGGCGAGGTACAGCACCGCCGCCGCCACCTCCGCGGCGGACGAGATGCGGCCGAGCGGCGACTGCTCCTTCATGCGGACCTCCCGCTCGGCCTCGGACTCGCCGGGCAGCAGCGACATCGTGGACTCCGAGGCGCCGGGGCTGACCGCGTTGATCCGTACCCCGTCGGCGATGTGGTCCAGGGCCGCGGCCCGGGTGAGCGCCGAGACGGCCGCCTTGGAGACCTGGTAGCCGAAGACCCCCGGGATCCGGACGTGCGGGCCCAGGTTGGACGCGATGTTCACGATCGCCCCGCCGCCGTGCGCCCGCATGTGCGCCACCTCGGCCTGGAGGGCGTGCAGGACCCCGGTGACGTTGGTGTCGAGCAGCGTGTGCCAGTCCTCCAGCGGGAAGTCGGCGGCGCTGTGACCGCCCCGGAAGACCCCGGCGTTGTTCACGGCGACGTCCAGGCCGCCGAAGAGCCCGACCGTGCGGCGGACCAGCTCCCGGGTCGACGCGGCGCTCGCCACGTCGGCGGTGACCGCGGCCGCGGTGCCCCCGGCGGCCTCGACGAGGGCGACCGTCGCGTCGAGCGGCTCGGCGGTGCGGCCGGCGACGACGACCTTCGCGCCCTCGGCGGCGAAGGCCAGCGCGATGGCCCGGCCGAGTCCGGAACCGGCGCCGGTGACGAGGACGGTGCGGTCGGTGAAGCGTGCGGACATGAGTGACTCCCCTGTGGTGGTGCTCAGTCGGAACGGGTCGGGTGGGTGCGGACGGTGCCGGTGTGGCCGGTGTCGGCGCGGTGCGGGGTGGAGCGGTTCGTGGGGGCGCGGTGCGGGGCGGCGGTGAGGGCGGCCAGGGCGGCGAAGAGGAGGGCCGAGGCCGCCAGCGACACCGCGTCGCCGCCGAGGGTGAGCAGGGCGGCGAAGACCACCGTCGGCCCGAGCTCCATCGCCGTGTTCAGGACGCCGCCCGCGAGCCCCGCGCGGTGCGCCGGGACGCCGTCGGTGGCGAGGACGGCGGCGCCCGCGAAGGACAGCGCGCCGCCGGCGGGCAGCAGGAGCAGGCCGGGCAGCAGCCCGTACGCGTACGGGACGGAGGTCTCGAAGCCGGTCGCGGCGAGCAGCCCCAGCCCGGCGGCGGCCGTGCCGAGCCCGGCGCCGGTCACCCGCCCGGGGCCGTACCGCCCGATCAGCGGGCCCGCGAGCCGGCCCGCGCCGAGCAGCGCGACGGCGAAGGGCACGAAGGCGGCGGAGGTGACCAGGGCCGACCAGCCGCGCTGCTGCTGGAGGGCGAGGGAGAGCAGGACGAAGACCGTGGCCGTGCCGGCCGCCGTGAGTCCGATCGCCGTGAGGCCCAGGGCGCGGCGGCCGTCGCGCAGGAAGTCCGGGGGAAGGAGCGGGTCGGCGGCCCGCCGCTCGACGGCCGCGAAGCCGGCGAGCAGGGCGAGTCCGGCCAGGAGGGGGACGAGGACCGGGGCGGACCCCCAGGGGTGGGCGTCGGTGAGGACGAGCCCGTAACTGGCGAGCGTGATCCCGGCGGTGGCGAGGAGCGCGCCGGGCAGGTCCAGGGACCGCCCGGCGCCCGGCGGGGTGGCGGGCAGCAGCCGGGGTGCGAGGAGCAGGGCGGCGAGGGTCACGGCGACGGGTACGGCGAAGGTGCCGCGCCAGGACGTGGCGGCCGCGATGACCCCGGAGAGGAGGTTCCCGGCGGTGGCGCCGAGCACGGAGAGGCCGCCCCAGGTGGCCATCGCCCGCCCGTACGCGGCCGGTTCGGGCAGCAGTGTCCGCAGGACCGCCATCGCGGCCGGGGCGACGAGCGCCGCGCCGGCGCCCTGGCCGAACCGGGCGGCGAGCAGCGCCTCGTACCCGGGGGCGAGCGGGGCCGCGGCGGACGCGGCGCCGAAGACCAGGAGGCCGGCGGTGAGGGTCCGGCGGCCGCCGAAGCGGTCGGCGAGCCGCCCGCCGAGGAGCAGCAGCCCGGCGAAGGTCAGTCCGTAGGCGGCGCTGAGCAGGATCAGTTCGGCGCGGTCGAGCCGGAACTCCGCGCCGATGCGGGGCAGCGGCACGGCGAGGGAGGCGAGGGTGAAGATGAGCGTCATCTGCACGCCGCCGAGCAGCGGGAACCCGGCGCGGCCGGGCCTGCGGGGCGTGGCCCCCGTGGCCCCCGGGGCCTGCTGTGCCTCCGTCGTCGTCATGCCCGTACCCCCTCCATTTGAACTTGACCGTACATTCCATTATGTGGCCGAAGAAAAGGCGCCCGCCATGGGCGCCCGTTCCTCAGTCCAGCAGTCCCAATGCCTGCTCCGCCGCGTCCCCGACCCGGCCCGGGTCGCTCGACGCCTTGCCGACCACCCGGATGCCCTGCATCAGGACGAGCAGCATCCGCGCCAGGGCCCGCGGGTCGCGGTCGGTCGGCAGCTCGCCCCCGGCGCGGGCCCGGGTGAGCGCCGCGTACAGGAGCGTCTCGATCTGCTCCCAGCTCAGCTCCACCCGGCGGGCCACCGCCGCGTCGTGCGGGCCCAGTTCCGCCGCCGAGTTGGTGACGAAACAGCCGTTCAGGCGCTCCCCGTCGGTCGCCGCCTCGGCGGCGAAACGGCGGACGAGCGCCCGGACGGCCGGCAGGGCCGGGCCCGGGGCGGACAGTTCCTCGACGATCCGCGGGTCCCGCGTCTCCAGGTAGCGGTCCATCGCCCGCAGGTACAGCTCGTGCTTGTTCCCGAAGGTCGCGTAGATGCTCGCGCGGCCGATCCCGAGGTGCTCCACGAGGTCCGACATCGTCGTCGCCTCGTAGCCGCGCGCCCAGAACAGCTCAAGGGCTGCCTGGAGCGCGGCGTCCGGATCGAATTCCTTGGTCCTGGCCACGGAAAGACCGTACGGCTATCTGGAACGATCGGTCAAGTCAGGCCGTGCGCACCGGGTAGACCGCCACCGCGACCTCGTCGTCGTCCAGGCAGCGGCCCGTCTCCAGGTCGAAACGCTGCTTCAGAAGCGGCGAGGCCACGAACGGCCGCCCGTCCGCCGAGCCCACCAGTCCCCGGGCGAGCACCTGCGCCCCCGTGAACGGGTCGCGGTTGTCGATCGCGTACGCCCGCCCGGCCCGGTCGCGGAAGACCGCCGCCTGCCGTCCGTCCGGCAGGAGCGCCGCCATGCCCCGGCCCGGGGTCAGCCGGGCCTCCTCGCAGACCGTCATCCACGCGTCGGGGGAGGGGGAGAGTTCGAGCATGGTCGTGGGGAGTTCGGTGAGAGTCGTCATCGGGAGGAGGCCCCTTCCAGCGTGCTGATCGTCGGTCCGAGCGTCAGGACCGTGAGGTCCGGCTTGATCTGGTCGCGCTCCGGCACGAACCGGACCGAGGGGTCCGGCGCGTCCGGGGCGTTCACGAAGGAGACGAAGCGGCGCAGCCGGTCCGGGTCGTCCAGGGTCTGCGCCCACTCGTCCTGGTAGTCGTCGACGTGGGCGGCCATCAGCCCCTCCAGCTCCTCGCAGAGCCCCAGCGAGTCGTGCACCACCACGTCCTTGAGGTGGTCGAGCCCGCCCTCCAGGCGCTCCAGCCAGGTCGACGTCCGCTCCAGGCGGTCCGCCGTCCGGATGTAGAACATCAGGAACCGGTCGATGAGCCGGACCAGTTCGGCGTCCGAAAGGTCCTGGGCGAGCAGGTCCGCGTGGCGCGGGGTCGCGCCGCCGTTCCCGCCGACGTACAGGTTCCAGCCGTTCGCCGTCGCGATGACGCCGAAGTCCTTCGACTGGGCCTCCGCGCACTCGCGGGCGCAGCCCGAGACCGCCGACTTGAGCTTGTGCGGGGAGCGCAGGCCCCGGTAGCGCAGCTCCAGCTGGATCGCCATCTTCACCGAGTCCTGGACGCCGTACCGGCACCAGGTCTGCCCGACGCAGGACTTCACCGTCCGCAGCGACTTGCCGTACGCGTGCCCCGACTCGAAGCCCGCGTCCACCAGCCGCGTCCAGATCGAGGGCAGCTGGTCCACCCGCGCGCCGAAGAGGTCGATCCGCTGACCGCCGGTGATCTTCGTGTAGAGGCCGAAGTCCCGGGCCACCTCGCCGATCACGATCAGCTTCTCCGGGGTGATCTCACCGCCCGGGATGCGCGGCACCACCGAGTAGGAGCCGTTGCGCTGCATGTTCGCGAGGAAGTGGTCGTTGGTGTCCTGGAGGGACGCCTGCTCGCCGTCCAGGATGTAGCCGCCGATGCCGAGGAGCGGGGCAAGGGAGGCCAGGATCGAGCCGACGGTCGGCTTGCAGACCTCGCAGCCCTCCCCGCCCTTCGCCTCGTCCCGCCCGTGCGAGTCGAGCAGCTCCGCGAAGGAGGCCACCCGCAGGGTGCGGGCGATCTCGTACAGCTCGCTGCGGGTGTACGAGAAGCAGCCGCAGAGCCCCTTGTCCTTGGCCGCCGGCAGCAGCTTCTCGATCACCTTCACGCAACTGCCGCAGCCCGTACCGGCCTTGGTGCACTTCTTCACCTCGGGCAGCGAGGAGCACTGGCCGATCGCGTGCTTCGTGACGTTGTGGCAGGAGCAGATCACCGCGTCGTCCGGCAGCGCCGACGGGCCGAGCGCCACCGCCGCCCCCGCGCCCGCCGGGAGCACCAGCTGCTCGGCGGAGACGGGCGGCACCGTGCCGGTGAGCGGGCGGAGCAGCCCGTACTGCTCGGCGTCGCCGACCAGAACACCGCCCAGCAGCACTCCGTCGCCGGAGATCACCAGCTTCTTGTAGACGCCCGAGCGGGAGTCCGAGTACACGACGTCCAGGCAGCCCTCGGCCGTGCCGTGCGCGTCGCCGAACGAGGCCACGTCCACGCCGAGCAGCTTCAGCTTGGTCGACATGTCGGCGCCCGTGAAACCGCCGCCGGCCTCGTCGGCCAGCGCCGCGGCCGCCGTCTGCGCCATCTCGTACCCCGGCGCCACCAGACCGTAGACCCGGCCGTCGGAGGCGAGCGCGCACTCGCCGATCGCGAAGACCGCCGGGTCGGAGGTCCGGCACTGCTCGTCCACCGCGATGCCGCCGCGCTCGCCGACCGTCAGGCCGCAGTCGCGGGCCAGCTGGTCCCGGGGCCGCACGCCCGCCGAGAACACCACCATGTCCGCGGCCAGTTCGGACCCGTCCGAGAGCCTCATCCCCGTCACGGCGCCGTCGGCCGTCACGACCTCCTGCGTGCCCGTCCCCGTGTGGACGCTCAGGCCCATCCGCTCGATCGTACGGAGCAGGGCCGCGCCGCCGCCCTCGTCGACCTGCACCGGCATCAGCCGGGGCGCGAACTCCACGACGTGCGTCTCGAGACCGAGCCCCTTGAGCGCGCCCGCCGCCTCCAGGCCGAGCAGACCGCCGCCGACGACCGCGCCGGTCTTCGCCGTCTTCGCGTACTCCTCGATCGCCAGCAGGTCCTCGATCGTGCGGTAGACGAAACAGCCGCGGGCGTCCTTGCCGGGCACCGGCGGGACGAACGGGTAGGAGCCGGTCGCCAGGACGAGCGAGTCGTACGCGAAGACCCGCCCGGAGCGGGCGGTGACGGTACGGGCCTCCCGGTCCACCGACTCGGCCGGATCGCCGACGTACAGCTCGATGCCGTGCTTCTCCATGAAGCCGGCCTCGACCATCGACAGGTCGTCGGGCGTCTTGCCCGAGAAGTACGAGGTCAGCTGTACGCGGTCGTAGGCCGGGCGCGGCTCCTCGCAGAGGACCACGATCCGGGCCCGCTCGGTGACGCCACGGTCGGCGAGCGCCTCCAGGAACCGCTGGCCGACCATTCCGTGGCCGACCAGGACGATCGTCGGGGTGTGCGCGGTCATGTCAGCGGTCATCTCAGGAGCCTCCGTCGTGGGTGAGCAGGTGGAGCAGGGGGGCGTCGGGAAGGGCTTCGTCGCCCTCCCACGCCTGGGCGAGCGAGCCGACCGCGGCCAGATCGCCGAGGAGGACGCCCCCGACGAGCCGGTCACCGCGGACGACGACCTTGCGGTAGGCACTGCGCGTGGCATCGGTCAGCTGGACGACGTCGTCGCCCGGCCGGGCCGTGACCTCGCCGAACGCGGCGAGGTCCAGCGGCGTGGCGCCGCCGAGGGTGAGACGGGTCAGGGCGCGGGTCCCGGCGTAGCCCGCGCGGGGGTGGGCGGGGACGGCGGCCGCCTCCGCCAGCAGCACCTCCGCCAGCACATCGGCCTGGTCGAGCGCCGGTCCGGCGAGCCCGTAGGTCCGGCCGCCGTGCTCGGCGCAGTCGCCGATCGCGTGGATGAACGGGTCGGAGGTCCGCAGCTCGTCGTCGACCACGATGCCGCCGGCGACGTCGAGCCCCGCCTCGCGGGCCAGGGCCACCCGGGGGCGCACCCCGCAGGCCAGGACGAGGACCTGGGCGTCGAGCACGAAGCCGTCGGCGAGTTCGACCGCCGTGACCGCCCCGCCCCGCTGCCGCAGTCCGCTCACCCGACACTCCGTGTGCACCTCGACCCCGAGGGACTCGACGTGCTCCCGCAGCAGGGCCGACGCCTGCGCGTCGAGCTGGCGCTCCATCAGCCGCTCGCCCTGCTGGGTGAGGACCACCTCCGCGCCGAGCGCGGCGAGCGCCCGCGCCGCCGAGACCCCGAGGAGCCCGCCGCCGATGACCACCGCCCGCACTCCGGGCCGGACCACGGAGCGCAGCTCCAGGCAGTCGTCGAGCGTACGGAAGGGGTGGACGCCCTCCGGCAGCGCCGCCCCGCGCAGACCGCGCAGCGGCGGCAGCACCGGGTTGGAGCCGGTGGCCAGGACCAGCCGGTCGTAGCCGACGAGCGAGCCGTCCGCGCACTCGACGGTCCGCGCCGCACGGTCGATCCGCACCGCCCGCACCCCGAGCCGGGCCGGCTCGCGGGCCTCGGGCAGCGCGATCACCTCGGGGGCGTACCGCCCGGCGAGGACGTCGGCGAGCAGCACCCTGTTGTACGGTGCGTGCGACTCCTCGCCGAGGAGGGTGACGGGCAGGCGCTGGGCGAGCCGGGCGCCCGCCGTTCCGCCCCCGACCACCACGATCCGTGTACTCATACCCGGAAGAGTGCGCGGCCGGTGTTACCCGACGGCATCCCGACTGTTTCCCGTACGGAACGCTGATCTCCGCCCCCGGCCCGGAGCGCTGTGAGGGACCGGGAGGGTTAACCGGCGGTCAGCCTCGGCTCAAGCCCGCCTTAAGGATCCGGGAGACCGGACTGAGCTGCGGATTCCCGTATACGGGCGGACCTAGGGTGCCGCGTGTGACCACCGAGGCCAGCCACCACCCCCTCTACGTACCCCTGCGCACCGAGCCGTCCCCCGCGCCGGCCGCCGCCCCGGTACCCGCGCCGATACCCGTACCGGCGCCGGTACCCGTACCGGCGCTGCGGCTCGCCCCCGAGCGGCTGCGGGACACGATCGCCGCCGGCGCGGGCGCCGTCGCCCTCCTCTGGGGCGTCCAGGCCCGGCCGTCCGCCCGGCTCGACGCGCTCTTCGCGACCGGCGCCCACCTCACCGGCCTCCTCGCCGGCTACGGCGTCCTCGTCCTCCTCCTGCTCATGGCCCGGGTCCCGGCCGTCGAGCACGGCGTCGGCGCCGACCGGCTCTCCCGCTGGCACGCCCGCGGCGGCCGGTACGTCCTCGGCCTGATCGGCGCCCACGCGGTCCTCGCCCTCTGCGGCTACGCCGTCCACACCGGTACCGACCTCGTCACCGCCACCGGCGGCCTCCTCTCCTACGGGGCGATCGCCGCCGCCACCGCCGGCACCGGCCTCTTCGTCGCCGTCGGCGTCACCTCCGCCCGGGCCGTACGGAGCCGGGTCGGGCACGAGACCTGGCGGGCGGTCCACCTCGGCGCCCTCCTCGCCGCCGCCCTCGGCTTCGTCCACCAGCTCGCGGGACCCGACCTCGCCGGCGGCCTCCTCACCCGCTGGCTCTGGTCGATGGCCCACGCCACCGTCGCCGTCCTCCTCCTCTGGTACCGGCTCGTCGTCCCTGTACGGGCCGCCCTCCGCCACGGACTGCGGGTCGTCGAGGTCCGCGACGAAGGACCCGGCGTCGTCTCCGTCCTCGTCCGGGGCAGGGGAGTGGCCCGGCTGTGCGCCGAACCCGGCCAGTTCTTCCGCTGGCGCTTCCTGCGGCGCGGCCTCTGGGCGACCGCCCTGCCCTTCTCGCTCTCCGCGCCCGTCCGCGACGACACCCTGCGGATCACCGTCAAGGCGCTCGGCGACCACACCCGCCGCATCCGCCGGCTCCGCCCCGGCACCCGCGTCCTGGCCGCCGGCCCGTTCGGCGCGCTCACCGCCCACCGCCGCACCCGCCGCAAGGTCCTGCTGCTCGCCGGCGGCGTCGGCATCACCCCGCTGCGCGCCCTCTTCGAGACCCTGCCGGGCGGGCCCGGCGACATCACCCTCCTCTACCGGGCCTCCGACGCGGCCGGCGTCGTCCTGCGCACCGAACTGGAGACCATCGCCCGCGAACGGCAGGCCGCCCTGCATTTCCTGCTCGGGCCCTCGGACGGCGCCTTCGACCCCCTCGCGCCCCGCGCGCTGCGCCATCTCCTACCGGACCTCGCCGCCCACGACGTGTACCTGTGCGGCCCGCCGCCGATGGCCCGCGCCGCGACCGACTCCCTGATCCGGGCCGGGGTGCCGGCCTCCCGCATCCACAGCGAGGACTTCGACCATGCCTAGACACGGCGCACCGCGCGTCTCCACGGTCCAGCGGGCCCGGCGGCGGCTCGCGGCCGGGCTCCTCGGCGCGGGGGCGCTCGCCGCGACCCTCGTCACGGCCTCCGTCGCCCCCGCGGCGCCCCCGGCGCCCGACCGGGAGCCGGGCACCGCAACCTCTGAGCTAGCTCAACGATCAGGAGATTGATGGACGGGCCAACGATCCTCTCCCTAGGCTCACGGCCATGCCCGAGATATCGCTGACCACCCTTGTCCTGCTCTGCCTCGCCGCGCTCGTGGCGGGCTGGATCGACGCCGTGGTGGGCGGCGGCGGGCTGCTCCAGCTGCCCGCCCTGCTGCTCGGCCTTCCGCACGTCCAGGCCGCGCACATCCTCGGCACCAACAAGGCCGTCTCCATCGTGGGCACCACCGGGGCCGCCGTCACCTACCTCCGCAAGGCGCCCGTCCAGGTGGGGACGGCGGTGCGGATCGGACTCGCGGCGCTCGTCGGCTCCATGTGCGGCGCGTTCTTCGCGGCCGGCATCAGCAGCGAGGTGCTGCGCCCGGTGATCATGGTGGTGCTGCTCGCGGTCGCGGCGTTCGTGATGCTGCGGCCGTCCTTCGGCGTGAAGCCCGAGGGGGAGGACCGGGCGCCGCTGACCCGGGCCAGGATCGTCACCGCGATCGTGGTCGTCGGCGGCGGCATCGGGTTCTACGACGGCCTGTTCGGGCCCGGCACCGGGACCTTCCTCGTCCTCGCGCTCACCGCCGTGCTCCACCTGGACCTGGTGACGGCCTCCGCCACCTCCAAGATCGTCAACGTCTGCACCAACGCGGGCGCGCTCGCCATGTTCGCCTACCAGGGCAGCGTGTACTGGCAGCTCGCCGCCGTCATGGCGGTCTTCAACCTGGCGGGCGGCATGCTCGGGGCCCGGATGGCGCTGAGCAAGGGCGCCGAGTTCGTCCGCGGGGTCCTGCTCGTCGTGGTCCTCTCGCTGGTCGCGAAGCTCGCCTTCGACCAGTGGGCGTGACGCGGCGGGCGGCTAGCGCACCCCGAT
Organism: Streptomyces sp. NPDC059534; assembly: GCF_042743475.1. NCBI lineage: Bacteria > Bacillati > Actinomycetota > Actinomycetes > Kitasatosporales > Streptomycetaceae > Streptomyces > Streptomyces sp. NPDC059534. The sequence goes on from NZ_JBHWAQ010000003.1 coordinate 238,674, forward strand.
GAGATGGCCGAAGGCGACCACGTTCCCCTGGTAGCCGTTCTTCTTCGAGAAGCCGCCGCCGCAGGTGATCACCCGGATCTCGGCGCGGTCCGCCTCGTCGTACACCTTGCGGTCCGGGAAGTCCTCGTTGCCGTAGACCTCGACCGCGTCGACCGTGAAGACGGCGGTACGGCCGTCCTGCCGGTCCACCTCGATCCGGTGGCCCTTCCTCAGCGCGCCCAGCGTGTAGAACACGGCGGGGCCGTCGGCGTTGTCGACGTGGCCCGCGACGATCGCGGTGCCCTTCGCGCCGGGCGTCGTGCCCGCCTCGTACCAGCCGGCCATGTTCCGGTTCCCGGCCGGCGGGACGTCGAGGGCGCCGTTCGCGTCCAGCCCGAGCCCCATCAGCGGGGTGTCCACGTCGGTCTCCGGGATGCGCAGCCGGACCGGCGCCGACGGCGGCAGCGGATCGGCGGCCGCGTCGGTGTGCACGCTCGGCCCGGCGGCGAACGCCTGGGCGGCCGACGGTACGGGCGGGGTGACGTGCTCCGAGCCGTTCTGGACGAGCCAGAGTCCGACGCAGGCGGCCGCGGCTATGCCCCAGCCCTTGGTCCTGTTGCTCACCTGGTTTCCTTCGCAGTCCCGTGCGTCGTGCCACGTGTGACCCCGCCCCCGCCGGGCCGTGTTCGGGCGCCCGGCGGGGGCGGGAAAGGCGGTGCTCTCAGTGCCCCCGCGCGCCGCTCGCCCGGCGGCGCAGGAGCAGGACACCGCCGACGGCAGCCGCGGCCAGCACCGCCGCGCCCGCCGTGACCTGGGCGGTGTCGGGGCCCACACTGCCCCCGACACCGGTCTGTACATGCCCGCTCGGGCCCCGGTGCTTGACGATCAGATCGCCTCGCGCCGTCCGGCCGTTGTCGCAGGCCACGCTGATCCAGTACGAACCGGCCTTGACGTGTCCCGGCACCGTGAACTGCCCGACCACGACCTCCTTGTGCGTGCTCGGATTCAGCTGGAACTCGCCCGCGCCGAGCGAGTTCGCGTCGCCGACCCCGTGCCCGTGCTTGCCGCACGCGAGGGTGTTGACGGTGACGGTGGACCCCGGCTCGGCGGTCGACGGGAAGATCTCCAGCGGTTCGGAGTTCTCGTTGTTCGCGTACGCCCCCGGGGCGGCGAACGCCCCGAGCGCGACGACCGTCAGCGCGGTACCGGTGAACAGACGGGCAGTGGTGCGCATAGGGGATCCTCCGGGGCGCGCGTACGGTCATGCCGGACGGTCCTCCCGGGAGGGACTTCCCGGCGAACGGACCTTCTGTGACCGAGATAAAGGCCGCGCCACGCCCGGCGCCTCCTGAGGGGGCATCAGGATTGCGCCGTCCGATACGGTGTGTCGACTGGATTCCCGTCGTTTCCGCAGGTCAGAGCGGGTTGTATCGCGTCAGTTGACGCCCCGTGCCGAACGGGTGACCGGGGCCCCGCCGACCGGCCGGGGCCGAGCCCTGCCCGACCCGGTGACCTGCCCGATCCCGTGACCTGCTCGAATCCGTCGCCCGCCCGATCCCGTGGTCTGCCTGCCCCCGTGGCCTACCCGATCCCGGTCAGGCCGCCGATCGCCGCCAGGGCCCACTCCTGCGTCCCCGCCGCCGTACCGGCCACGACCCCCGTCGCGACCGGGGCGAGCGCGCCCCGCAGCGTGGTGAGCGCCCGGCGCAGCCTGCCCTCCTCGACGGGCTCCTCCCCGGTGATCGCGGCCAGGACCTCCTCGGCCGCCTCCTGGGTGTCCTGGCGGTCCCGCTCGGCGAGACCGGCCCGGGGGAGCTGCCGGAGGAGTTCGTTCACCCGCTCGGCGACCGTCTCGTACCCCGGCGCGACCGTGCCGTTGCTCTGCTGGTTCTGGGTGACGGTCTCGTTGTTCCAGGCGAACTGGGAGTGGGAGACGGCGCCGTGGAAGACCGGTCCGTCGGGGCGGGGGGTGTCCTGCGACTCGTTCATCGGGCGGGATCGTCTCCTTCGGTCTGCTGCTGGTTCTGGGTGACGGTCTCGTTGTTCCAGGCGAACTGGGCGCCGTGGACCTCCGCGTGGAACACCGGGCCGTCGTAGTGGTGGACGACGGTCGGCGCCGGCGCGGCCGGCGCCGCCTTGCGGACGACGGGGAGCGAGGTCCGCAGCGCGTGCAGGTCGACATGGCCGTTGTGCACGACCGCCCGGCCCTCGGTGCCGTTCACGGAGCAGTCCGCGAAGCGCCCGCTGGCGCCTTCGCAGAAGACGGCCCCGGCGACGGCGCAGTCGGTGAAATCGCTCTGCTCGACATCCAGGTACGCGGAGTCCTTGCCGGAGACGCCGACCCCTTCGGAGCCGGTGACGGACAGGTTCCTGGCGAGGAGCCTTCCGTTCCCCATCCCGCCGACCCCGCCGCTGCTCACGGTCCTGACCTGGCAGTCGTACACGAACAGCTGGGCCTCCTCGGTCACGCCGAAGCCGACCGTGCCCCGCTCCGCCGTCACGCGTCTGAGCGTGACCCGGCTCTGCCCGGCGGCGGTCACCGCGGGCAGGCGGAAGTCGCGGAACGTCGTGTCGGCGAGGTCGGCCGTGGTGCCGGCGTCGCCCCGGGTGTCCAGGCCGGTCGGGCAGCGCTCCACGCGGATGTCCTCGAACACGCCCCTGGCCCCGTCCCAGACACGGAGCGCGCTGTTCGTCAGGTCCTCGACCACGATGCGGGTGAAGCGGCCCCGGGCGCCCCCGGCGACGGCGATGCCGACGTTGCCTCCCGTGATCCGGCAGCCGTGCGCCTCCGGCGCGCCGCCGTCGGTCGAGAACACCGCGATGTTCCCCGAGTTCAGGACCTGGCAGTCCTCGAACCGGCCCCTGGCCTCCGTCTGGACGTTGATGCCGGTGTCGCGGCAGTCGGCGAGGACGCAGTCGCGCACCACCGGGTCCGCCCCGCTCGCCGCGGCGATCCCGTGCCGCGCGTCGGTGACGCGCGTGCCGGTGACGGAGCCCCGGGACTGCTCGATGAACATGACCCCCTCCGCGTGCACGGCGGTGATCGCGCAGTCCGTCACGGTGAGGAGCGCCCGGGCGTCCGCCATGAGGGCCGACCTCCCGGTGCCGGTCACCTCGCAGCCGGTGACCTCGGCGTGCGCGCCGCTGACGCGCAGGCCGTGGATCCGGCTGCCCTCGATCCGGCTGCCCCGGACCGAGACGCGGGCCCCTGCCAGTACGGCGATCGCGTTGTCCGCGGCATCGGTGAACCGGCACCGCTCGACGAGCCCCGTGCCTCCGGTGAAGACGGTCCGGCCGTGCGCGATCACGCTGTCCCGCAGGATGACGGAGGTGTGCGGCCCGGCGTGCACGGCGGCACCGCCCTGCGCGCGGACCTCGGTGCGCTCCAGGGTCAGCGTGCCCCCGTGGCAGCCGACGACGTCCGCGTCGCCGCCGATCAGGGTGAGCCCGTGGACCCGGACCTGCCCGGAGGCGTCCAGGACACCGCCCTGCGGCCGGCCGACCACGACGGAGCCGGGGCCCCCGGTGGCGACCAGCTGCACCTCGCCCCGGACGGTGAGCGCCTCCTCGTACCGGCCGGGCGCGATCTCGATCAGGGCCGGCCGGCCCCGGGCCGCCGCCGCGCGGAGCGCCGAGGTGATGTCGGGGTGGGCGCGGCGGCCGCCGTGCGGCGAGACGGTGTACCTCGTGACCATCGTGTGGATCCCCCCGGTCCCGCTCGTCGTTCTACAGCTCGTCCCACTCGACGGAGTCGTACGCCGAGTACACCCGCCCCATCAGCTCCTCGTCCACCGCGTACGCGACCTCGTCGATCGCCGTGACGGGCGCGATGGAACGGGAGTTGGTGACGAACGCGGCCCGGTATCCCGGGAGGTCGGCCAGGGTGACGGGGCGGCGGACCGACGCCAGCCGGGGCGCCAGGAGGCCCATGGTGATGCCTTCGAGGCAGGGGGCGGACGGCCAGACCAGGGAAGTCCCGTCCCAGAAGGCGATGTTGGTGACGGCGCCCTCGGCGATCTCGCCGTACGGGGAGGTCAGCACGGCCTCGTCGAAGCCGGCGCGCACGGCGGCCTCGCGGTGGTAGCTCTGGCCGAAGCCGCCCAGGTGCTTGATGTGCGGTGCCGGGCGCCAGTACTCGGCGGCGGTCAGCCGCTGCGGGGCGCCGGGGCCGTCCGGGGCGGGCGGGGCGACGGTCACCGCGACGCGGACGCCCGGGTACACGTACACCCGCAGCGAGGCGTCCCGCTGCCCGGCCGTCTCCAGGGCGCCGGCGGCCAGGGCACGGACCCGCTTGCCCGCCAGCTCCCGGCCGAAGAGCTCGCGGGTGGAGCGGTCGAGGCGGGCGAGGTGCAGGTCGAGTCCCTTCACCCGGCCGTCCCGTACCTGCATGGCCGTGAAGTGGCCGAAGCCGGTCATGACGGCGGCCAGCAGCTCCGGGTCGGTCGCCGGGGCGCCGTCGATCTCGATGTGCGGGGGCGGAGTCGTCATGCGTTCACCGTACGTCCCGGAAAAGGGTCTTGGGGAAGTGCCCGGAGGCGGCGCTTGACCTCAACCAAACTTGAGGTACCACGATCATCCGCATGGACCTCACCCACACCACCGCGCCCGCCGCCGCCCCGGCCCCCCTGGCCCTCGCCCTGATCGTCGCGAGCGACCGCGAAGGCCGCTTCGGGCCCGTCGTCGCCGACTGGTTCCGCTCCCGGCTCGCCGAACGGGAGGACTTCACCGTGACCGTCGTCGACCTCGCCGAGGTCGACCTCCCGACCTCCCTCTCCCACGACCCGTCCCCGGCCGTCCGCGCCGAACTCGCCAAGGTCTCCCCGCTCCTGGACGGCGCCGACGCCTTCGTCGTCCTCACCCCCGAGTACAACCACTCCTTCCCCGCCTCCCTCAAGAACATCGTCGACCGGCACTACACCGAATGGCAGGCCAAGCCCGTCGGCTTCGTCTCCTACGGCGGCATCTCCGGCGGACTGCGGGCCGTCGAGCAACTCCGCCAGGTCTTCGCCGAGATGCACGCCGTGACCGTCCGCGACACCGTCTCCTTCCACCACGCCCACGGCCAGTTCGACGAGGACGGCCGCCACCGGGACCCCGCCGCCGCCGAGGGCGCGGCCAAGGCCCTCCTCGACCAGCTCGGCTGGTGGGGGCGCGCCCTCAAGGAAGCCAAGTCCGTCCGCCCGTACGGCTCGTGAGGACACGCCACCATGCTGCTGCGGCTCCTCGTCCCCCGCCTCAGGCCCTACGGCCCCCTCCTCGCCCTGCTCGTCGCCCTCCAGCTCGTCCAGTCCCTGGCCTCGCTCGCCCTGCCCACCCTCAACGCCGGCGTCATCGACCAGGGCGTCCTGCGCGGGGACACCGGCCGGGTCCTCACCGGCGGCGCCGCGATGACCGCCGTCACCCTCCTCCAGGCGGTGGCGGCCGCGGCCGCCACCTACACCGGAGCCAGGATCGCCATGGGCGTCGCCCGCGACCTGCGGTCCGAGGTCTTCCGCCGGGTCCAGGACTTCTCCGCCCGGGAGCGGGGCCGCTTCGGCGCCGCCTCCCTCATCACCCGCACCACCAACGACGTCCAGCAGATCCAGACGTTCACCGTCCTCGCCCTGACGATGCTGGTCGCCGCACCGCTGCTGTGCGTCGGCGGGATCGTCATGGCCCTGCGCCAGGACGTGCCGCTCGCCCTCGTCCTGCTCCTCTTCGTGCCCGTGATGACGGGGGCGGTCGGCGCCGTCGTCCTGCGGATGCGCCCCCTCTTCCGCGGCATGCAGCAACGCGTCGACCGCGCCAACCGGGTGCTGCGCGAGCAGATCACCGGCGTCCGCGTGGTCCGCGCCTTCGTCCGCGACCGGCACGAGCGGGAACGCTTCGCCGCCGCCAACGACGAGCTGTTCTCCGTCGGCCTCCGGGCCGGCCGGCTCCAGGCCCTGATGTTCCCCACGGTGCTCGTCGTCTGGCAGCTCACCACCGTCGCCCTCGTGTACGTCGGCGCCCACCGCATCGACTCCGGCGACCTCCAGCCCGGCGGGCTCTTCGCCTTCCTCGGCTACCTCCTCCAGACCTCGATGTCCGTGATGATGGTCCTCTTCCTCCTGATGCACATGCCGCGGGCCGAGGCCGGGGCCGAACGCGTCCGCGAGGTCCTCGGCACCCGTCCCTCCGTCGCCCCGCCCGCACGCCCCGTCCGCGTCCTCCACGGCGACGGCAGGCTGGACGTCGACGGCGTGGCCTTCCGGTATCCGGGTGCGGAGGAACCGGTCCTCACCGACGTCGCCCTGGTCGCCCGCCCCGGCGAGACCACGGCCGTCATCGGCTCCACCGGCAGCGGCAAGTCGACCCTCCTCGGACTCGTCCCCCGCCTCTTCGACGCCACCGGCGGCACAGTCCTCGTCGACGGCGTCGACGTCCGCGAACTCGACCCCCGACTCATGGCCAGAACCGTCGGCCTCGTCCCCCAGAAGCCCTACCTCTTCTCCGGAACCGTCGCCACCAACCTCCGCTACGGCAAACCCGACGCCACCGACGACGAACTCTGGCACGCCCTCGAAGTCGCCCAGGCCGCCGACTTCGTACGACAGCTCGACGACGGGCTCGACGCACCCGTCTCCCAGGGCGGCACCAACCTGTCCGGCGGCCAGCGGCAACGGATCGCCATCGCCCGCGTCCTCGTCGCCCGCCCCCGCCTCTACCTCTTCGACGACTCCTTCTCCGCCCTCGACCCGCGGACGGACGCCCTGCTCCGCGCCGCCCTCCGCGAGGAGACGGCCGACGCGACCGTGGTGATCGTCGCCCAGCGCGTCTCCACCATCCGGCACGCCGACCACATCGTCGTCCTCGACCGGGGCCGGACCGTCGGCACCGGTACCCACACGTCCCTCATGCGGGACAACGCCACCTACCGGGAGATCGTCCTCTCCCAGCTCACCGAGGAGGAAGCCGCATGAGCACGGCGACCGCGCCCCGCGCCACCGGCGCCGCCACCGCTCCCGCCCGCACCGGCCCCCCGCCCCAGCGCGGCCCCGGCCTCACCACCCCCTCCCTCGAACGCTCCCTCTCGTTCCGCTCCTCCGGCCTCCGCCTGCTGCGCACCCTCACCCCCGACCGGGCGCGGCTGCTCGCCGTCCTCGCCGCGGGCGCCGCCGCCGTCTCCCTCTCCGTCCTCGGCCCCCTCCTCCTCGGCCGCGCCACCGACCTCGTCGTCACCGGGGCCACCGGCCCCGCCGGCGTCGACTTCGCGGCCGTCGGCCGGATCCTCGCCCTCTCCGTCGCCGTCGTCACCGGCTCGTCCGCCCTCACCTGGGTCCAGCTGCGGATCGCCACCACCGTCGTCCAGCGGGCCGGGCACCGGCTCCGCGAACAGGCCCAGCACAAACTGGCGAAGCTGCCCCTCACCTACCTCGACGGGCAGCCGCGCGGCGAGGTCCTCTCCCGCACCACCAACGACATCGACAACATCACCCAGACCCTCCAGCAGGCATTCAGCCAGATGACGCGCGCCCTGCTCACCCTGGTCGGCGTCCTCGTGATGATGTTCTGGATCTCCCCGGTCCTCGCCCTCGTCGCCCTCGCCACCGTGCCCGTCTCGGTCGCCGTCGCCGCCCTCATCGGCCGCCGCGCGCAGCCGCAGTTCGTGCGGCAGTGGGCCGTCACCGGCCGGCTCGGCAGCCACGTCGAGGAGATGATCACCGGTCACACCGAGGTCGTCGCCTTCGGCCGCCGCGACGAGGCCGTACGCCGCTTCGACGAGCTCGGCGAGGAGCTGTACCGGGCGAGCTTCCGCGCCCAGTTCGTCTCCGGCTTCATCCAGCCCGCCCTGACCCTCGCCGGCAACCTCACCTACGTCGCCGTCGCCGTCGTCGGCGGACTGCGGGTGGCGAGCGGCACCCTGACCGTCGGCGACGTGCAGGCGTTCATCCAGTACTCGTACGACTTCAACGGCCCCGTCACCCAGGTCGCCGCCATGGCCAACCTCCTCCAGTCCGGCGTGGCCTCCGCCGAGCGGGTCTTCGACCTCCTCGACGCGGAGGAGGAGTCCCCGGAGCCGGCGGAGCCCGTCCGGCCCGCCGAACTCCGCGGCCGGGTCTCCTTCGAGAAGGTCGCCTTCCGCTACGAGGACGGCAAGCCGCTCATCGAGGACCTGTCGCTCACCGTCGAACCCGGCCGGACCGTCGCCATCGTCGGCCCCACCGGCGCCGGCAAGACGACGCTGGTCAACCTCCTCATGCGGTTCCACGAGGTGACGGGCGGCCGGATCACCCTCGACGGCGTCGACACCGCCGCGATGACCCGCGAGGAGCTGCGCTCCGCCACCGGCATGGTCCTCCAGGACACCTGGCTCTTCGGCGGCACCATCGCCGACAACATCGCCTACGGAGTGCCCGGCGAGGTCTCCCGGGAGCGGATCGTCGAGGCCGCGCGGGCCGCGCACGCCGACCGGTTCGTCCGCACCCTGCCCGACGGCTACGACACCGTCCTCGACGAGGACGGCGGCGGCCTCAGCGCCGGCGAGAAGCAGCTGGTCACCCTCGCCCGCGCCTTCCTCTCCGACCCGGTGATCCTCGTCCTCGACGAGGCCACCAGCTCCGTCGACACCCGCACCGAGCTCCTCGTCCAGCAGGCCATGGCCTCGCTGCGCGCGGGCCGCACCAGCTTCGTCGTCGCCCACCGGCTCTCCACGATCCGGGACGCCGACACCATCCTGGTGATGGAGAGCGGCTCGATCGCCGAACAGGGCACCCACGAGGAACTCCTCGCCGCCCAGGGCGCCTACGCCCGGCTGCACGCCGCCCAGTTCGCCCGTACGGTGGAGACGTGATCGTCACCGTCCGCACCACCACCGACGCGCGCGCCAAGGCCGACGCCCTGGCGCGCGGCGCCGTCGAGGCCCGGGTCGCCGCCTGTGCGCAGATCTCGGGGCCCGTCACCTCCGTCTACCACTGGCAGCACGCGATCGAGACCGCCGAGGAGTGGCAGGTGGAGTTCAAGACCACCGAGGCCCGCTACCCGGCCCTGGAGGCCCACCTCCTCGCCGCCCACGACTACGAGACGCCGGAGGTCCTCGCCACCCGGGTGACCCGCGTCAGCGAGGGCTACGCCCGCTGGGTCGAGGACGAGACCGCGGCGGCCCAGGAGATCGCGGGCCCGGCGGACGACGAGCTGCCGTTCTTCGTGTACGGCACGCTGCGCCCCGGCGCGTACAACCACGACCGGTTCCTCGCCGGCCGGATCGGCACCGAGGCGGACGCCGTGCTGCACGGGGCGGTCCTGCACGACGGGCCCGGCTATCCGTACGTCGTCCCGGCGGACGGGGGCCGCGTAGTCGGCACCCTGCTCACCCCCGCGCCCGGCTCCTACGGCGAACTCTTCGGCCTCCTCGACCGCCTTGAGCTGCCCGTCGGCTACGAGCGGGTGGCGAAGGACGTGGTCCGGGTACGGGACGGGGCGCTGGTGTCCGCGTGGGTGTTCCTGGCGGCGCCGGACGCGCCCCTCGGCCCGGTCATCGAGAGCGGCGACTGGTTCAGTCGGCCGTAGCGTCCCCCGGGGCGACCGGCTCCAGACGCACCGCGCACACCTTGAACTCGGGCATCCGCGAGACCGGGTCCAGCGCCGGGTTCACCAGCGTGTTCGCCCGGCCCTCGCCCGCCCAGTGGAACGGCATGAAGACGGTGTCCTGCCGGATCGCCGCCGTGATCCGGGCCGGCGCGACGGCCCGGCCGCGCCGCGAGACCACCGCGAGCCGCTCGCCCTCGGCCACCCCGAGCCGCTCCGCGAGCCGCGGGTGGAGCTCCACGAAGGGACCCGGCGCCGCCGCGTTCAGCTCGTCGACCCGCCGGGTCTGCGCGCCCGACTGGTACTGCGACACCACCCGGCCGGTGGTCAGCACCACCGGGTAGTCGGCGTCCGTCTCCTCGGCCGCCGCCCGCTGCACCACCGGCACGAACCGGGCCCGCCCGTCGGGAGTCGCGAACCGGTCCAGGAAGAGCCGGGGGCTGCCCGCGTGGCCGTCGTCCGGGCAGGGCCAGAAGACGCCCTGCTCCTCCTCGATCCGGCGGTAGCTGATGCCCGCGTAGTCGGCGGGGCCGCCCGCCGAGGCGCGGCGCAGCTCGTCGAAGACCTCCTCCGGGTCGGCCGGGAAGCCCTTCTCCCAGCCGAGCAGCCCGGCCAGCGCGTGCAGCACCTCCAGATCGCTGCGCACCCCCTCCGGCGGGGTGAGGGCGCGGCGGCGCAGCAGCACCCGGCCCTCCAGGTTCGTCATGGTGCCGGTCTCCTCCGCCCACTGGGTCACGGGCAGGACGACATCGGCGAGTGCGGCGGTCTCGGAGAGCACCACGTCGGCGACGGCGAGGAAGTCGAGCGACCGCAGCCGCCCCTCGACGTGCGCGGCGTGCGGCGCGGAGACCACCGGGTTGGAGCCCATGAGCAGCAGCGCCTTCACCTCGCCGCCGAGCGCGTCGAGGAGCTCGTACGCGCTCCGCCCCGGCCCCGGCAGCGATTCCGGCGGGACGCCCCAGACCCCGGCGACGTGCGCGCGTGCGGCCGGGTCGTCGAGCTTGCGGTAGCCGGGCAGCTGGTCGGCCTTCTGGCCGTGCTCGCGGCCGCCCTGGCCGTTGCCCTGGCCGGTGAGGCAGCCGTAGCCGCTGAGCGGCCGGCCGGCCCGGCCGGTGGCCAGGCAGAGGTTGATCCAGGCGCCGACGGTGTCGGTGCCCTTGGACTGCTGCTCGGGGCCGCGCGCGGTCAGCACCATGGCGTTCTCGGCGTCGCAGAACATCGCGACCGCCTCGCGCAGCTGCGGCACGGACACCCCGGTGATCCGTTCGACCTGCTCGGGCCAGTGCGCCATCGCCCCGGCGCGGGCCGCCGCCCAGCCGTCGGTGCGCTCCTCGACGAACTCCTCGTCCACCCGGCCCTCCGCCACCACGAGGTGGAGCATGCCGAGGGCGAGCGCCAGGTCGGTGCCGGGGCGCGGGGCGAGGTGCAGGTCGGCCTGTTCGGCGGTGCGGGTGCGGCGCGGGTCGACGACGATCAGCTTGCCGCCGTTCTCCCTCAGTTCGGTGAGGTAGCGCAGGGCGGGCGGCATGGTCTCGGCGAGGTTGGAGCCGACGAGGATCACACAGCCGGTCTTCGGGATGTCCTCCAGGGGGAAGGGCAGTCCCCGGTCGAGGCCGAAGGCCCGCTGGTGCGCGGCGGCCGCGGACGACATGCAGAAGCGGCCGTTGTAGTCGATCTGCGAGGTGGCGAGGACGAGCCGGGCGAACTTGCCCAGCGTGTACGCCTTCTCGTTGGTGAGACCGCCGCCGCCGAAGACCCCCACGGCATCGGGACCGTGGTCGGCGCGGGTCCGGCGCAGCCCGTCGGCGACGGCGGCGAGCGCCTCCTCCCAGGTCGCGGGCCGCAGGGCCCCCGTGTCAGGGCATCGGACCAGGGGCTCGGTGAGCCTGACCCGGGAGGAGAGTACGGAGGGGGCGGTGCGGCCCTTGCCGCACAGCGCGCCCCGGTTGACGGGGAACTCGGTCCGCTCGACCACCTCGGCGGGCAGCTCCGGGTTGCCGGTGGGGCGGAGCGACATGCCGCACTGCAGGGCGCAGTAGGGGCAGTGGGTGGGGACCGTGGTGGCGTCGGACATGCGGCCAGCATGCGTCCGGCGTGTTACGCCGGGCCGCGCCGCGTATTACGGGCGCGGTGCTCTCCGCTCCGTTCGCGGCCGGTCGCGAGGTGAGGCCGGCGCCCCGGCCCCGGCCGAGGCCAGCGCCTCCGTGACGCCCCTCTCCGCCGGGCCCAGGAAGTGCGGGTCGGGGCGCAGACCCGCGTCGAGGGCCGCCTTGCCCGCCGCGAAGAGCTCCCGGGTGGTGCCGAAGTACCAGGTGCGGTCGTGGGGTTCGGCGACCCCGACGCCGTACGCGTCGACGCCCGCCCGGCCGCACAGCGCGACGGCCCGCTTGATGTGGAAGTCCTGGGTGACGAGGACGGCCCGGTCCACGCCGAAGACCTTCCGCGCCCGGACGCAGGAGTCCCAGGTGTCGAAGCCCGCGTAGTCGCTGACGATCCGGCCGTCCGGCACCCCGCGGGCGGTGAGGTAGGCGCGCATCGCGCTCGGCTCGTCGTATGCGGTCCTGCTGTTGTCCCCGGTGACGAGCAGGACCCGCACCTTGCCCGTCCGGTACAGCTCGGCGGCCGTGTCGAGCCGGTGCGCGAGGTACGGGGTGGGGCGTCCCTTCCACAGGCCGGCGCCGAAGACGACGGCGACGTCCCGGGCGGGCACGTCGGCGGTGGTACGGAGCTTCCCGGCGGCGGCGGTGTGCATCCAGGTGACGGGCAGGAGCGCGAGGACGGCGCCCAGCATCACGGCCTGGACGGTGCGGCGGCGGGCCCGGGTGGTGCGGGGGATCAGCCGGGTGAGCCGTGCCGGCATGCGGGGCCTCCGTGGGATGCGGATCGGTGAGGGACTGTCACCCCGTCCGACGCGCGTCGGAGGCGTTCGGTTCACCGGAGGGCCGGTGTGTTCCGTACAACACACCGGCCAGGACCAGGCCGAGCAGCATGCCCAGCAGCTGCGCCGCGGCGAAGGCGGGCACCGACGCGGGGGCGATGCCGGTGAACGAGTCGGAGAACGCGCGGCCGACCGTGGCCGCCGGGTTGGCGAAGGAGCCGGAGGAGGTGAACCAGATCGCCGCGCCGATGTACCCCGCGACGGCGACCGGGGCGAGGCCCAGGCGGCCGATGCGGCGCAGGCCCTGCACGACGAGGACGAGCCCGGCGGTGGCGACGGCCTCCCCGAGCAGCAGGTGCGGCGCCGAGCGCGGCTCGGTGGCCCAGGCGCCGGGCGCCCGCCCGAACATCGCCTCGGCGAGCACGGCGCCGGCGACGGCCCCGGCGAGCTGGGCGGCGATGTAGGCGAGGGCCTCGCGCCCCCCGCGCTCGGGGCGCCGCGACCACCACTCGGAGAGCGTCACGACGGGGTTGAAGTGCGCTCCGGAGAGCGGGCCGATCAGGGCGATGAGCAGGCCGAGGCCGAGGGCGGACGCGGCGGCGTTGGCCAGCAGCCGGACGCCGACGTCCTGGCTCAGGGAGTCGGCGCGGATGCCGGAGCCGACGACGACGGCGACGAGGGCGGCGGTGCCGATGAACTCGGCGGCGGCGCGCCGGGGGAGCGCGGGCGGGGACATTCTCATAGCGGAAAAGATATTCCGTGATTCGGAAGGAAAAAAGAGGAGAGGGAGAAGCGGGCGGGCCCGTACGATCCGGGCCATGAAGATCGACAACTGTGTCATCCGCCGTGCGGTCGACTCCGACGCCGCCGCCGTGGCCGACGTGTGGCTGCGTTCGTACACGGCGGCGCTCCCGGACGTGCGCCGGGCTCATACGGACGACGAGGTCCGCTACTGGCTCCGGGAGATCGTCGTCCCCGGCCTGGAGACCTGGGTGGCGACGGTCGACGACTCGGTCGTCGCCATGATGGTGCTGGACGGCGAGGACCTGGACCAGCTCTACATCGACCCGCCGTGGCGTGGCCGGGGCATCGGCGACCGTCTCGTGGAGCTGGCCAAGGAGCGCCGTACGGACGGGCTGGCGCTGTGGACGTTCCAGGTCAACGCCCCGGCGCGGCGCTTCTACGAACGGCACGGCTTCGTCGCCGCCGAGCACACCGACGGCCGGCGCAACGAGGAGCGCGAGCCGGACGTCCGATACGTGTGGAGCCCGGCGGAGTAAGGGCTCCGGGCGTTCACGCCGCCCCGGCCCGACGGCGCCAAGCGCGCGAAGCCCCCGGGCCGGGGCCGCCAAGCCCCTGACACGGCCCGCACCGCGTCGGTGAGGCCACGGCAAACAGTCGTGACCCCCACGCAACGGGACGGCAACGTGCCGCCGTCACGATCGGTGCATGACGGAGCCGGACAGTACGTTCGCCGGCGCCGCCGGGCTGCCGGGAAGGATCGCCGGACAGCTCGGGGCGCAGCTCGCCCAGGTGCGTCCGGACGGCCGTCCACAGCGGAAGAACGTCGAGGAGGCACGCCCACCGATGAACGTCACCACCCTCGCCGGACAGAGCCGCACCGGGCTCGTCACCGCCACCCCCGCCCCGGCCGCACCCGCCCCGACCCTCGTCGCCGTCGGACACGGCAGCCGGGATCCCCGGGCGCGGGCCACGCTGAGCCGGCTGCTCGACCGGGTCCGCGAGCTGCGCCCCGCACTCGACGTGCGCCTCGCCCACATCGAGCTGAACGCGCCGCTGCTCGACGACACCCTCGCGGAGGTCGCCGCGGAAGGCCGGGACGCCGTACTCGTCCCCCTGCTCTTCGCCCCCGGACACCACGTCACGCACGACCTGCCGGCCGCCGTCGCCGCCGTACCGGCGCTGCGGGCCCAGGTCGCCGAGCCGCTCGGCGCCCACCCCCTGCTCGTCGAGGCGCTCGCCGGCCGGCTCGCCGACGCCGGCTGGGCGCCCGGGGACGGGGCCTCCGGCACCACCGGCGTCGTCCTCGCCTCCGCCGGCTCCCGCGACCCCCGGTCCGGGGCCGAGATCCGCCGGATCGCCGCCCTGCTCGGCGAACGCCTCGGCGGCGTCCCGGTCGTCCCCGCGTACGCCTCCGCCGCCGCGCCCACCGTCCCCGAGGCCGTCCGCGCCCTGGCCGCCCGGGGCCGCCACCGCGTCGCGATCGCCTCCTGCTTCACCGCCCCCGGCCTCTTCGCCACCCGCGCCGCCGCCCACGCCCCCTGGATCGCCGCCGCCCCGCTCGGCGCCCACCCGGCCCTCGCCCGGCTCGTCCTGCACCGCTACGACCGTGCCCGCACGGCCCGCACCACCACTCACACGCGGGAACTCGCCGCCGTCTGAGCGCTTCTGTCGGTCCCTCCGGTTACCGTCGACGCATGGAAGGCATCACGGACACCTCAGGACAGGACACCACCACCGACACCCCCGGCTACGACCCCGCGGCGACCGAGCGCTGGGCCGCCGAACCCGACAAACGCCCCGGCCGTACCGCCTTCCAGCGCGACCGGGCCCGTGTCCTGCACTCCGCCGCGCTGCGCAGGCTCGCGGGGAAGACGCAGGTGGTCACCCCCGGCACCCGCAGCCACGCCTGGGACGCCAGTCCCCGTACCCGGCTCACGCACTCCCTGGAGTGCGCGCAGGTCGGGCGGGAGCTGGGCGCCGCCCTCGGCTGCGATCCCGACCTCGTCGAGGCGGCCTGCCTCTCCCACGACATGGGCCACCCGCCGTTCGGGCACAACGGCGAGCAGGCGCTCAACGACGTCGCCAAGGACTGCGGCGGCTTCGAGGGCAACGCCCAGTCGCTCCGCCTCCTCACCCGCATCGAGCCCAAGCGCTTCGTCAAGGACGCCGACGGGGAGCTGGTCAGCGTCGGCCTCAACCTCACCCGGGCCGCCCTGGACGCGGCCACCAAGTACCCCTGGGCGCGCGGCGGTCACCCCGAGGACCCCGGCTCGCCCAAGTTCGGCGTGTACGAGGACGACCTGCCCGTCTTCGCCTGGGTCCGGCAGGGCGCCCCGGGCCACCGCAAGTGCTTCGAGGCCCAGGTGATGGACTGGTCCGACGACGTGGCCTACTCGGTCCACGACTTCGAGGACGGCCTGCACGCCGGGCACATCGACCCCAACCTCCTCTTCGCCGAGCCCGAGCGCGCCGACGTCTTCGCGGTCGCCATCGGCCGCTACGTCCCCGAGGACACCGACCCGCAGGAACTCGCCGACGCCCTCGACCGGCTCGTCGACCAGGAGTGGTGGCCGCACGGCTACGACGGATCGGCCGTCGCCCAGGCCCGTCTGAAGGACGCCAGCAGCCAGCTCATCGGCCGCTTCTGCCTCGCCGCCGAGGGCGCCACCCGCGGGCGGTACGGCTCCGGCCGCCTCACCCGTTACGCCGCCGAACTCGTCGTCCCCCGCGAGGCGCGCAACGAGTGCGCGGTCCTCAAGGCCGTCGCCGACCGGTACGTGATGCAGCGCGCCGAGCAGGAGGCTCTCCGCGCCGACCAGCGCATCGTCGTCGCCGAACTCGCCGAGGCCCTCGTCGTCCGCGCCCCCGACGGCCTCGAACCGCAGTTCCGCGCGGCGTTCGACACGGCGGGCGACGACCGCGCCCGCAAGCGCGTCATCGTCGACCAGATCGCCAACCTCACCGACGCCTCCGCCCGGGCCCTCCACGCCCACCTCCGCCGCCACCGGGCGTAGGTCCTCTTCCCTCACCCCCCTCCGTGCGGGACGCTCGCATGCACGCCCCGAGCCGGAACGGCCCGACGAACGCCGGGGGGCGTAGGTTGGAAGCGGTCGCAAAGAGGAGGAAACGACGTGGTCGACGCAGATCAGACCTTTGTCATCGTCGGCGGGGGCCTGGCCGGGGCCAAAGCGGCGGAGACCCTGCGCGCCGAGGGGTTCAACGGCCGGGTGATCCTCATCGGCGACGAACGCGACCACCCCTACGAGCGCCCACCGCTCTCGAAGGGCTACCTCACCGGCGCCAAGGAGCGCGACGGCGTCTTCGTCCACGAGGCCGCCTGGTACGCGGCGCACGACATCGAGCTGCACCTCGGCCAGTCCGTCACGGCCGTCGACCGCGACGCCCGCACGGTGCGCCTCGGCGACGGCACCGTCATCCGCTACGACAAGCTGCTCCTCGCCACCGGCGCCGAGCCGCGCCGCCTCGACGTCCCCGGCACCGGACTCGCCGGCGTGCACCACCTGCGCCGGCTCGCCCACGCCGACCGGCTCCGCCAGGTCCTCGCCGGCCTCGGCCGGGACAACGGCCACCTGGTGATCGCCGGCGGCGGCTGGATCGGCCTGGAGGTCGCCGCGGCGGCCCGCGGCTACGGCGCCGAGGTCACCGTCGTCGAGGCCGACCCGACCCCGCTCCACCGGGTCCTCGGCCCCGAGCTCGGCCAGCTCTTCGCCGACCTGCACACCGACCACGGCGTCCGCTTCCACTTCGGCGTCCGGCTCACCGAGATCGTCGGCCAGGACGGCATGGTCCTCGCCGTCCGCACCGACGACGGCGAGGAGCACCCGGCGCACGCCGTGCTCGCGGCGATCGGCGCCGCCCCCCGTACCGCCCTCGCCGAGAACTCCGGGCTCGCGCTCGTCGACCGCGCCGACGGCGGCGGCATCGCCGTCGACGAGTCGCTGCGCACCTCCGACCCCGACATCTACGCCGCCGGGGACGTGGCCGCCGCCCTCCACCCGCGCCTGCACACCCGGCTCCGGGTCGAGCACTGGGCCAACGCCCTCAACGGCGGCCCGGCCGCCGCCCGCGCCATGCTGGGGCAGCACGTCTCGTACGACCGCGTCCCCTACTTCTTCTCCGACCAGTACGACCTGGGCATGGAGTACTCGGGCTGGGCACCCCCCGGCACGTACGACCAGGTCGTGGTGCGCGGCGACACAGGCAAGCGCGAGTTCATCGCCTTCTGGCTGAAGGAGGGCCGGGTCCTGGCCGGCATGAACGTGAATGTGTGGGACGTCACAGAGCCCATCCAGGACCTCATCCGCTCCCGTACGGCCGTGGACCCCGAGGCCCTCGCCGACCCCTCCGTCCCCCTGGAGACACTCCTCTGACACCCTCCGCGTCCCCGTAGACTTCATGCGTGGCAGGCAGGATCAACGATGACGACGTGAAGGCGGTACGGGACGCGGTCCCGATCGACGCCGTCGTGTCCGAGTACCTCCAGTTGCGCAACGCGGGCGGCGGAAACCTCAAGGGGCTCTGCCCCTTCCACGACGAGAAGTCGCCCTCCTTCCAGGTCAGCCCGGGCAAGGGACTCTTCCACTGCTTCGGCTGCCAGGAGGGCGGCGACACCATCGCCTTCGTGATGAAGATCGACCACCTCTCCTTCTCGGAGACGGTCGAGCGTCTCGCCGCGAAGGCGGGCATCACCCTGCGGTACGAGGAGGGCGGCTACAACCCCGGCCACCAGCGCGGGGAGCGCATCCGCCTCGTCGAGGCGCACAAGGCCGCCGCCCAGTTCTACGTCGACCAACTCGGCTCGGCCGAGGCCGAGATCGGCCGGAAGTTCCTCGCCGAGCGCGGCTTCGACCAGGCCGCCGCCGAGCACTTCGGCGTCGGGTACTCCCCGGCCGGCTGGGACCACCTCACCCGCTTCCTGCGCGGCAAGGGCTTCTCCGACAAGGAACTGACCGTCTCCGGCCTCTCCCAGGAGGGCCGCCGCGGCCCCATCGACCGCTTCCGCGGCCGCCTCATGTGGCCGATCAGGGACGTCGGCGGCGAGGTCGTCGGCTTCGGCGCGCGCAAGCTCCGCGACGACGACAACGGCCCCAAGTACCTCAACACGCCCGAGACGCCGATCTACAAGAAGTCCCAGGTGCTGTACGGCATCGACCTGGCCAAGAAGGACATCGCCAAGGTCAGCCGGGCCGTCGTCGTCGAGGGCTACACCGACGTCATGGCCTGCCACCTCGCCGGCGTCACCACCGCCATCGCCACCTGCGGCACCGCCTTCGGCGGCGACCACATCAAGATCCTCCGCCGCCTCCTCATGGACAACGGCTCGGCCCGGGTCATCTTCACCTTCGACGGCGACGCCGCCGGCCAGAAGGCCGCCCTGCGCGCCTTCGAGGACGACCAGAAGTTCGCCGCCGAGACGTACATCGCCATCGCCCCCGACGGCATGGACCCCTGCGACCTGCGGCTCGCCAAGGGCGACGCCGCCGTCGCGGAGCTGGCCGAGCCCCGCACCCCCCTCTTCGAGTTCGCGCTCCGCCAGATCGTGAAGCGCTACGACCTGGAGACCCCGGCCGGCCGCGCCGCCGCCCTCGACGAGGCCGCCCCCGTCGTCGCCCGCATCAAGAACATCGGCGCCCAGCACGAGGTCGCCGTCCAGCTCGCCGGCATGCTCGGCATCCTCGACACCCAGTTCGTCGTCAAGCGGGTCGCCCAGCTCGCCCGTTGGGCCCGCGACCGCGGCGGCAAGGGCCCGGCGCAGCCGGCCCCGCAGCGCGGCTACGACACCCCGGCCCCGACGGCCGCCCCCTCCGGGCCCGCGCTCAACCTGCGCAGCCCCGCCCACCGCACCGAGCGCGAACTGCTCAAGCTCGCCCTCCAGCGCCCCGAACTGGTCTCCCCGGCCTTCGACGCGTACGGCATCGACGAGTTCACCGCCCCGCCGTACGCCGCCGTACGCCAGTGCGTCCAGGACGCGGGCGGCGCCACCGGCGCCCCCTCCGACTACCTCGCCACCGTCCGCGAGGCCGCCCCGAACGACACGGTCCGCGCCCTCGTCACCGAACTCGCCGTCGAGACGATCTTCGCCAAGAACGTCGACGAGGCATACGCCGGCGACCAGCTCGTCACCGTCCGGCTCCGCGCCGTCGACCGCCGCATCCGCGACGTCCAGGGCACCCTGGCCCGGCTCGGCGCCCACGGCGACCCGGAACAGCACACGGCCGTCCAGAACGAGCTGTGGGTGCTCACCCAGTACGGGCAGTCCCTGCGGAACAACGGCGCCGCCGCACTCTGACCGTCGGTCACGGTCCGGATTCAAAAAGTCACCGCACGCCCCTCGTGGCGGCGATGTGTCGTACCCCACACTGGACGACGGTGCCGTTCCGCCCCACCTGGAGGTCGCCCGCCGTGCAGACCGAGATCCAGACCACCGAACCGGACGAGCAGGCCGAACGCCCCGAGGTCCCGGTCCAGCGGCGCAGGACCGACCTCGGCGGCAACGGGCCCTCCTCCGACCTCTTCCGCCAGTACCTCCGCGAGATCGGCCGCATCCCGCTGCTCACCGCCGAGGAGGAGGTCGAACTCGCCCGCCGCGTCGAGGCCGGGCTCTTCGCCGAGGAGAAGCTCGCCAGTACCCCCGACCTGGACTCCCGGCTGGCGGGCGACCTGGACCGGATCGTCGTCCTCGGCCGGATCGCCAAGCGGAAGCTGATCGAGGCCAACCTCCGCCTCGTCGTCTCCGTCGCCAAGCGGTACGTGGGCCGCGGCCTCACCATGCTCGACCTCGTCCAGGAGGGGAACCTCGGCCTCATCCGGGCCGTCGAGAAGTTCGACTACGCCCGCGGCTACAAGTTCTCCACCTACGCCACCTGGTGGATCCGCCAGGCCATGTCCCGGGCCCTCGCCGACCAGGCCCGGACCATCCGCGTCCCCGTGCACGTCGTCGAACTCATCAACCGGGTCATCCGCGTCCAGCGCCGCATGCTCCAGGAACGCGGCTACGAACCCACCGCCGAGGAGGTCGCCGCCCAGCTGGACCTGGCCCCCGAACGGGTCGGCGAGGTCCTGCGCCTCGCCCAGGAACCGGTCTCCCTGCACGCCCCCGTCGGCGAGGAGGACGACGTCGCCCTCGGCGACCTCATCGAGGACGGCGACGCCGCCTCACCCGTCGAGTCCGCCGCCTTCCTGCTGCTCCGCCGCCACCTGGAGGACGTCCTCTCCACCCTCGGCGAACGCGAACGGAAGGTCGTCCAGCTCCGCTACGGCCTCGACGACGGCCGGCCCCGCACCCTGGAGGAGATAGGACGCATCTTCGGCGTGACGCGCGAACGCATCCGCCAGATCGAGTCCAAGACCCTCACCAAACTGCGGGACCACGCCTACGCCGACCAGCTGCGCGGCTACCTCGACTAGTCGAGCTCGTCGACCGCGAGCGTCCACGGGCCGTCGGCGTCGAAGCCACGGTGACCACCTGGTCGCCGTCGCCCGTGACCGTCGCGGACGACGCCTCACGAGCCCGGCGAGCCCGGAGGCGTACCCCTGACCGATCCCCGCGAACTTCCAGCCGCCCGACTTCCGGATGAACTCCCCGAAGGCGACGGCGTCGCCGTATGACCCATGCCGCACATCGTGCGGCATGGGCCACACGCCGGGTCAGTCGACTTCCGCCACCGCCCGCGCGAACTGCGCGGCGTACAGCCGGGCATAGGCCCCGCCGGCCGCCAACAGCTCGGTGTGGGTGCCCTGTTCGACGATCGAGCCGTTCTCCATCACCAGGATCACGTCCGCGTCCCGGATGGTGGAGAGCCGGTGCGCGATCACGAAGGAGGTGCGGCCGTGGGCGAGACGGGCCATCGCCTTCTGGATGAGCACCTCGGTGCGGGTGTCGACGGAGCTGGTGGCTTCGTCGAGGACGAGGATCACCGGGTCGGACAGGAACGCCCGGGCGATGGTGATCAGCTGCTTCTCGCCCGCGCTGACCCCCGCCCCGTCGTCGTCGATGACCGTGTCGTAGCCGTCGGGCAGGGTGCGGACGAACCGGTCGGCGTGCGCGGCCCGCGCGGCCTCCTCGACCTCCTCCCGGGTCACCTCGCGGGTGGCGCCGTACGCGATGTTCTCCGCGATGGTGCCGCCGAAGAGCCAGGTGTCCTGGAGGACCATGCCGATGCCGGTCCGCAGCTCCTCGCGGGTCATCCGGGTGATGTCCACCCCGTCCAGGGTGATCCGGCCGCCGGTCACCTCGTAGAACCGCATGAGGAGGTTCACCAGCGTCGTCTTGCCGGCGCCGGTGGGGCCGACGATGGCGACCGTCTGGCCCGGTTCGACGGTGAGCGACAGGTCCTCGATGAGCGGCTTGTCGGCCTCGTAGCGGAAGGAGACGTCCTCCAGGGCGACCTTGCCCTTGAGGTCGGCCGTCCCCCTGCGGTCGGCCGGGGACGTCCCCAGCTCGTCGGCCGGGGTGTCCGGCGCCTGCTCCTCGGCGTCGAGCAGCTCGAAGATCCGCTCGGCGGAGGCGACGCCCGACTGCACCAGGTTCGCCATCGACGCGACCTGCGTCAGCGGCATCGAGAACTGGCGCGAGTACTGGATGAACGCCTGCACGTCACCGATGGAGAGCGTGCCGCTCGCCACCTTCAGACCGCCGACGACGGCCACCAGGACGTAGTTGATGTTCGAGAGGAACACCATCACCGGCTGCATCACACCGCTGTTGAACTGCGCCTTGAACCCGGCCTCGTAGAGGGCCTCGTTCTGCTCGCGGAAGTCCCGCGCGGACTCCTCCTGCCGGCCGAAGACCTTCACCAGGGTGTGCCCGGTGTACATCTCCTCCACGTGCGCGTTGAGCGTGCCCGTGGACTTCCACTGCTGGACGAAGTGCGGCTGCGACCGCTTGCCGATCTTCGCCGCGACGAACACCGACACCGGCACCGTCACGAGCGCCACCAGGGCGAGCAGCGGCGAGATCCAGAACATCATGCCGAGGACGCCGACGATGGTGAGCAGCGAGTTGATCAGCTGGCCCATCGACTGCTGGAGCGTCTGCGAGATGTTGTCGATGTCGTTGGTCGCCCGGGACAGCACCTCGCCGCGCTTCGCCTTGTCGAAGTACGACAGGGGCAGGCGCGCCAGCTTCGTCTGGACGTCCTCCCGCATCCGGTAGACCGTCCGGTTGATCACCTTGATCGACATGCGGGTGGAGACCAGCATGAGCAGGCCCGCCGCCACGTACACCCCGAGGACCACGAGCAGCACCTCGCCGACCGCGGCGAAGTCGATGCCCTGACCCGGCGTGAAGTCGACCCCGGACAGCATGTCCGCCATGCCGTCGTCGCCCGAGGCGCGCAGCCCCGCGATCGCCTCCGCCTTCGTCCCGCTCTCGATCTGCCGGCCGACGACGCCCGCGAAGACGAGGTCGGTCGCCTTGCCGAGGATCTTCGGGCCGACCACGGAGGCCGCCACCGACAGCACACCGGCGAAGAGCATCACCCAGAGCGTGCCGCGCTCGGGCGCCAGCTGCCTCAGCAGCCGCTTGCCCGAGCCCTTGAAGTCCATCGACCGTTGGTCGGGGCCGCCACCGGCCATCATGCGTCCGCCAGGACCGGCCATCAGGCTGCCTCCGCCTCGGTCAGCTGGGAGAGCACGATCTCCCGGTACGTCTCGTTGTCCGCCATCAGTTCCCGGTGCCGTCCGGTGCCCACGACCCGGCCCTCGTCGAGGACGACGATCCGGTCGGCGTCCCGGATGGTGGAGACGCGCTGGGCGACGATCACCACGGTCGAGTCCGCCGTCTCCCGGGCCAGCGCGGCCCGGAGCAGGGCGTCCGTCTCGTAGTCGAGCGCGGAGAAGGAGTCGTCGAAGAGGTAGATCTCCGGCCGCTGCACCAGGGTCCGCGCGATGGCGATCCGTTGCCGCTGGCCGCCGGAGACGTTGGTGCCGCCCTGCGCGATGGGGGCGTTGAGCCCGGCTTCCAGCTGTCGTACGAAGTCGGCGGCCTGGGCGACTTCGAGGGCGTGCCAGAGTTCGTCGTCGGTGGCGTCGGGTTTGCCGTAGCGGAGGTTGGTGGCGACGGTTCCGGAGAAGAGGTAGGGCTTCTGGGGGACGAGGCCGACGGTTTTGGCCATGAGTCGGGGGTCGAGTTCGCGGACGTCGACGCCGTCGACGAGGACTGTGCCGCCGGTGGCGTCGAAGAGGCGGGGGACGAGTCCGAGGAGGGTCGACTTGCCGCTGCCGGTGGAGCCGATGACGGCCGTGGTCTCGCCGGGGCGGGCGACCAGGGCGACGTCGGTGAGGACCGGTTCCTCCGCACCCGGATACCGGAAGTCGGCGCCCCGGACCTCCAGGTGTCCGCGCCGGTCGAGCTCCGTCACCGGCCGGGACGGCGGTACGACGCTGGACTCGGTCGAGAGGACCTCCTCGATGCGCTCCGCGCACACCTCGGCCCGCGGCACCATCATGAACATGAAGGTGGCCATCATGACGGCCATCACGATCTGCATCAGATAGGCGAGGAAGGCGGTCAGCGCGCCGATCTCCATCCCGCCGCTGTCGATGCGGTGCGCGCCGAACCAGACGACGGCCACGCTGGAGATGTTCACGACGGTCATCACGACCGGGAACATCAGCGCCATCAGCCGGCCGGTCGACATCGACACGTCCGTGAGCTCCGCGTTGGCCCCGCGGAACCGCTCCTCCTCGTACCCGTCCTTCACGAAGGCCCGGATCACCCGGTTGCCGGTGATCTGCTCGCGCAGCACCCGGTTCACGGTGTCGAGCCGCACCTGCATGGTCCGGAAGAGCGGCCTCATCCGGCGCACGATCAGCGAGACGGAGACGGCGAGGATCGGAACCACCGCGAGCAGTACGCCCGAAAGGGGCACGTCCTGGCCGAGCGCCATCACGATGCCGCCGACACACATGATGGGCGCGGAGACCATCAGGGTGAATCCCATCAGGACCAGCATCTGGACCTGCTGCACGTCATTGGTCGTGCGGGTGATCAGCGAGGGCGCGCCGAAGTGGCCGAGCTCCCGCGCGGAGAACGACTGCACGCGGTCGAAGACCGCGCCGCGCACGTCACGGCCGAGCGCGGACGCCGTCCGGGCGCCGTGGAACACGGCCCCGATGTTGCAGACGACCTGCACAACGGACACGCCGATCATCAGGGCGCCGAACCGCAGGATGTAGCCGGTGTTCCCGTTCACGACACCGTTGTCGATGATGTCGGCGTTCAGGGTCGGCAGGTAGAGGCTCGCGCAGGTCTGCAGGAACTGGAGCAGGACGAGCAGCGCGATCGGTTTTCGGTAGGGCCGCAGATGGGTTCGGAGAAGTCTTATGAGCACGGCTCCACTATCGCCCGCGGCCTCGGGGCGTTACGACTCGGTTTTGCCGTGCGGGGCGAGCCCTGGGGAAGACTTTACGAACCGTTCCCGCGGCGTCCTACCCGCCGAAGGCGCCCGGATGGATCTGCTCCCGCGTGGCCACGTACTGCTGGCGTACCGCCTGGCCCGCCGCCCGTTCGTCGCCCGGCTCCAGGATCTGCGCGGCCGCGCCCTGCCACGCCGGGGGAGTGGCCGGCGACAGGGTGCCCCGGGCCGCCCCGAGGGCCCACGCGGCCTGCCGGGCCGCACCGAGTGCCGCGTAGTCGGCCGGCTGGGGGACGACGACCTGCGCGCCGAACAGCGCCGGCGCCAGCGCCTGCACGGCCGGCAGGGCGCCCGCGGCGCCGAGCAGGAAGATCCGGCGTACCTCGACACCCCGCCCGCGCAGCACGTCCAGGGCGTCGGCGAGCGCGCAGAGCATGCCCTCGAACGCCGCCCGCGCCAGGTGCTCGGGCTTCATCGACTCGCGCCGCAGCCCGCTGAGCGTGCCCGCGGTGTGCGGCAGGTTCGGGGTCCGCTCGCCCTCCAGATAGGGCAGCAGGACGAGCCCGGAGGCGCCCGGGGTCGACTTCAGGGCGAGCGCGGAGAGCTCTTCGAGGGATTCGGTGCCCAGCATCTCGGCGGTGCCGCGCAGCGCCCGTACCGCGTTGGAGGTGTGGACGACGGGCAGGTGCATGCCGGTGGCGTCGGCGAAGGAGGTGATCATGCCGCCGGGGTCGGCGAGGGCCTCGTGGTGGACGGCCATCACGGAGCCGGAGGCGCCGAGCGAGACGACCGCGTCGCCGAGCCCCAGACCGAGGCCGAGGGCGGCGGCCATCGTCTCGCCGGTGCCGGCGGAGATCAGCAGCCCCTCGGGGGTGGTGCCGGCCGCCTCGGCCGGCCCGAGGACCTCGGGCAGCATGGCCTGGTGACCGAGGGCCAGTTCGACCAGGTCGGGGCGGTAGGAGCCGGTGCGGGCGGACCAGTAGCCGGTGCCGGAGGCGGCGCCGCGGTCGGTGGTGCGGCGGGCCGGCCGGCCCAGGAGCTGCCAGACCAGCCAGTCGTGCGGCTGGAGGATCATCGCGATCCGGCGGGCGTGGTCGGGCTCGGTCCGGGCCAGCCAGCGCAGCTTGGCGACCGCCTGCCCGGGACCGGGGACGCAGCCCACGGCCTCGGCCCACGCCTGCCGTCCGCCCAGCGACTCGACGAGGTCGGCGGCGGCCACCTGGGCCCGCCTGTCGTTGCGGACGAGCGCGGGCCGCACCAGGCCGCCCTGTGCGTCGAGGGGCACGAGCCCGTGCTGCTGCGCGGAGACGCCGATGGCCTCCACGCCCTCCAGGATCCCGCCGGTGGCGGCCTCCCCGAGCGAGAGCAGCCACGCCTGCGGATCGACGTCGACGGCCTTCGGTTCACCGGGGTGAGGTGCGTACCCCTGGCGCAGTACGGCACCCGTGTCCGTGTCACAGACGACGATGCGTGTGAACTCAGCAGAGCTGTCCAGTCCGGCGACTATCCCCATGGCACATGATTCTGCCGCACGCGGGGCCCTCAGGTGTTGCTCGTGCCCCAGTCGTCCTCTTCGACCTTGCCGTTCACCCGGCCGCGGTCGCGCAGCGACTGCACCCGGTTGGTGACCGAGGCGGGCAGTCGGTCGCCGACCTTGTCGCCCACGAGGTGGGCGGCCTTGCCCGCGACCTGACGTCCGGTCTGCGCGGCCGACTCGGCGGCGTTGCGCACGGCCGGGTTCCTGGTGAAGTCCTTCGCGGACTTCTTCATCTGCTCGTAGCGCTCGCGGCCTGCCCGCGTACCCACCACGTAACCGAGGGCTAGGCCCACGACGAAGGTCAGCTTGTACCGCACGGCTGCGATCCTTCCCTGGAGGTCCTGGGGATACCGATTGGCGGAGCACCCCCCTGCTTGCGCTAATGTATGTCTCGCAGCGAACGAGCGCCCTCCCGGTTCAGCCGGACTGGGTACGTTCGGTGCAACGCAGCAATCCCCTGTAGCTCAATTGGCAGAGCAGCCGGCTGTTAACCGGCAGGTTACTGGTTCGAGTCCAGTCGGGGGAGCGCGATCCCCTGTAGCTCAATTGGCAGAGCATTCGGCTGTTAACCGGAGGGTTACTGGTTCGAGTCCAGTCGGGGGAGCCACCAGGAAGAGGACCCTTCGGGGTCCTTTTTCGCGTCTCCGGGAACCATGCGCTGCGCTGCGCGGTCTTCCTGGTCAGCAGAGCCGATCTTCCGGAGCAGGAGATCGTATGAGCGGCTATGCTGCGGCAGACGGCGCGCACACATGTACGCGCCTCATCGATCGGGGCGGTAGCTCAGCCGGTTAGAGCAGCGGACTCATAATCCGTCGGCCGTGGGTTCGAGTCCCACCCGCCCCACCACCGCTCGTGGACGCAGGAAGGTTTTTCCCTGCGCCACGAGCTTTTTCATGCACCACGGTGCACCCGGGTGGCGCGGGTCACGGCAGCGACACGCCGGGATCACCCATATGCGCCGCCGGGGCCCGCGGCTCGTCCGCGTCAGCCGGAGGAGGTGTCCCGGGGCAGCAGCTCCGTCGTGACGAAGGCGATCACCGCCGCGAGGATCACGACGGGCATCATCGCGACGCCTCCCAGCAGGAGGGCGACGAGGGCGACGCTGCTGACCGGCAGGCGCAGGGTGGCGGCCGAGGCGGCCGCCATGCCCGCCGCCATCGCCGGGGCGAGGCCCAGGCCGGGCAGGGGGGCCACCAGGACGCCGGCGGCGGCGCCCAGGAAGAGGGCGGGGAAGACGAGGCCGCCGCGCAGGCTGCCCAGGCAGAGGGCGTACGCGACGCCCTTGAAGAGCAGCACGGCGACCAGTGCCCCCACCCCCCACGCCTGCGGGTCGGCGGCCAGCCGGCCCAGGGTGGCCTGGCCCGACAGGGCCACGTCCGCGGGGGTGCGGCCGGTGATCAGGGCGTAGAGCGCGGCGCAGGCCGCCGCCGCCACGGCGCACAGCACGGTACGGCCGAGCACTCCGGCGGAGACGAAGGCGGCGACCCGCCGGGCGGCCGTCAGGACCGGGTGGAGGAAGACGGCGACGGCGAGGGCGAGGGCGATCGTCCAGAGCACGTCCCCCGCGTCCAGACGGGGGAACGGCATGGGCAGACGGAGGCTGAGGCTGCCCGTCTCCAGCCCGGTCCAGTGCCCGAAACCGGTGAAGACGAGGGCCCCGACGCCGCTGGACAGCAGGGCGGGAAGCATGACCGCGAACAGCTGCGGCCCGCCGGCCCCCGCCACCTCCATCAGGAGCACCGCGGCGACCAGCGGGTTGCCGAAGATCGCCGCGATGGCGGCCGCGGCCCCGGCCGCCGCCAGCAGCATCGTGGTCTTCGGGGTCGCCGGACCCCGGACGAGGCCGCGGAAGAGCAGGGCCAGACCGCCGCCCAGAGCGATCAGCGGTGCCTCCGGTCCCAGCACCGCACCCAGGGGCAGGCTCGCGGTCGCGGCGATCAGGACGCCCGGCAGCGTGACCGGCGCGGCCCCGCCGGCGTGCAGGCCGGACGCGGGGACCTGCCCGCCGCCACCGGGCAGACGCACGGCGACCAGCCCGACGACGACCCCCGCGACGAGGAGCAGGGGGAGCGGCCACCACCACGGCGGGGTGTCCCAGCCCAGCTCGTGGGGCAGGTCCGCCCACACGAGGTGTTCCAGCTTGTGCAGCCCGGCGAGGAACCAGAACGCGACGAGCGAGACCGGGACGCCGACGAGGGCGGAGAAGGCGAGCGCCTGGAGATAGCCGGGGGCGAGGAGCAGGTCGCGCAGCCGGTCCGCCTCCAGGGGCTGCTCCCCGCTGTCGGACTCCTCCGGCCGGGCATCGGTCTCCGCCATGGGCGGCCCTCCTCACGGCCTCGCTCAGCGCTTCTTCGCGGCGGGCGGCTTGGCGCTCGTGCCCTTCTTCGTACCGGCGCTGCCCCGCTTCGTGCCGGCGCCGGTCGGCCCGGCTTTGGCGGGCGCGCCCTTCCCCTTCGGCGCGGCCTTCTTCGCGCCCGCCGGGGTCTTACCGGCCGGTGCGGTCTTCGCGGTGCTCGCGGCCGGGGTCTTGCCCTTCGGCGTGGTCTTTGTCGTGCCGGGTGTCGGGGTCTTCGCCTTCGGCGGGGTCTTCGCGGTGCTCGCGGCCGGGGTCCTGCCCTTCGGCGCGGTCTTTGCCGTGCTCGGCGTCGGGGTCTTCGCCTTGGGCGCGGGCTTCTCCTTGCCCGCCGTCGGGGTCTTGCCCTTCGGGGCGGGCTTCTTCGGTTCCGTCTCCCGGGCCTTCCGGCTCGGTGCTGTCGGCCACTTGAGTTCGATCTCCAGCTCGACCTCTCCGTCGGCGACCTCGACCTCCACCTCGGTGCGGAGGTCCTCGGGAATGTTCAGGGTCAGCGTCCCGAGGCCGAACTCCAGGTCGACTTCGCCGCCTTCCCTCAGTGCCGCCGCGAGCGCCGTGAGCTGAGCGGCCGCTTCGAGGCGCGACAACGAGCGCTTCTGCTCGAACTTGAGATCCTTCATGGATGTCTCCAAACCGGGGCGAACAGTGGATATCGCCCATTCTGATGCCGGATGCCGGATCCGACATCCCACGGCACCCGCGAACTGCCCCTGGGCGGGGGCTCATCCCGTGAGCTGGTACAGGCTCCGGCCGACGAGCCACAGCCCGAGCAGGAGACAGGTGAGGACGATCGCCGGGTCCTTGTGGCGCGTCAGCCACGCGCGCAGGCGCGCCAGGCTGAGCTGGGCCTTCTCCGGCGCGAACACCATGTACAGCTCCATGGCCAGCAGGCTGGCGGTGGCCAGGACGCAGAAGCCGAGGAGGACCAGGAAGGACTCGGCATGGGAGAGGTCGGCCTTCACGACGGTGGTGGCCGCGGCGCTGACCATCCCCCAGGGCTGCAGGAGAACGGCGAGCCCGGCCGCCGACCATCCGGTGGCCTGGTCCATCCGGGAGGGCAGCGACCGCCCGGAACCGCCGGACCCCTCCGCCTCCCCGGCGGGCGGGGAGGCGGGAGAAGCGGCCGCGGCGGCGACGGCGCGGCGGCTTCGGCGACGCCGGTGCTCGCTGTAGACGATCAGGCTCACGCCGATGACCAGCGTCGCCGCGAGCGCCGCGATCGAGGGCGCGGAGCGGGGCGCGGGCGGCTGCCCGCCCGTGAACAGCAGGACCATGGCGATCACCGCCACGAGGCAGGCGAGCCAGGCGAGGATGAAGGCCAGCCCCTTGTACACCCCGCGGGGCGCGGACACGACCAGCACGAAGGCCATGACCGGCAGGGGGTAGAGCGTGATGGCCAGGCCGATGAGGAACAGGTCGAGGACCATGGGCGCGCACCCCGCGCCTGAGCCGTGCTCCGGCCGGCCCCGTCAGCTCGCGAGGACCTTCGCCTTGGCCTGCGCGAACTCGGCTTCCGTGATCGCGCCGCTGTTCTTCAGCTCGGCGAGCCGGGCCAGTTCGTCCGCCTGGCTGCCGCCGCTCCCGGCGGTCTCGCGCACATAGGTGCGGAACTGCTCCTCGTTCTGCTGGATCCGCTTCAGCTCGCGCTCGCCCATGGTGCGCCCGCGGGCGATCAGGTAGACGAACACGCCCAGGAAGGGCAGCAGGATGACGAAGGCGGTCCACCCCGCCTTGCCCCAGCCGCCCAGCTCGTCGTCGCGGAAGATGTCGCCGATGATGCGGAACAGCAGCATGAACCACAGGACCCACAGGAACAGCATCAGCATGGTCCAGAACACGTTCAGCAGCGGGTAGTCCGCTGCCAGGGTCACCATCGAGTCCTTCATCGCCGATCTCCTGCCGGTCGTGACGGACCGCGGCAGCCGTTCGGAAGCCCGCGGTCCGGCGAGACGAATTGCCTCCAGACTGCGCCGGGGCGGCGTTCGCCGCACGCCGGGCGGGGACCGGCCAGGGCCGTGTCACCCGGTCGGCGGAGTACGGCTTCCGCCGGGACGGTGATCTCCCGGTGCGCCTGCCGCAGGGCGCCGGGGTCCCCTGGGACAGTGACCGCCCGCCGGCAGGGGTGTGGCACGGTCACGCGTTCCGTGCGAGCGAGAGGGGAAACGTGGACGGGAATCCGGGGGTCCGCCGGTCGGCCGTGCTCACCGCGGTGCGGGCGATGCTGTCGCTGGCGGCCGTGCTGGCCGCCTACTACCTGTTGCCGTTGGACTCGTCCTTCGACGCGGGCACCGTGGCGGTGCTCGTCGGCGGCGTCGTGCTGGTGGCCCTGCTCATCGCCTGGCAGGTGCGCACGGTCATACGCGCCGCACGCCCGGGACTCCGGGCCATCGCGGCGGTGGCGACGGCGCTGCCGTTCTTCGTACTGCTCTTCTCCGCCACCTACTACCTGCTGGGGCGCAGCGCACCCGAGAGTTTCAGCGAGACACTGTCCCGTACCGACGCCCTCTACTTCACGATGACCGTGTTCAGCACGGTCGGCTTCGGCGACATCACCCCGCGCACCGAATTCGCCCGGCTGCTGACCACCGGGCAGATGACGGCCAACTTCCTGCTCATCGGCGTGGCGGCCCGATTCCTGCTGGGCGCGGTCCAGGAGGGCCGGCGCCTGCGGAGCCTGGAGGCGCGGGGCGACGAGCACGGCGGCCCGCCCCTCGCGCCGTGACCCGGCGGGCCTGCTCCGGTCAGGCCGACGGCAGTTCCTCCGCGGGCAGCCGGCCCGCGTGTACGGCGTCGACCAGGGCCTGGTGGTCGCGCTCGTTCTGGTCGGCGTAGAGCTCCGCGAAGGTCGCGAGGGCGCGGTCGAAGGAGTCACCGCCGCCCAGGTACGCGGCGATGGCGATCCGGTCGCCGGAGCGCGCGTGCGCGCGGGCCAGCGTGACCCCGCACAGGTCGCCGAACGCCGCCATGTCCCTGGGGCGCATCCGTTCCGGCATCGCGATGCCCTTCCAGTCGCGCAACTGGCGCACGTAGAAGTCGCGCCGTCGGCCGTCGAACCCGTCCACGCGCTCCCAGCCGAGGAAGATGTCGCTGGTGGCCTGCATCAGCCGCTGGCCGGCGACGACGCGCTCGCCCTGGTTGCGGTACGCGCTCGCGCCCACGTGCGGGGCGAGCACGGAGGTGTCCGCCTCCTTGGCCTGGAGGAAGAGCGGGTCCTGGTCGTCCCGGCCGAGGAGCAGGAAGATCCAGCAGCGGGTGCCGACACTGCCGACGCCGACCACCTTGCGGGCGACGTCGGCCAGGCGATAGTCCGCCAGGAGCGTGCGCCGGTCGGACGGCAGGGTGGCGCCGTACTGCTCGATCAGGCGGCGGAACTGCTTTTCGAGGGCGTTGCGCTCGACGTCGGGCAGCAGGTCGGCCGCCGGAACGAGCAGCGGGGGGTCCGCCGCGATCACCCGCCGGCCGTCGACCGTCTCGGTGAGCCGGTCGAACGCCTGCAGGCTGTCACGGGTACGGGCCTTGGCCATGGCGCGGGCCAGGTTCCTCCGGCCGCGCTTGTGGAGCGCGTCCGTGGCCAGCGCTTCGAGGCGGTCCGCGTCGATCTTCGCGTACCAGACGTCGAGGGTGCGCATGCCCGCGAGGCGGATCATCGCCTCGCGGTACGCGCGGACCGTGCGCCGGACGATGCGGGAGCGCTCGGCGTCGTCGAAGCCGTTCGCCCGGGCGGCGATGACGAGGCTCGCCGACAGCCGTTTGACGTCCCATTCCCAGGGGCCCGGGAGCGTCTCGTCGAAGTCGTTGATGTCGAACATCAACTGCCGCTCCGGTGAGGCGAGGAGGCGGAAGTTCAGCATGTGCGCGTCCCCGCACAGCTGGGCCGTGAGCCCCGAGCGAGGGGTGCCGGCCAGGTCGGACGCCATGATCGCGGCGGCGCCGCGGTAGAAGCGGAACGGGGACTCGGTCATGCGGCCGTAGCGGATCGGGACGAGCTCGGGGACCCGTGTCGACGACTGCGCCTCCAGGATCGTCAGCGGGTCGGGCCGGTCGCCGGCCGGCCGGTACACGGAGTGGCCCGACCGCGGTGAGCGGCGCCGGGCCTTCCTGCCGAGCGCGGCGCGCTCCTGCGGAGTGGCGTGGCGTGCCGCGCGCATCGACGTGGTCGCTTTCCGGGGCATCGGGAACCCTCCTGCCTGGCCCTTGTACCGGCCGTCGGAACACCTGGGGACCGGGTCAGTCGGCGGTGTGCGTCCAGCTGGCGCACAGCGCCCAGACGATGAACACGTCGATCGCCATGATCGTGATCGCCCACCACGGCTGGTACGGCAGCCAGAGGAAGTTGGCGATCAGGCTGAGGCTGACCAGGCAGATGCCCGCCGCCCTCGCCGCGTTCGAGCCCATGAAGAGGCCCACCGCGGTCAGGACGACGACGGCGCCGAGGACGACGTGGATCCAGCCCCAGGCGGTCAGGTTGAACTCGAAGACATAGCTGCCGAGCCGGGCGTACACGTCGTCCTCGGCGATGGCCGCGATGCCCTGGAGGACGGCCATGACGCCGGAGACGGACAGCAGCACCGCGGCGAACACGGTGCCTCCGCCGGCGATGCCGCTTTCGGACCGTTGCGCCTTTCTCGGTGCGGTACCGGCGTTCCCCTGCCCGCCGGTGGGTGTGTGCTGGCTCATGGAAGTCACCTCGCAGCTCGCGGTCGCTCTGCCGGGCATCCCTTGGGGCCGTCGGTCTGCTCGTGCCTCCTCGGGATGCCGGGCCAGGGTGCCCACCTCCGAGTATCGCGGTCGCCGGGGCGGCCTGCTCGGCGGCGGGCGCGGTGGCGGCGGGCGCGGGCGAGGGGCCGCACCCGCCGCACCGGGTCAGTACGTCAGGATGCCCGGGTCCGTGACGCCCGGGGCGCCGGTCTCCACGTGCCCGGCGAGGCGCCGGACGTAGTCGGCGGACGTGTCCGAGGTGATCGTCACGTCGTACCAGGCGCGGCTGGTGCTCAGGTCGACGGTGTGGGTGACGGTGGCGCCGCGGGGGACCGTGACGGTGCGCGGGCCGCCCGCGTAGGCGTGGGTGACGGTGAGGCGGGCGTCGGCCGTGCCCGCGTTGGTGAAGGTGAGGTCCAGGTTGCCCGTGGTGGCGTTGTGCCGGGCGTTGACCTCGGGGACGGCGGTCTTGCCGGGGGAGCGGAAGCGGCGCAGGAAGCCGTTGGGGCCGTGGACGGTGAGGTCGGTGACACCCTTGGAGTACTTGGTGTTCCAGGTGTCGGCGATCGACTTGCCCGCCTCGGCCGTGTACGTCCAGGGGGCGTCGGTGCGGTTGGCCGAGGTGACGTAGAACTGGGCGCCGGCCGCCGGGCCGCCGCTGAACGCGAGGCGGAAGGTGCCGGCCGCGGTGTCCGCGCTGCCGTCGACGTAGGGGGCGTACTTCAGCGGGCGGGTGGGCTTGGCGCCCGGCTCCTGGCGGGGCATCGTGCCGACGGCCGGGGCGGTGGCCAGGAAGTCGGGGTGGCGGTTGCGGTCCGGCGGGTAGTAGCCCGCGGTCGGCGGGAGCGCGGCCGCCTGCGTCTGGGTGCGGGTGAAGTCGAAGGCGGTGGTCAGGTCGCCGCAGACGGCCCGCCGCCAGGGCGAGATGTTGGTTTCGCGCACCCCGAAGCGGCTCTCCATGAAGCGGATGACCGAGGTGTGGTCGAAGGTCTCGGAGCAGGTGTACCCGCCGGTGGACCAGGGCGAGACGACGATCATCGGGACGCGGGGGCCGAGGCCGTACGGGCCGGCGACGTACCCCGCCTTCCCGGCGAAGTGGTCGAGCGCGGTCGGGGCGGTGGAGAGGCCCTGCGCCGCCGAGCCGGGGACGTACGGCGGGACGACGTGGTCGAAGAAGCCGTCGTTCTCGTCGTAGGTGATGAACAGGGCCGTACGGGCCCACACGTCCGGGTTCGAGGTGAGCGCGTCGAGGACCTGCGCGATGTACCAGGCGCCGTAGTTGGAGGGCCAGTTGGCGTGTTCGGAGAAGGCTTCCGGGGCGGCGATCCAGGAGACCTTCGGCAGCCGGCCGGCCTGGACGTCGGCGCGCAGGACGTCGAAGTAGCCGTCGCCGTTCTTGGCGTCCGTGCCGGTGCGGGCCTTGTCGTACAGCGGGTTGCCGGGCTGGGCGTTGCGGTAGTTGTTGAAGTACAGCAGCGAGTTGTCGCCGTAGTTGCCGCGGAAGGCGTCGTTGATCCAGCCCCAGGAGCCGGCGGCGTTCAGGCCGTCGCCGATGTCCTGGTAGACCTTCCAGGAGACCCCGGCCGCCTCCAGGCGCTCGGGGTAGGTGGTCCAGCCGTAGCCCGCCTCGGCGTTGTTGAGGACGGGGCCGCCGCCCGTGCCGTCGTTGCCGGTGTGCCCGCTCCACAGGTAGTAGCGGTTGGGGTCGGTGGAGCCGATGAACGAACAGTGGTACGCGTCGCAGATGGTGAAGGCGTCGGCGAGCGCGTAGTGGAACGGGATGTCCTCACGGGTGAGGTGCGCCATGGTGGCCTTGGTCTTGGCCGCAATCCAGTTGTCGTACTTGCCCTTGTTGAAGGCGCTCTGGCCGCCCGCCCAGTCGTGGTTGAGCCCCTGGAGGTACTCCATGCCCAGCTTGTCGCTGGTCGGACGGAACGGCAGGGTGACCTTGCCGCCGCCGTCCGCCTGGTTCCAGACCGACTTCCCGCTGGGCAGGGTCACGGGACGCGGGTCGCCGAAGCCCCGTACGCCCTTCATCGCCCCGAAATAGTGGTCGAAGGAACGATTCTCCTGCATCAGGACGACAATGTGCTCGACGTCCTGGATGGTGCCGGTGGAGCCCTGCGCCGGTATGGAGGCGGCGCGGGCGATGCTCTCCGAGAGGAGCGTGAACGCGGCGGCGCCGCCGGTCAGCTGGAGAAACCGGCGGCGATTGAGGTCGGTCATGGGGGAGTTGCCCTCCGGGTGTCGTACGGACGGTGGGGTGCGGATGCGGCGGCCGGGCGGACCGGCCGACGGGCGCCCCAAGGAGAGCGCCCGCGAACCACTGCCCGGCAGCCGTCCCATGACTGCCCGTCGTACGCCAGACGAATCCCCCGTGCCCGGACGTGAAAACTCACAAGCGAACGCCCCCGGTGGGCCATTGACCCACGGAGGCGCTCAAAAACCGACAGGAACCTACTCGACGACCAGCTCGACCTTGATGTTGCCGCGGGTGGCCTTGGAGTACGGGCAGAAGGCGTGGGTCTTCTCCAGGAGGTTCAGGCCCGGCTCGCCCTGGAGGTGGTCGGGGAACTCGGCGCGCATCACGACCGCCAGCCCGAAGCCGCCGTCGGCGGGGTCCTTGCCGATGGAGACCTCGGCGGTCACCGACGCCTCGGAGATGTCGATCTTCTCCTGGCGGGCGATCAGACCCATCGCGCTGGCGAAGCAGGCCGCGTACCCGGCGGCGAAGAGCTGCTCGGGGTTGGTGCCCAGGCCGTTGCCGCCGAGGGCCTGGGGGTGGGCGAGGGGGAGGTCGATGTGGCCGTCGGAGCTGACGGCCCGGCCCTCGCGGCCGTTCGCGGTGGCGACTGCGGTGTAGATCGCGTCCATGGTTCTTCCGTCCTGTCCTGTCCTGCGGTGGGGTGGCTCTCTATTAGTAGCGCACGATTAAGTTGTGCACAACTCAATCGCGTGTGAGGGGTCTCGCGTATCCTGGAGTCATGGAGACGCTCGACACCGTCCCGGACGAGGACTTCCTCCGGCTCGACCACCAGATCTGCTTCTCGCTGCACGCGGCGACCCGCGCCTTCAACGGCGTGTACCGCGAGGCCCTCAAGGAGCTCGGGCTCACCTATCCGCAGTACCTCGCCATGCTCGTGCTCTGGGAGCACGGCGAGCTGCCCGTGAAGGGGATCGGCGAGCGGCTCCGGCTCGACTCCGGCACCCTGTCGCCGCTGCTCAAGCGGCTGGAGGCGGCCGGATACGTCGAGCGCCGCCGCAGCCCCGAGGACGAGCGGTCCGTCACCGTCCGCCTCACCGGCGACGGGGCCGCCCTGAAGGAGAAGGCCCTCGGCGTCCCGCGGCGCATCGCCGCCGCCACCGGCCTCGAACTCGACGAGATCCGCGGACTGCGCGAGCGCCTCGACGCCCTGGCCGCCCGCCTCGACGCCGTCGACCCGGACGCCCTGAGCGGCTGCGCTTAGGGCGCCCGGGCGGTCTCGGCGGCCGCCTGGGCGAGGCGGGCGGTCTCCAGGGCTGCCGGGGGCGAGGCGGGCGGTGCCCAGGGCTGCCGGGGCGAGCCGGGCGGTCTCGGGGACTGCCGGTGGAGCCCGGGCGGCCGGGGCGGCTGCCCGGGTGCCCGGGCCGCCCGACCCGGCGGCCGCCGGTGGACGCGGGCGGTCTCAGCGGCCGGCGGCCGCGCGCGCGTGGTTCAGGCCGAGCAGGACGCACACGTCCGTCAGGAGCGGTACGTGATAGGCCAGCGGCCGCGGCCCGGCCTGGTCAGGGCGGGAGACGAAGCCGCCGTCCGGCCGCTGCCGCTCCAGAAGGTGGCGCACCGCCCGCTCGGTCGCGCCCCTGGCCGGCGGCGAGGCGGGCGTCCGCGCCACCGCGATCAGCGCGTACGCCGTGCTGATCGGGTCGCTCGGGTCGGACGGCAGGTGCCCCCACCCGCCGTCCGCGTTCTGGGTGTCCACGAGCCGGGCCACCGCCCGCTCCCGGGCCCGGGCGACCTCGGTCCCGGCCGGGTGGCCGGGCGACACGGCCCGGAAGGAGTCGCAGGCGAGGACGGTACGGAACAGGGCGTTGCTCTCGTTCAGGCTCCAGCTGCGCTCGAACGGCCCGGCGGCCTCCTGCCGTGCCGCGACGAACCGGACCGCCGCCTCCACCGCCGGCCGGTGCGCCGGCTCGGGCGCCAGCGCGTTCACCGCCGCCGCCGTTATCGCCGCCTCGGAGGCGGTCCCGCGCTCGAAGGTCGGGAAGCCGCCGTCCTCGCCCTGCCGCGCCAGCAGATACCGCTCGCCGGCCGCCACCTCGGCCCCGAACCGCTCCGGGGCCACCGCGCGCAGGAATTCCACGCAGTACGAGGTGTCGTCGACGTCGCTCTGGGCGACACCCCGGTCGAAGCCCCAGCCGCCGTCCGGGTTCCGGTGCTCCGCCAGGGCCGTGGCCAGGGCCCGCAGGGTGTGCG
Organism: Streptomyces sp. NPDC059534; assembly: GCF_042743475.1. Taxonomy (NCBI): domain Bacteria; kingdom Bacillati; phylum Actinomycetota; class Actinomycetes; order Kitasatosporales; family Streptomycetaceae; genus Streptomyces; species Streptomyces sp. NPDC059534. Next base: position 276,240 of record NZ_JBHWAQ010000003.1, read on the forward strand.
CGGGGGCACCCGCGCCGGCCAGGGCGAGACCGCCGGTCGCCGTGGCGAACACGTCCATGCCCGTGATGAACGGCAGCCCGCCGTCCTCGTGCAGCCCGTCGCGCAGCTCCCGCGCCCGCGCCCGGACGGCCGTCGTGTACCGGGGGCGGCGCCGGAGCGCCAGCAGGGCGAGGAGCCGCGCGAGGTGGTTGCCGTACGGGGGCGGGCCGGGGAGCGAGGACGGGGCGAGGACCCGCCAGTCGTCCTCGCCGACCAGGTGCGGGGCGCCGGTGCCGAAGGCGTACAGGACCTTCAGCGCGGCCATCTCCGTGACCAGCCACCGCTGTTGGCCACGCGCGTCGAAGACCGCTTCGGGGGAGGGGAGTTCGGGGAAGGCGTCGGCGCCCAGCTCCGCCAGGACCGTCTGGAACATCAGCCGCTTGCGGGCGGCCGTGAAGTGGTCGAAGCCGCCGAGCAGCCGGGTCAGCGCGGCCCGCCCGTCCGCGTACTCGCCGAGTGCCGCCCGGGCCGCCGCCTCCTGCAACGGGTCGGGGGCGCCCTCGTCGAGGGCCGTCTTCAGACGGCGGGTGAGCCGCTCCTGGGCGTCCGGGTCCACCCCCGTCACCGTGAGCAGCCGCAGGGCGAGCGCGGACTCCAGGAGCCGGCTGTCGCACGGCGCCCGCAGCAGGCCGTCCGGCCCGGCGGCCGCCACGAGCCGGGTGGCCAGGTGCGCCCGGGCGCGGTCGAGGGGATTCCCTGGCGGCGTCGGCCCGGACGCCCGGCCCGGGACGGCGAGGGAGGCGCCGGATAAGGGCAGCGCGCAGTACATCGGCATGGGGTGTCCTTCATCGGTGTCGTACGGAGAGTGGGGCGGTACGGAGAGTGGGGCGGTACGGAGAGTGGGGCGGTACGGAGGGTGGGGCGGTACGGAGGGTGGGGAAGCGGGCACGGAGGCGGGGGAGCCGGTACGGAGGGCGGGGGTCAGAGGAGGAAGAGGCGCCGCACGGCCTCCGCGCCGGCGGGAACCAGCGGGGTGTAGCCGCCGGTCACGACCACCAGCGGGGAGACGAAGCCGCACCAGGCGATCTCCCGCGGATCGGGCCGGGGCGCACGGTCCGCGGCCCAGCGGTGGACCGTCAGGAAGCAGGCGCCGTGCGGGTCGTCGACGCGGACCCGGTAGACCTCGGCGAGACCGGGCGCCGTCGCCCACCCCAGTTCCTCCCGGAGCTCGCGGAGCGCGGCCGCCCGGTACTCCTCGCCGGTCCGCACCGCCCCGCCCACCAGCACGTCGTAGTGGCCGGGGTAGGCCCGGGCCGAGGCGGTCCGTCGGTAGAGCAGGACCCGGCCGGCGCGGTCGGTGCAGACGGTCGCCGCGTACCGGCGGAGCAGCCCGTCCGGTGCCACGGCGGCACGGCGGCCCTGCGCCACCACCCGGTCCCCGGGATCGACGTAGTCCACGCGCTCGACGCGGTCCGGGCGCTCGGGGCGGTGCGCGCCGGAGCCGGAGGTGCCGGGAGCGGGCGTACCGAAGGGGCGCGGGTCGGGGGCAGGCGTACCGGGGGCGGGCGCACCGAAGGCGTGCGGGTCGGAGGTGTGCGGGTCAGGGGCGTGCGGGTCGGGGGCGTGCGCGTTCACGTCCGCTCGCGGATCCGGGCGTGCAGGGGCCCGGCCGGCCGCAGGTTGATGCCGAACACGGGCTCGCCCGCCGGCCCGGTCACCTCGACGGTGAACCGGGCGAGCAGCGCGCCGAGCAGCTCCTCCATCTCCCGCATCGCGAAGCGGGTGCCGAGGCAGGCGCGCGGGCCGATGCCGAAGGGGAGGTACGCGCCGGGCGGCGGCGTACGGGCGGCGAAGCGGCCCGGGTCGAACCGCTCGGGGTCCGGCCACACCTCCGGATCGCGATGGGTGAGGTACGGGCAGACGAGCAGGTCCGTGCCGGCCGCGATGTGCCAGCCGTCCAGCGTCTCGTCCGCCGGGCTGTGCCGGGGCAGCAGCCAGGCCGTCGGGTACAGCCGCAGGGTCTCGGAGATCACCCCCTGGACGGCCCCGGCGTCGCCCGCGGCCCGCTCCATGACCTCGGGGTGCCGGTCGAGGAGCACGAAGGCCCAGGTCAGGGTGCGGGCACTGCTCTCGTACCCGGCGACGAGCAGCGTGACCAGTTCGTCGCGGATCAGCCGGTCCGTGTACGCCGGATCGGTCCCGGCGGCGTCGAGCAGCCGGTGCAGGACGCTCACGCCTCCGCCGTCGGCCGCGTGACGGGTCCGGGCGGCGGCGAGGGCCCGGCTCATCCGCTCGTCGAGCGCCGCGATGCCGGCCACCGCCTCGGGCGGGAGCGCCGCGCCGCCGCCGTCGGCGGGCAGTACCGCGACGATGTCCTGCACCGCCGCCAGGTCGACGTACGTCGCGTGGTCCAGCGGACGGTCGGTCAGCGAGCGCCAGATCGTGTCGACGGTGAAGAACTGCACGTCCTCGGCGATGTCCGTGGGCTCGCCCCGGCGGGCCCGGTCCGCCCAGCGGTCGGCGACGCGCGCCGCCGCCCCGGTGATGTGATGCTCCCAGCGCCGGATGCCCCGGCCCGTGAACATCGCCTGGAGCAGCCGCCGTTGGGACCGCCATGCGTCGCCCGTGGCGCTCAGCACCCCGTCGCCGAGCAGCGGCCGCGCCCGGTGCGACCGTTTGACGAAGCGGTCGCCGCCGACGCCGAGCACCTGGTGCACGTGCCGGGGCTCCGTGATCACGACCGCCGGCCCGCCGGAGCGGCGGAAGCCGGTGAGCCGGCCCGGTGTGCGGGCCTGGCGCAGGAGGTCGACCAGGGGTGCCCGGGAGGCGCTCCAGGCCGCCACCGTGTCGTCGTCGAGGAAGTCGGGAGGCGTGCCGACTGTCACGCATTGCGATTGCATGATGACGTATCGTAGCGCTCTGTGCGATCTTCAGATCCGGTTCGATCTTCCGCGGGACTCACTGCCGGACCCGGGCGGCGCGCCGTCACCGGGGCCGGGGTGGAGGTGTGATGACCCCGCACGTGACGGGGGCGGAGGAGCCGCGTCACGGTACGGCGCCGGGGGCCTGGCCGTTCCTCGGGCACCTGCCGTACCTCGCCGTCCGGCCCTTGGCCTTCCTCGACTCCCTGCCCGACCACGGGGACGTGGTGCGCGTACGGATGGGGCCCCGGACCGTCCACGTGGTGAGCCACCCCGCGCTCGTCCGCCGCGTCCTCACCGACCGCGGGAGCTTCGACCGGGGCGGGGTGCTCTACGACAAGGTCCGCGCGGTCCTCGGCAACGGCCTGGCGACCTGCTCGAACGCCGAGCACCGCGGCCAACGGCGGGTCCTCCAGCCCGCCTTCCACCACTCGCTGATGGAGCGCTACGCCGCCGTCATGGCGGCCGAGACCGCGGTCGTCACGGGAGGCTGGCGGTCGGGGGCCGTCGTCGACGTCACCGAGGAGGCGTTCCGGCTCACCACCGCCGTCGCCGTCCGCACCCTGTTCTCCGCCGGTGTCACCGCGCGGGCCGCCGAGGAGCTGCGGGAGGCCCTCGACGTCCTGCTGCGCGGGGTCTACGCCCGCGTCGTCGCGCCCGCCCTCGACCGCGTGCCCTCCCCGGCCCGCCGCCGCTACCGCCGCGCCCTCGCCCGGTGGCGGGCGGGCGTCGCCGCCATCGTCGCCGCCTACCGCGCCACCGGCGTCGACCACGGCGACGCCCTCTCGCTGCTCCTGGCCGTACGGGACGAACGGGGCCGGGCGCTCTCGGACGCCGAACTCGGGGACCAGGTCGCCACCCTGGTCCTGGCCGGCGCCGAGACCACCTCCTCGGTCGTCGCCTGGGCCCTGCGGCTCCTCGCCGACCACCCGGAGGTCGCGGCGCGGCTGCACGGGGAACTCGACGCGGTCCTCGGCGGGCGGCCGGTCACCGGGGCCGACCTGCCCCGGCTGCCGTACACCGGCGACGTGGTCCGCGAGGTGCTGCGGCTCTATCCGCCGGCGTGGGCGGTCACCCGCACCGCCGTCCGGGAGACGGAGCTGGCCGGACGTTCGCTGCCGCCCGGCTCCCTCGTGATCTGCTGTCTCTACCTGGTGCACCGGCGCCATGACGTCTTCCGGGACGCGGCCCGCTTCGACCCGGGCCGCTGGGCCGCCGGAGAGGTGCCGAGGGACGCCTGCGTGCCGTTCGGCCTCGGCGCCACCAAGTGCATCGGCGACGTCTTCGGCACGGTCGAGGCCACGCTCGCCCTCGCCGCCATGGCCTCGCGCTGGCGCATGACCCCGGCCTCCCCACGCCCGCCCCGGCCGGTCCCGCGCATCGTGCTCTCCCCGGGGCCGCAGCCGATGCTGCTCGCGGAGCGGGGCGCCGCGGACCACTGAGGATCACTGAACGCCCGGCCGTGCTCGCGTTCACTCAATTGTAAGGATCATCACCGGACCTCGGTCCTATACTCGCCCCATGTTCGACATCACCGTCCGGCGCGCCACCGCCGACGACTCCAAGCGGCTCACCCGGCTCGTCCGGGCCTCCCGCGCCTATCGCGGGGACTACGCCTCGATGGTCGACGGGTACCAGGTGGGCGGCGCGTACATCGAGCACCACCCCGTGTTCGTCGCCGTCGACGGGAGCGGCCGCGTCCTCGGGTTCTACGCGCTGCTCGTCGACGAGGCGGAGCTCGACCTCGCGTTCGTCGCGGACGCGGCCCAGGGCCTCGGCATCGGACGGCTGCTGATGGAGCACATGGCAGGGGAGGCGAGGGCCGCCGGGCTGGCCTCCGTACGGGTCGTCGCGCATCCGCCGGCCGAGGAGTTCTACCTGCGGACGGGCGCCGTCCGCACCGGGACCGTCCCGCCCACCGGACGGATCCACTGGGCGCGCCCCGAACTGCGGTACGACGTCGCGTGACCACTACCGAGGAACAGAAGGAACACCAGGACCGCCGCAGGGTCTTCGCCGACCTCACCCCGCTGCGGACCTCCGTGCACTACCGCCGCCTCTGGTTCGGGAGCACCGTCTCCTGGGTCGGGCAGGGCATGACGGCCCTCGCCGTCTCCCTCCAGGTGTACGACATCACCCGCTCGCCGTTCTCCGTCGGGCTCGTCGGACTGTTCTCCCTCGTCCCGCTCGTCGTGTTCGGCCTGTACGGCGGGGCGATCGCGGACACCGTCGACCGCCGCAAGCTCGGACTGGCCAGCGCCTGCGGGTCCGCGGTGCTGTCCATCGCCCTCGCCGGGGCCGCGTTCGCCGGCTTCCACCGCGTCTGGTTCCTGTACGGGATCGTCGCCCTCCAGGCCGTGTGCGCCGCGCTCAACTCGCCCGCCCGCACGTCGATGATCCCCCGGCTCCTGCCGCCCGAGCAGCTGCGGGCCGCGAACGCGCTCAACTCGATGGTCATGACCTTCGGCACGCTCGTCGGACCCAGCCTCGGCGGCCTGATCGTCGGAGTCGCCGGCTACCAGACCGCGTACCTCGTGGACGCCGTCGCCTTCTCCGCGAGCCTCTACGCGATGTGGCGGCTGCCGTCGATGCTCCCGGACCGGACGGGGACGAAGCGGGCCTCGGTCCTCGACGGACTCCGCTTCCTCGCGACCCGCCCCAATCTGCGGATGACGTTCTTCTCGGACTTCTGCGCGATGATCCTCGCCCACCCCCGGGCCCTGTTCCCCGCCGTCGCCGTCCTCTGGTACGGCGGGGACGCCAGGACCACCGGACTCCTCGTCGCCGCGCCCGCGTTCGGGGCGCTCCTCGGCGGGGTCCTCTCCGGCTGGCAGGGCCGTATCCGCCACCACGGGCAGGCGATCCTCATCTCGGTGGCCTGCTGGGGCACCGCGATCGCCGCCTTCGGCCTGACCCGGAACCTCTGGCTGGGCCTGCTCCTGCTGGCCCTCGCCGGCTACTCCGACACCGTGTCGATGATCTTCCGGAACACGATGATGCAGGTCGCCGCACCCGACGAGATGCGCGGCCGGCTCCAGGGCGTCTTCATCGTGGTGGTCGCCGGCGGGCCCCGGCTCGGCGACTTCCTCGCGGGCTCCGTCGCCGATCTGACCTCCCCGACGGTGGCCCTCACGGGCGGCGGGATCGCGTGCGTCCTCGCGATCGGCGTCCTCGCGCTGTACGGACGCGGATTCCGCCGCTATGACGCCCTCGACCCCACTCCGTGACGCTTCTCCCCGAACGCCCCATCCCTGCCTGGCGGTTGACCGCCACGGCACATAACCGCCAGGAGTAACGGGGGTCAACACCCGCCCCACAGGCCAAGACTCCTCGCGGCACCCGGAAACACCCCCGACCCCGGGTCCGCGAGGAGTTCGACGATGACCACACCCATCGCCAGAGGGAGGGCCGGGCTGCTCGCCGCGGGCATCTCCCTCGTGATGCTCTCGGCCGGGCAGACCGCCGCCGCCGGGAACACCGCCTCCGCCGTGCCGGACACCTTCAAGGCGACCGCGACGAGCAGCACCGTCACCCTGGTGACCGGCGACCGCGTCACCCTCACCGAGCTCGGCGGCGGACAGCGCACCGTCACCGTCGACCGGGCAAAGGGCGCCACCGGCGCGGTCCGCAGCCAGATCTCCGACGGCCGCGTCACGGTCGTCCCCGACGAGGCCCGCCCCTACCTCGCCTCCGGCGCGCTCGACCCGCGCCTCTTCGACGTGACCGGCCTCGTCGAGCAGGGCATCACCGGCGAACTGCCCCTGATCGTCACGTACGGCGGCGCCAAGGCCGCGAGGTCCGCCGCCCCCGCCCCGCGCGGCGCCGAGACCGTTCGCGCCCTGCCGAGCATCGGCGGCGCCGCCGTCACCGCCACCGACCCCGCCGCCTTCTGGCGCGGCTTCACCGCCCCGGCCACCGCCCGGGCCGCGGCCGCCCCGGCGAAGGTCTGGCTCGACGGCCGGGTCAAGGCCGCGATGGCCGAGTCCAACACGCAGATCGGCACCCCCAAGGCATGGGAGGCCGGGCTCACCGGCAAGGGCGTCAAGGTCGCCGTCCTCGACACCGGCGCCGACCTCGCGCACCCCGACCTCGTCGGCCGCATCGCCGAGACCAAGTCCTTCATCGAGGGCCAGGAGGTCGCCGACCGCGGCGGCCACGGCACCCACGTCACCTCCACCGTCGGCGGCAGCGGAGCCGGCTCCGACGGCAAGGAGAAGGGCGTCGCCCCCGGCGCCACCCTCGCCGTCGGCAAGGTCCTCAGCGACCAGGGCTCCGGCACCGAGTCGCAGATCATCGCCGGCATGGAGTGGGCGGCCAAGGACATCGACGCGAAGATCGTCTCGATGAGCCTCGGCTCCAGCGAACCCAGTGACGGCACCGACCCGATGGCCCAGGCCGTCGACACGCTCTCCGCCGAGACCGGCGCCCTCTTCGTCATCGCCGCCGGAAACTCCGGCTACCCCGGCTCCATCGGCTCGCCCGGTGCCGCCGACGCCGCGCTCACCGTCGGCGCCGTCGACTCCGCCGACCGGGCCGCCTACTTCACGAGCCAAGGCCCCCGCTACGGCGACCAGGCCCTCAAGCCCGACGTGTCGGCACCCGGCGTGAACATCCTCGCCGCCCGCTCCCAGCTCGTCGCCGGCAGCGGCCTCTACACCTCCATGAGCGGTACGTCGATGGCGACCCCGCACGTCGCCGGCGTCGCCGCGCTGCTCGCCGAGAAGCACCCCGACTGGACCGGCGCCCGCCTCAAGGACGCCCTCATGTCCTCGTCCAAAACACTCGACGCCGGCTCGTACGAGCTGGGCGCCGGCCGGGTCGACGTGGCCGCCGCGATCTCCGCGAACGTCACCGCCACCGGCTCCGCCGACCTCGGCTTCTTCTCCTGGCCGTACGAGGGGAACAAGCCGGTCACCAAGACCGTCACCTACACCAACGCCTCCGACGACGCCGTCGAGTTGAACCTGGCCGTCGAGGGCATGCCGGCCGGTGTCGCCACCCTCGCCGACACCACCCTCACCGTCCCCGCCCACGGCTCCGCGTCCACCACCGTCACCGGGGACGGCGCCAAGGCCCCCGTCGGCCAGTCCTCCGGACGGGTCACCGCCACCGTCGGCGGCGCGGCCGTCGCGCACACCGCGCTCGGCCTGGTGAAGGAGGAGGAGCGCTACACCCTCACCGTCCACGTCAAGGACCGCGACGGCGCCCCCGCCCCCGCCTACCTGGGCGTGCAGAAGCTCGCACAGGGCGAGGACCCCTTCCCGGCCCTCGTCGGCGAGTCCGGCACCCTCGAACTGCGCCTCAAGCCCGGCACGTACACCGTCGACACCTTCCTCGACGTGCGCGGCTCGCACGGCAAGGACTCCCTCGGCCTCGGCTTCCTCACCCAGCCGGAGATCACCCTCGACCGCGACCGCGAGATCACCCTCGACGGCCGGCAGCTGCGCGAGATCCGCGCCGAGGTCGAGAAGCGGACCGAGACCCGCCAGCTCCTCATGGAGTTCGACCGCGACGCGAACGGCGCCTCCTACGGCGGAGCCGTCCAGGTCCCGCCGAAGTACGACTCGATCTTCGCCGCGCCCACCGCGAAGCCCGCGACCGGCACCTTCGAGTACCGGACCGTCTGGCGCCTCGGCAAGCCGATGCTGGAGGCGAGCGTCGACGGCACCCGTCTCTCCGGCGCCACCCCGCAGGCCGGCGCCACCCTCCTGGAGGGCGACCACCGCCTCGGCCTCGTCGACGCGGGCACCGGCACCCCCGCCGAGTACACGGGCAGGAACGTCACCGGCAAGGCCGTCCTCGTCCGCCTGACCGACGGCGCCGACCCGGCGCAGCTCGCCCAGACCGCCCAGGACGCGGGCGCCAAGGCCCTGTTCGTCACCGACGACCAGCCCGGCCGCCTGATGAAGTGGTTCGGCACCGCCGACTACGAGGACCGGCCGCTCGCCGTCGCCACCGTCAACACCGCCGACGCCCAGCGGCTCGCCGCCGGCGCGGCCCGCGGCAAGCGCGTCGAGCTGACCGGCACCCGCTTCACCCCGTTCACGTACGACCTCTCCGAGGGCCACCCCGGCGCCATCGGCAAGGACCTGGCCTTCCGTCCCGACGAGGGCGAACTCGCCACCATCCGCTCCACCTTCCACGCGCCGACCAAGCGCAAGGAACTGGGCGGCGAGTACCGCTACTCGATCACCGACACCTTCCCGATCGGCTTCGGCTTCAAGGAGTGGATCGCCTTCCCGACCGAGCGCACCGAGTACGTCTCCACCGGCACCGGCCAGCGCTGGCACGAGTCCGTCGACCTCGGCGACTCCCTGGAGCAGCGCGGCGGCACCCCGTCCTACCGCGGCGGCAGCCGGGTCGACATCGACTGGTTCGGCCCCGTCTGGCACCCCTGGCTGGGCACCGGTCTCGGCTGGGGCCAGCAGCGCACCGGCAACGACCTGCGCTTCAACACCCCCGGCTGGGGCGACTCCGGCACCGACCACACCGGCTTCGGCAACGTCTGGAACGACGACTCGATGACCCAGTACACCGAGGTGTACGTCAACGGGACCCGCGTCGACCGCAAGAAGAGCTCCGGCGCCTACGCCTGGGACGCCCCCGCGGAGGAGGCGACCTACAAGGTCGTCACCGACACCGCGCTCGACCCGGCCCGCTGGCGCCTCGCCACCAAGGGCCACAGCGAGTGGACCTTCCGCTCCGCCGAGACCCCGCAGGACCGGATCACCTACCTGCCCATGCTCAACCTCGGCATCGACCTCGACACCGACCTCAACGGTGACGTCCGCGCCGGGAGCAAGCTGCCCGTCGGGATCACCGCCGAGTACGTGAAGGGCGCCACCGGCACCGGCACCATCGGCACCGGCACCCTGGAGGTCTCCTACGACGAGGGCGGGACCTGGACGAAGGTCGCCCTCAGGAAGTCCTGGCACGGCACCGGCTGGAACGGCGAGCTGCGGATCCCGTCCGGCGCGGCCTCCGTCTCGCTGCGCGCCGGCGCCGGCGACGACCGGGGCGGCTCCGTCACCCAGGAGCTGATCCGCGCGGTCGGCGTGAAGTAACCCGACAACACGAGGCCGGACCCCCCTCCCTCCGGGACGGGGGTCCGGCCCTCACCCGTTCAACGGGCCCCCGGCAGCGCCTTCTTCAGCACCTTGCCCATGTCGTTGCGGGGGAGCGCGTCCAGGTAGCGCACCACCCGGGGCCGCTTGTGCGGCGCCAGCAGCCGCGCCACATGATCGGCCAACTCCGCCTCCGCCGGCGGCACCTCCCCGTCTCGCGGCACCACCCAGGCCACGATCCGCTCGCCCAGATCCGCGTCCGGCTCGCCCGTGACGGCCGCCTCCCGGACGCCGGGATGGTCGAGCAGCGCGTTCTCGATCTCGCCCGCCCCGATCTTGTACCCGCCGCTCTTGATGAGGTCCGTCGCCTTCCGGCCCACCAGACGCACCCCGCCGTCCGCCTCCCGCACCGCCATGTCCCCGGTGCGGAACCAGCCGCCGTCGAACGCCGCCGCCGTCGCCTCCGGCCGGTTGAGATAACCGGAGAAGAGGTTCGGGCCCCGCACCTGCACCTCGCCGACCGTCTCCCCGTCACGCTCCCCCAGCACGGCCCCGTCCTCGTCGACCAGACGCAGGTCCACACCCTCCAGCGGCACCCCCACCGTCCCCGGCCGCGGCTCCCCGCCCGGCCGCACGCTCGTGTTCATGAGCGTCTCCGTCATCCCGTACCGCTCCACGACCTTCCGCCCCGTCGCCGCCGCGATCCGCTCGTGATCATGCACCGGCAACGCCGCCGAACCCGAGACCAGCAGCCGCGCCCCCGCCAAGGCCCCCGCGAGACCGGCATCCCCTTCCAGCGCGTCCGCCAGCCGGTGGTACATCGTCGGTACGCCGAACAGCATCGTCCCGCCGTTCCCCAGCTCCCGCGCCACACCCTCCACCGAGAACCCGCCCAGATGCCGCACCTCGCCACCCCGCCGCAACGGCCCCAGCACCCCCAGCACCAGACCGTGCACATGGAACAGCGGCAGCGCGTGCACCAGCACGTCGTCCGCCGTCCATGACCACGCCCCGGCCAGCGCGTCCAACGACGCCGCCACCGCCCGATGCGAGAGAAGAACCCCCTTCGGAGGGCCGGTCGTACCGGACGTGTAGACGATCAGCGCGGGCGACTCGGCGTCCACGACCCCCGTCCGCCCCGGCGGGGTCCCGTCCGCCCCGGTCAGCTCCACATCGATCCGGGGAAGCGCCGCGAGCCCGGCCGGCAACACGTCCCCCGGCCCCGCCAGCACCACATCCGGCGCACTGTCCCCCAGAATGTGCGCCAACTCCCGCTCCCCGGTCCGCGGATTGATCGGCACCGCGGGTACGCCGGCCAGCAGAGCCGCCACCACGGCCACCGCCGTACGCGCACTCGGCGTCGCCCACACCGCGACCCGGCCCGCCGCGCCGAACCGGCCCGCCAACGTGCCGGCGGCGCGCGCCAGCTCCCGGTACGACAGCGCGTCCGCGCCGAAGCGCAGTGCGGGGGCGTCCGACGGGTCCCTCAGCGCAGGCAACAACACACTCACCGTTCGCACTCCTCACCCTCACCCAACCCAAACCCCACCCCCCATTCTCCCCACCCCCACCGCCCCTGCCCACGCCCCATCGCCGAAACCTCGCCCCAGGAGACCACCCCCGTTGTGGGCATTCGTTCCGCTGGGGCGGAACGGGTGGGCACAACGGAACGGCGCCCGTTGCCGGGCCTAGGCTTCCGCGCCCGAACCCGCACCGACAGCACGGCACCGTACGGGTGCGGGCCCAGGCACAAGGGGCGGAGGCGCCGCCGAGGGCGCCGTCCCGTGTGCCCACCCGTCCCGCCCAGCGGGACGATTGCCCACACGGAGGGTGGGGGCCCGGCCGACAGGCGCGGGTGCGGGCAAGGCGCGGGCCCACCTGGGGGTGTGGGGGTGTCAGGGGTGGGTTGCCGGGATTCTGGTGGGCTGGGGGTCGGGGGCTTCGCCGTCGGGGCGGATGCCGCGCATGCGGCCGTAGGCGTAGACGCAGCCGGCGAGGGCGAGGTCGGAGAGGAGCATGAAGCCGATGGAGTAGGAGCCCTTGGCGCTGTAGATGGCGCCCATGACGAGCGGGGGGAGGAAGCCGCCGAGGCCGCCCATGGCGCCGACGATGCCGGTGACGCTGCCGACTTTGGCCTGGGGGGTGACCTGGGAGACGAGGGCGAAGACGGAGCCGCTGGCGGTGCCGAGGCCGGCGGCCATGATGAGGAGGGCGATCGTGCCGCCGGGGTTGAGGGGCGGGTCGAATGCCTGGACGATGGCGAGGAGGGCGACGACGCCGAGCGCGGCGGCTGTGACGAGCGCGGGGTGGACGCGGTCCGAGAGCCAGCCGCCGATGGGCCGGAAGACGACGGTGACCAGGGCGAAGCCGGCGGCTTTGGTGCCCGCGTCGGTGGGGTCGAGTTCGTACCAGGTCTTCAGGTACGTGGGCAGGTAGACGCCGAAGGCGACGATGCCGCCGAAGCCGATCGCGTAGAGCGCCGACAGTTCCCATGTCACTCGCAGCCGGCCTGCCGCGCCGAGGCGCGATGCCAGGGAGGCGGTGGGCACGGGCCGGTCGGGCCGGTCGGTGATGAGGAACGTGGCGAGCACCGCGTACGCGGCGAGGGCGATCGCGACGACGATGAACGGCAGGTTCTCGCCGTGTTTGGCGATGCGCGGCGTGAAGTAGCCGGAGAGTGCCACGCCGCCCATGCCCATGCCGAACACGCCGAGTGCGAGGCCGCGCTTGGCGGGCGGGAACCAGGAGTTGACGAGCGGGATGCCGATGGCGAACGTGGTGCCGCCGAGGCCGAGGAGGAAGCCGACGACCAGCATCAGGCCGTAGCTGTCCTTGGCCACGATGAGCAGCAGTACGGGGATGATCGTCAGCGCCGAGACGAGCGGGAACATCAGTTTCGCGCCGTACCGGTCGGTGAGCGCGCCGGCCGGGATGCGGCCGAGCGAGCCGACCAGGACGGGGACCGCGACGAGCAGCGACTGCTCGAAGGAGCTGAGTTCGAGCCGGTCGCCGTACCAGCTGGCGAGGGGCGCGATCAGGTCCCATGCCCAGAAGGTGAGCGTGAAGCCGATGGTGGCCGTCACCAGGTTGCGGTAGGCCGCCGCTGTCGGGGGCTTGGTCTCGGTGTCCACGCCTCCAGTCAAGATCGGGGAGGGGTGCGCGGCGCGCCGGACTGCTCCGTACGGGTGGGCGCGAGGGCGAGTCCGGGGGCCGCCCGGGCTCTGCCCGTGGACCAGGCCGGGCCCCGCCCGTGCACGAGGCCGCCGTGCCCGCTCCGCTCCTACGGCCAGGTCGCCGTGGCCGGGGGAGTGCCGTCGTCCTCGACGTGGAGGCGGAGCCCGTCGGCGGCGGTGATGTCGACGGTGACCGCGGTGACGCCGGGGCGCCGGTGGGCCGCGGCGAGTGCTCCGCGCAGGGTGGCGAGGAGCTTTTCGGCGTCGTGCTCGTCCGCGAGGGTGTCGACCGGGCCGGAGAAGTGGACCGAGGGCTGGAAGCCGAGGAGGGCGGCGGCGCCGCCGGTCTCGCGGAGGACCCGCCCACGGAAGGAGGCGGGGGCGTCGGCGGGCGGTTGCTGGAGGGCGAAGATGGTGGTGCGGACTTCCTGGATGGTGGAGTCCAGCTCGTCGACGGCGCGGCTGAGCAGGGCGTCCTCCTCGGACGAGCCGGAGGCTCTGCGCCGGGTCGACTCGAGCATCATCTCGGTGGCGAACAGCCGTTGGACGACGAGGTCGTGGAGGTCGCGCGCGATGCGGTCGCGGTCCTCGTAGACGGCGAGGCGCTCGCGGTCGTGGCGCGCGTCGGCGAGGACGAGGGCGAGCGCCGCCTGCGAGGCGAACTGGGAGGCGAGGAGCCGGTCCACCGCCGAGTACGGCGGGCCGCCGCGCCGCCGGGGGAGGGCGAGGGTGCCGATGAGTCTCCCGCCGCTCTGCAGCGGCAGCATCATCGAGGGGCCGAAGCGCGAGCGTACGGTGGTCGTCATCCGCGGATCGGTGGCCGAGTCCTCGACGAAGACGGGTTCCCCGCCGAGTAGCTGGACGAGGACGGGGGAGCCGGGCGCGATGGTCGTGCCGACCAGGTCGCCCGGGTCGTCGGCGGTCGAGGCGGCGACGATCTCCATGCCGCCCTCGGCGGTCGGCTGGAGGACCACGCCGGCCGAGGCGCCGGCGAGGATGCGGGCCTGTTCGGCGACGGTCGTCAGGGCGTCCTCGGCGGACTCGCCGGTGAGCAGGGCCGTGGTGACGGCCGCGGCCCCCTCGATCCAGCGCTCGCGCTGCCGGGCCGTCTCGTACAGCCGGGCGTTGCCGATGGCGATGCCCGCCTGGGAGGCGAGGACCCGGAGCAGGGCGAGGTCCTCCTCGGTGAAGCCGCCCGCGTGCTTCTCGGTGAGGTACAGGTTGCCGAAGACCTGGGTGTGGACCCGGATGGGGACGCCCAGGAAGGTGCGCATCGGGGGATGGCCCTCGGGTACGCCGACGGAGCGCGGGTCGGCCGTCAGGTCGTCGAGGCGGAGCGGCCGGGGGTCCTGGACGAGGGCGCCGACCAGCCCGGTGCGGCCGTCGGGGAGGCGGCCGATGCGCCGGCGCTCCTCGTCGGTCATGCCGGAGGTGAAGAGTTCGGTGAGCCGGTGGCGCGCGGGGTCGACGACCCCGAGCGCCCCGTAGCGGGCCCCGGTGAGTTCGGTGGCGGAGTCCACGATGTGCTGGAGGGTGGTGCGGAGTTCGAGGTCCGTGCCGACGCTGAGGACTGCTTCGAGCAGCATGGGCAGGCGGGGTGTGTCCTCGTCCGTGTCCTCATCCATGATCGTCATGGTCTCATTGTCGTACGAATCAGGCGGTTTGGCCGGTTTGGGTACGGCCGGCGGTCAGTCGTCGTCGGCCAGCGGGTTCCGCTCCGCGAGCGGGTCGAGGACCATCGCCTGGACCTTGCCCTCCAGCATGGCGCCGAGCCCCAGGACCGCGCACACGTCGGGGCGTTCGGCGATGTGCACCGGCATTCCGGTCGCCTCGCGCAGCATCTGGTCGAGCCCCGGCAGCAGGGCACTGCCGCCCACCATCATGATCCCGCGGTCCGCGAGGTCGGCCACCAGGTCCGGCGGGCAGTCCCGCAGCACCTTTCCGATGCCGTCCAGGACCGCCGTCAGCGGCGTGTGGATCGCCTGCCGCACGGCGGCCGTGTCGACGGTCACCGAACGGGCCAGGCCGGTGGCGACGTCCCGGCCGTGGATCTCGGTCCAGGCCGGGCCGTGCGGCGTCAGGCCGTTCCCGCTCAGGGCGAGTTGCAGCGGCCGGACCGACTGGCTCGGCAGCATCAGCTCGTGGTGGTGACGCAGGTGCTGGATGACGGCGTGGTCGATGGCGTCGCCGCCGACCGGCATCCGCTCGGCCGTCACGATCGAGCCGAGCGAGAGCACCGCGACCTGCGTCGTCGCCGCCCCGCACACCAGGATCATGGTCGCGGTGGGCTGCTCGACCGGAAGGCCGCAGCCCACCGCCGCCGCGATGAGGGTGTCCACCAGCTCGACCCGGCGCGCTCCCAGACCGACGAGGGTCTCCACGGCGGCACGCTGGGCGAGCGGGTCGCTGTCGTGCGGGGTGCAGGCGGCGGCGCGCAGCCGGGGCTTGCGGCGCAGCTGGCGGCGCAGCTTCTCGCCGAGGAGATGGCGGAGCATCCGCTGCGCCATGTCGATGTCGACGACGGTGCCGCCCGACACGGGGCGGACGACCCGGATGTAGTCGGGGGTGCGGCCGGTCATCTTCTCCGCCAGGGCGCCGACGGCGATCAGCGCTCCGGTACGGGTGTTGACGGCGGCGACGCTCGGCTCGTCGACGACGAGTCCGGCGCCCTTGACGAAGACCCGGGTGCGGGCGGCACCCAGGTCGACGGCGACATGGCAACGACGCAGCTGCTCAAGGCTGACGGTCACGGCGGATCCTCCGGAGTGCGGTGCTGGCACGGGCGAGGTGGGTCGCGTTTCGCGGTCCTGTTCGCATCGTCCGGCCGTCCGGGGCACGGCGCGCGCTGGGCTGCGCCGCCCGGGGCCTGTCGGCGGGGGCCGCGCGCGGGGCTCGCCGGGCGGCCGGCGGGAGGCCGGGCGGGCCCGGAGGCGATCCTTCCCGAAGCGGGAGAATCGCGGCGCACCGCCGACGACCTGCGGTTTCCTCACAGGATCCTCACGTCCACGCCTACCTGCCGCCGTACCCGGCCGCATAGCCTGCGGGCCCCATGGACTACTGCCACGCGTGCCGGCGGCATCTCAACGGGGCCCTCGCCTGTGCCGGGTGCGGGACTCCCGTCGAGGAACTGCGGTACGAGACCCCCCACATATCCGTCCGCCCGCCGGCCGAGCCCGAGCACGTCTACGAACTGGACGTCGTCGAGCCGCCCCGCCCGGCCGCCGGCGGGCGCCGCGCCGCCCGCGAGGCCGCACAGAGCCGGGCGGCGCGGGGCCGTAGCGCCACGCGCAGGGGAAGACGGGCCCGCAGCCGCCGGGGCCGTACGGTCCTGGCGGGAACGGTGGGCCTGGTCCTCGCGGCCGGGACGCTCGGCCTGGCCCGGCTCGCCCTGGAGGACCCGCCGCCGAGCGGCGCCGCCATGGCCGTCGAGGAGCTGGAGGTCACCGCGAGCCCCCTCGAACCCGAACCCGTCGACAGCACGGAACCGCCGGACGGCGCGGGTCCCTCTCCGGTGACCGGCACGCCCGGCGCCACGCCCACGCGCCCCCGCCAGGTGAGCGCGGGCTCCACCACGGGCACGCGAGGGGGTGCGGGAACGACGTCCGGCGAGGGCGCTGGGTCCGACGGGACCTCGGGGTCCGATACGGGGCCGGGGTCCGGGTCCGGTCCGGGACCGGCCACGGGCCAGGGGGGCGACGGTCCGGGGCAGCCGTCCTCGACCGCCTCGCCTTCCGGGTCCGCGACGCCCACCGCGACACCGTCCGCGGGCGGCCCGGCGCCGACCGGCTCGGGGACGCCCGGCGGCCCCGTGCCCTCCACCACCGGCCCCACGCCGGGCCAGACCCCGACACCGAGCCCGACGCCGACCTGCACCCGCTTCCTCTGGTGGTGCGTCTAGCCGGCGCCCGGCGGCGGGTGACCGGCGACCGGCGGCCGGTCGGGCGGCCGGCGCACGGCGATCGGGCGCGGGCGGTCGGCGGGGCGCGGGCGATCAGCCGCTGATGGGCGGGGCCGTCCGGGTTCAGACCACGTCCGTGCCCAGCATCCGCCGCAGCAGGTCCCGCAGCAGGGTCCGCTCGGCCTCGGTGAGCTCGCCGAGCGGCTCGCGGGCGAAGTCCAGCGATTCACGCAGCCGGCGGGCGGTGTCCCGGCCCTCGTCCGTGGGGACGGCGAGCTTGACCCGTCGGTCGTCCGGGTCGGGGCGGCGCTCCACCAGGCCGCGCGCCTCCAGGCGGTCGACGATCCCCGTGATGTTGGAGGGCTCGCACTTCAGCTTCTGGGCGATGCGGCGCATCGGCAGCGGGTCGAGCGAGAGCAGGCCGAGGACGCGGGCCTGGGCGCCGGTCAGCGCGTGCTGCGCGGCCGCCTGCTCGTACTCCTCGTAGTAGCGCGCCACGACCGTGCCGATCAGCTCGACGACTTCGAGGGTGAGGGGGTCCGTGCGTGAGGTGGCCATGGGTCACATCCTACCCGGATACTTGACAACATGAAATATTCAGGAGCATGGTTGTTTCAGTAAGTGAACCTTTCTTGATCTGAAGCTCCGCCGAGCTTCTCCCTGGAGGCCGTGCTCATGTCCGTACTTCCCGCGTCCAGCCGTGAGTGGCACCTCGTCGCCCGTCCGCACGGCTGGCCCGTCCCCGCGGACTTCGCCCTCCGCGAGACCCCGGTCGCCGAGCCCGCAGAGGGCCGCATCCTCGTGCGCAACCTGCACTTCTCCGTGGACCCGTACATGCGTGGCCGGATGAATGATGTCAAGTCGTACATTCCTCCCTTCCAGCTCGACCGGCCCATGGACGGCGGCGCGGTCGGCGAGGTCGTCGCCTCCAACGCCGAGGGCTTCGCCGTCGGCGACCACGTCCTGCACGGCCTCGGCTGGCGCGAGTACGCCGACGTCCCGGCCAAGGGCGCCACCAAGGTCGACCCGGCGCTCGCCCCCCTCTCCTCCTACCTGGGCGTGCTCGGCATGACCGGCCTCACGGCCTACGCCGGCCTCTTCGAGGTCGCCTCCTTCAAGGAGGGCGACGCCGTCTTCGTCTCCGGCGCGGCCGGAGCCGTCGGCAGCCAGGTCGGCCAGATGGCGCGGCTCAAGGGCGCCTCCCGCGTCATCGGCTCCGCCGGCTCCGACGAGAAGGTCAAGTTCCTCGTCGAGGAGCTCGGCTTCGACGCCGCCTTCAACTACAAGAACGGCCCGGTCAAGGACCAGCTCCGGCAGGCCGCCCCCGACGGCATCGACGTCTACTTCGACAACGTCGGCGGCGACCACCTCGAAGCCGCGATCTCCTCGCTCAACGTGCACGGCCGCGCCACCATCTGCGGCATGATCGCCCAGTACAACGACACCGAGCCGGTCCCCGGCCCGCGCAACATGGCGATGATCATCGGCAAGCGGCTGCGCCTCCAGGGCGTCCTGGTCGGCGACCACTACGGGCTGCAGAACCAGTTCGTCCAGGAGGTCGGCGGCTGGCTTGCCTCCGGCGAGCTGAAGCACCGCGAGACCTTCGCCGAGGGCATCGAGAACGGCGTGGACGCCTTCCTCGGACTGCTCCGCGGGGACAACACCGGAAAGATGATCGTCTCGGTGACCCGTTAGTCTTCCCTCAGCCGTCGCGATCGTGGGCGCGAGTCGCGGCGAACCGCAGAAGGAAGTACCCGGCATGTCCATCCAGCACTCCGACGTTCTCTACACCGCCGTCGCCACCGCCGAGAACGGCCGTGACGGCCGCGTCGCCACCGACGACGGCCGGCTCGACGTCACCGTCAACCCGCCCAAGGCCATGGGCGGCTCCGGCGCCGGCACCAACCCCGAGCAGCTCTTCGCGGCCGGCTACAGCGCCTGCTTCCAGGGCGCCCTGGGCGTCGTCGCCCGCAACGAGAACGCGGACGTCTCCGGCTCGACGGTCACCGCCGAGGTCGGTATCGGCAAGAACGACGACGGCTTCGGCATCATCGTCAAGATCTCGGCGACCATCCCCCACGTGGACGCCGAGACCGCCAAGAGCCTGATCGAGAAGGCCCACCAGGTCTGCCCGTACTCCAAGGCGACCCGTGGCAACATCACCGTCGAACTCGCCGTCTGAGTCCCGGACACGCACACTGGGCGAGGGCCGCATCCCGACCGACCGGGGTGCGGCCCTCGCCGCGTCCGAAGCGACTGCGGCATCATGTCCGTGTCCAGCGGACGGGGGAGTCGGGTGTCGTCGCACAACGGGCCGGAGCAGGCCGGCCACGGGCTGATCGGCGGGCGGTACCGCCTGGGAGAGCGGCTCGGCCAGGGCGGCATGGGCGTCGTCCGCAGGGCCACCGACGAACTGCTCGGGCGCGCGGTCGCGGTCAAGACGCTCGCGCTCGACGACGGTGCCGACCCGGCGGGCGCCCTGCGGGAGGCGCGGGTCGTCGCCCGGATCCGGCACCCCCACGTGATCGTCGTCCACGACGTCGTCGAGCACGAGGGCCGGCCCGCCCTGGTGATGGAACTGGTCGAGGGCGGGTCGCTCGCCGACCGGCTCGCCGCCGGCCGCGTCCTGTCCCTCCGGGAGACCGCGCGCCTCGGCCTCGACCTGCTCGACGCCCTCGGCGCCGCCCACGCCCTCGACGTCCTGCACCGGGACGTGAAACCGGCCAACGTCCTCCTGGAGAAGGGCAGCGGCCGCGCGGTGCTCACCGACTTCGGCATCGCCAGCCTCCCCGGCGCCACCACGCTCAGCGGCACCGGCGTGTTCGTCGGCACCCCCGAGTACACCGCGCCCGAGCGGATGCAGGGCGGCGCCGCGGGCCCGGCGTCCGACCTCTGGTCGCTCGGCGCGCTGCTCTGCGCGGCGGCGACGGGCACGTCGCCGTTCCGCCGGGACTCGATCGGCGCCGTGCTGCACGCCGTCGTCTACGAGGAGATCCGGCCGTCGACGCGGATGGGCCCCCTCGTCCCCGTCGTCCGGGGCCTCCTCGAACGCGATCCGGACCGGCGCCTGGGCGCCGCCGAGGCCCGCCGCATGCTCACCGCCTGCCTGACGGCGGAGGACCCGGCCGCCGCGCCCGCACCACCCGGCCCGGCGACGGCCTCCCACCCGCCGACCGCGCCGGACGTCCACGGGCCGGCCGCGCCCGATCCCCGGTGGCCGGCGACGCCCGACGCCCACGGACCGGCCGCGCCGGACGCCGACCGGCCGGCGACCCCCGACGCCCCCTGGCCGGCGACCCCCGACGTCCACCCGGCGCCCACGCCACGGCAGCCCACCCCGCCGGAGGCCCGCAGCCACTCCGCAGGTCAGGGCCACTCCGCGACCCACGACCACTCCGTGCCCCACGACCACTCCGCGGCCCACGACGCCTCCGCGCCGCGCGACCGGGAGGTCGGTGGCGCCGGGCGCCGGGGCGGTCTCGCGCTGCCGTTCGTGGCGGCGGCCGTCGCGGCCACGGTCGCGGCGGTGACCGTGGGGGTGCTGCTCGCGGGCCGCGACGAGCCGTCGACGGGCGCGGACTCGGGGAAGGGGACGGCGACCGCCTCGGGGAGCTCCTCCGAGCCGCCCGCGCCCGTGCCGGCCGGATACACGGCGGTCACCGACGAGCGCGGCTTCACCCTGGCCGTACCCGCCGGGGCGAGGCGCTCGACCGACGGGGAGCGGGTGTTCTACACGACGGGGGACGGGGCCGTCTGGGTCGGGGTCAGGGTCAGGGCGATCCCGTCCGGCGGGGCGATCGGGGCGATGCGCGACGCCGACGCGAGCGGTCCGAGCACCAATCGGGGGTACCGCGACGCCACGGTCGAGGAGACGCGGCACAAGGGGCTGCCGGCCGCCCGCTGGGAGTTCACCTGGAACGGCTTCACCAGCGCCGAGGGGTCCCGGCACACCGTCGACGTCTGCTGGGAGCAGGCGGGGACCCTGTACGACGTGTGGGCGTCGGCGCCGGTGGAGCGGGCGGACGAGGCCCGCGGGTACTTCGACACGGCGCTGGAGTCCTTCCGTACGTCCGGCCGAGCGCCGGGCGGCTGAGCGGTACGCCACCGATAAACTGACCCCCATGCGTGATCTCGGGGTGGGTTTCGGTTACCTGGTGCAAGGCCAGAAGTGGGTGGGCAGGCACGGACGGTGGTTCGGGTTCGGGCTGTTGCCCGGCCTGGTGACCCTGGTCCTCTACGTGGGCGCGCTCATCGGCCTCGGCTACGGCGCGGACGACCTGGCGGCCTGGGCGACGCCGTTCGCCGACGACTGGGCCTCGCCGTGGATCGGCCTCTTCCGCGGCACCCTGACCGCGCTCGTCTTCGTCTTCGGGCTCTTCCTCGCGGTGATCACCTTCACCGCCGTCACCCTGCTCGTCGGCCAGCCCTTCTACGAGTCCCTCTCCGAGGAGGTCGACCGCAGCGAGGGCGGCGAGGTGCCCGAGTCCGGGCTTCCGCTCTGGCGCGAGCTGTGGATCTCGGCCCGGGACAGCCTGCGGGTCGTGCTGCGGGTCGCGTTCTACGGCGTCCTGCTCTTCGCCTGCGGCTTCATCCCGGTCGTCGGCCAGACCGTGGTGCCCGTGCTCGGCTTCTGCGTCTCCGGCTTCTTCCTCGCCGAGGAGCTGACGGCCGTCGCGCTCCAGCGCCGGGGCGTCGAGCTCAAGGAGCGGCTGCGGATGCTGCGCGGGCGCCGGCTGGCCGCCCTCGGCTTCGGCGTACCGCTGACGCTCGCCTTCCTGGTGCCGTTCGTCGCCGTCTTCCTGATGCCGGGAGCCGTAGCGGGCGCCACCCTGATGGTCCGTGACCTGCGGGGCGAGACCGGCGAGGACCGCGCGGACGGCGACTCCGAAGAAAACGATCAAGAACGCGGCAACCTTCCTTCCTTCGGTGGCGACCAGGAGGTGCACCACCTCCCCCACTGAAGAAGGAACACATGACGCCACACAAGCGGAAGACGGGCCGCCGCCGCGCGGTCATCGGCGGCCTGAGCGCCCTCGCTGTCACCGGGGCGGCCCTCGTCACCGGTTCCCTGCTCGCCCCGGCGGGCGCGGCGAGCGCCGTCGCCGCCTGGCCCCAGGCCAAGGGCAGTACGCCGGTCGCGACGACGATCGAGGTCTCCGGCACGTACGACGGCAGGCTCAAGCGCTTCTACGGCACCGGGGACCTCGGCTCCGACGGCCAGAGCGAGAGCCAGAAGCCGGTCTTCGTCCTCAAGGACGGGGCCGTGCTCAAGAACGTGATCATCGGGACCCCGGCCGCCGACGGGGTCCACTGCCTCGGCAGCTGCACCCTCCAGAACGTCTGGTGGGAGAACGTCGGCGAGGACGCCGCCACCTTCAAGGGCACGTCGGCCTCCGCGGTGTACGCGGTGTACGGCGGCGGCGCGAGGAGCGCCTCCGACAAGGTCTTCCAGTTCAACGGCGCGGGCAAGCTGGTCGTGACCAGGTTCCAGGTCTCCGACTTCGGCAAGCTGGTCCGCTCCTGCGGCAACTGCAGGAAGCAGTACCCGCGGACGATCCTCGTCAACGACGTGGACATCACCGCGCCCGGCAAGTCGATCGTCGGCGTGAACGCCAACTACGGCGACACCGCGACCCTGCGGAACATCCGCGTACACGGCGACACCAAGAAGAAGATCAAGCCGTGCACCCGCTTCACCGGCAACAACACCGGCAAGGAGCCCAAGGAGATCGGCACCGGCCCTGACGGCACCACCTGCCGCTACACGGCCGGGGACCTCTCCTACGACTGATCCAGCACCGGGTGCAGTTCCGGGCGTGCGTCCCACCAGGTCCGGTGGAAGTCGTTGTTGCCGACGTTCGCCAGATAGGAGCGGGCCGCCGCCTGGAACAGCAGCTCCGCCTGCGGGGCGGGGACCGCGGCCCGGTTCCAGGCGAGCCTGATCCGCCCGGTGACCGGGTCGCCCTCCAGGGGGCGCAGGACCGTGCCCTCCGCCGCCGGGGCCGTCGGCTGGCTCATCGAGATCGCCCGGCCCGAGGAGATCAGCCCGTAGTTCATCTGCCGGTCGGGCACCCGGTGCCGCAGGACGGGCGTGAACCCGGCCTTCGCGCAGGCGGCGACCAGCGCCTCGGGGCCGCCGTCGTCGTCCTCCACGAGCGTCATCCAGGACTCGCCGGCCAGCTCGGCCAGCGCGATCCGTTCCTTCCCGGCCAGCGGGTGCGCCGCCGAGAGCCGTACGCAGAACGGCTCCTTGGGGACGACGGTGCGGGCCGTCGTCCCCTCCGGCAGCGGCACCTCGTGGTCGTTGACCTCCCCGTACAGCACGGCGTCGTACCGTCCCGCGCCGAGCTGCCGGGTCAGCGTCGTCGCCGAGTGCTCGACGGTGACGGAGATGTCCTGCCCCGTCACGACCTCCTCCAGTTCGCCGAGCAGCCGGTCGACGAGGACGAGCAGGATGCAGCCGAGGCGCAGGGGGGTGTGCGGGGCGACGGCCCGCGCCCCGGCGGCCAGCGCGTCCATCTCGCCGAGGACGAGGCGCGCCTTGGAGAGGACGAACTCGCCCAGCGGGGTGGGCTCCACGCCGTGCGGCCCGCGGAGGAAGAGCTCTCCGCCCGCGACCCGTTCGATACGGCGCAGCTGCGCGGACAGAGCCGGCTGCGAGACCCCGAGCCGCCCGGCGGCCCGCCCCAGACTGCCCGCTTCCGCTATCCGGCAGACGGCCTCAAGATGCCTCAACTCCAGCTGCATTTCAGCAGCGTACGCAGCGCGGCACGGGCGCACCATAACCCGCGTCTTATGCCGCGTGAGATGTCCCGAACTGGCCATGTCCACGCCCATACTCGGCGCGACGATCCGTCTCCCCCACCACGATCCCCACCCCGATCGGAGCAGACGTTGCACCCCACCAGACTCACGGCGACCGTGGCCGCCCTGGCCCTGTCGGCGAGCCTCGCGACCGCCCTCGCCGGCACCGCCGCCGCCGCCCCGCAGGCGCAGCCGGTGCCCCCGGGCCACGGCAAGTCCCTCGCGCTGGCGGCCGCCGACGGCGCCGCGGCGAGCGGTCTCGACGAGCTGCGGCACGGCGCCGACGAGGACCTCGTCCGGACGTCCGTCACCCCGTGGACGAACGGCCTGTACTACGCGTCGTACGAGCGCACCTACCGCGGCCTCCCGGTCGTCGGCGGCGACGCGGTCGTCGTCTCCGACAGCTCCGGGAAGGTCCGCGAGGTCACCGGCGCGGCCACCCCCGCCATCAAGGTCTCCACCAGGGCGAAGGTGACCGCCGACGCGGCCCTCGCCACCGCCCGCCGGCAGCTGGCGTCGGTGGAGAGCGCGAGCGCCCCCGAGCTGACCGTGCTCCTCAAGGGCGGCAAGGCCGTGCTGACCTGGCACACCCTGGTCATCGGCCGGACCGCGCAGGACGCCCCGAGCTCCCTCGACACCTATGTCGACGCGCGCACCGGTGCCGTCGCCCGCGCCACGGACAAGATCCTGCACGCCGACGGCCGCGGCTACCACAACGGCAACGTCACCATCGACACGGCCGCCTCCTCCATGACCGACACCAGCCGCGGCGGCTTCAAGTGCGGCGGGCAGAACGGCAGCGCCTACACCGGCTCCTCGCCGTGGGGCAACAACGGTGCCAACGACCTGGTGACCGCCTGCGTCGACATCATGTACGCGGCGCAGAAGGAACACTCCATGCTCAAGGAGTGGTTCGGCTACAACGGCCAGAACGGTCAGGGCGGCATGGTCCCGGCCCGCGCCGGACTCTCCGAGGTCAACGCGTACTACGACGGTACGAAGACGACCTACGGGCGAGCCCAGACCGGTTCCAACCAGCTCACCGGCATCGACGTCGTGGCGCACGAGTACGGCCACGAGATCTTCGACCGGACCCCGGGCAGCTCGGGCTCGTCCAACGAGAACGGCGGGATGAACGAGTCGACGGGCGACATCTTCGGCGCGCTCACCGAGCACTACGCCAACAACCCGAACGACACCCCGGACTACACGGTCGGCGAGAAGGTCAACTTCTTCGGCGACGGCAAGCCGATCCGGAACATGTACAACCCCTCGCTCGTCGGCAACGACCCCAACTGCTACCCGCAGTTGACCTCGGGCACCGAGGTGCACGCGGCGGCCGGCCCGCAGAACCACTGGTTCTACCTGCTCGCCGAGGGCTCCAACCCGGGCGGCGGCAAGCCCAGCAGCCCCATATGTTCCGGCGGTCCGTCCTCGGTGACCGGCATCGGCATCCAGAAGGCCGGCAAGGTCTTCATGGGCGCCCTGCTCATGAAGACCTCGTCCTGGAACCACCTCGCCGCCCGCAAGGCGACGCTGACCAGCGCCAAGAACACCTACGGCAGCGTCGAGTGCAACGCGGTGAAGGCGGCGTGGAACGCGGTCGGCGTCCCGGCCCAGTCCGGTGAGACCGACTGCGGCGGCACCACCACCCCGGACTTCTCGCTCGCCCTGAACCCGTCCTCGGGCTCGGTGCAGGCCGGCGCCTCCGCCACCTCCACGGTGAACACCTCCACCACCGGCGGCAGCGCGCAGACCGTCCAGCTCTCCGCGAGCGGCGCGCCGAGCGGCGTCACCGTCTCCTTCAGCCCCAGCTCGGTGACCTCGGGCTCCTCGTCCACCATGACGATCCAGGTCGCGGCGGGCACCGCCAACGGCACGTACCCGATCACCGTCACCGGTACGGGCTCCGCCACCCACACGGTCACGTACCAGCTGTCGGTCGGCACCACGACCCCGCCCACCGGCTGTGACGGCGCCGAGTACACCTACCAGGGCACCCTGGCCTCCGGTCAGACCCAGGCGCAGCCGGACGGCTCGTACTACTACTCCGCCACCGCCGGCACCCACACGGGCTGCCTGCGCGGCCCGGCCGGCGCGGACTTCGACCTCTACCTGCAGAAGTGGAACGGGTCGGCCTGGGCGGACGTGGCGGTCGGCGGCACCGCGTCGGCCGACGAGAACACCAGCTACTACGGCACCGCGGGCTACTACCGGTACGTGGTCCACGCGTACAGCGGCTCCGGCGCGTACACGCTGGGCCTGAGCGCCCCGTAACGGGGGCGGGGCGCCGTCGCGGACCGGGGGTTCCGTGACGGCACTTCCCGGAGCCGGGCGGCCGTATGTCCCACGGCCGCCCGGCTTCCGCGCGTCCCGGCCCCACCGGACCGGTCGTCGGCGGAGTCCGGTCGTCGGCGAGGTCCGGCGGTCCGCCGAGTCCGGTGGTCAGCGCAGTTCGGCGAGCGCGAAGCCCGGCCCGGCCTCGCCCGCGTCGGCGATCCGCCCGCCGTCCGGACCCCAGGCCCCGGCCCGGCCGGCGCCCACTCCGTCCTCGTTGGGCCCCAGGACGTTGCCGAGGACCACGTACAGGCCGAAGTCCCGGGCCCGCACCGGATAGACCTTCTCGAAGGAGTCGTTGTCGGCGGAGAGCACCGAACTCGCCAGGTACGCGGCGCAGCCGTCGGCCGCCGCCCGCTCGGCCAGCTCCGGGAACCGGTTGTCGTAGCAGGTGGCCAGGGCGAACCGGACCCCGTCGAGCTCGAACCGCCCGTCCCCGGCGCCCGGTTCGAAGACCTCGGCCTCGATCCCGTACAGGTGCTGCTTGTCGTAGCGGGTGAGCGGCGAACCGTCCGGTCCGATGACCAGCGTGGTCACCCCGGGCCGCGAACCGGCCGTCCGCACCGGCCCGTTGACCACGGCCGCCGCCGAGACCTCCCGGCACGCCTCGCGTACGGGCTCCAGGCGCGGGTCGTCCTCGGTCAGCACCAGGGCCGGGGTGTCGCGGATCAGCGAGGGCTCGTACCCGCTCAGACAGAGCTCGGCGAAGACGACCACGCGGGCCCCCTGGGCGCCGGCAGCCCGGACGAGTCCGGCGACGGTACGGACGTTGGCGTCGATGTCCCCGGCGACCGGGGTGAACTGGGTGGCTGCGAGGATCATGGCGGCCATCATCCCGCGTCGCCCTGTAAGGATCAAGAGTGGTCTGAGGGTATTAGCTCCGCCGCCGTCGCGCGGAGCAGCCCGAGGAAGGCCGTCGCCGCCGCCGTCGGGGTCGCCGGAGTGGCCGCACAGATCCGGCGGTACGGGACGTCGTCCGGGTGGATCGTGACGAGCGCGACGTCCGGGCGCACCGAAGCCGCCGCGAGCGCGGGCACCAGCGTGACGCCCAGCCCCGCCGCGACCGCGCCCAGCTTGGCGATCCAGTCATGGGCGAGCAGCCCCGTCCGCGGCCGGAACCCGGCGGCGACGGCCGGGCGGAACAGGGTGTCCTCCAGACGCTCGTCGCCGGTGATCCACTCCTCGCCGGCCAGCTCCGCGAGCCGCAGGGCCCGCCGTCCCGCGTACGGGTGCCCCCGCTCCAGGGCCACCAGCATCGGCTCGTCGAGCAGCGGGTGCAGCGTCACACCGGGCGGCGGGGGAGTGGCGAACGCCGGGCTGACCACCGCGAGGTCCTCCTCCCCGGCGACGACGAGCCCGAGGTGCTTCACCGACGGTCCCTCGACGCGGCTGACCACGACCCCCGGGTGCCGCTGCCGGAAGGCGGCCTGCGCGCGCGGCACGAGGGACGCGGTGGCGCTGGAGAAGGCCCCGAGCCGCAGCAGCCCCCCGTCGAGCGTGCGCAGCGAGGCCAGTTCGGCCCGGGCGGCGGCCAGCCGGTCCCGTACCGCCTCGGCGTGCGGAAGCAGCACCCGGCCCGCCTCGGTCAGCCGCACTCCGCGGGGCAGCCGCTCGAAGAGCTCGGCCCCCATCTCCTCCTCCAGGGACTGGACTTGGCGGGAGACCGCGGACTGGGTGTAGCCGAGGGCGTGCGCGGCGGCGGTGAAGGAGCCCACGCGGGCGACGGCGAGGAACGCCTCGTACAGACCATGCGAGACAGGCATGGCAGCCATGCTAGACATTCGCTTGTCGCATGACCGGGGTGGTCCTAGCGTCGAGGTCATGGACACCACGCCCCAGAAGATCGCCTTCCTCGGCCTCGGCTCCATGGGACTGCCCATGGCCCGCCGACTCCTCGGTGCCGGACACCCGTTGACCGTCTGGAACCGCACGGCGGGCAAGGCCGACGCCCTCGTCGCGGAGGGCGCCGTGCGCGCCGCGAGCCCCGCCGAGGCCGTCCGGGACGCCGACGTCGTCGTCACGATGCTGGCGGACCCGGCGGCCGCGCTCGCCGTCGCCGACGCGCTGATCCCGGCGCTGCGGCCCGGCACCCACTGGATCGACACCTCGACCGTCGGACCGGACACCGTCCGCGCCCTGGCCGCCCGGCTGCCCGCCGGGGTCACCCTGATCGACGCGCCCGTCATGGGGAGCGTCGACCGGGCGGCCGCCGGTGAACTGCTGATCCTGGCGGGCGGCGACACCGCGCCCGTCGCGGCCGTCCTCGACAGGCTCGGCGAGACCACCCCGTGCGGCGGCCCCGGCACCGGCGCCGCTCTCAAGCTCGTCCTCATCAACGCGGCCATCGGCGGGGTCGCCCTGGTCGCCGAGGCCCTGACGCTCGCCGCCTCCCTCGGTCTGCCCCGCGAGCTCGCGCTCCGCACCCTCGGCGCGGGCCCGCTCGCGGGCGCCGTCGGCCGCGCCACCGCCACCGGCTCGTACTTCCCCGTCGCCCTCGCCGCGAAGGATGTGGCCCTGGCGACGTCGTCGGCGAAGCTCCCCGTCCTGGAAGCCGTCCACGACCTCCTCGTCCGGGACCCGGCCCTGCTCGCCGAGGACCTCGCCGCCGTCGCCGGCTAGGGGGTGTCAGGGGTGTCCGCGGGGCCCGGGCCGGGGTGCGGGGCGGCCGGCTCGTCCGGACGGGCCCAGATGCCGCGCCGCCGGGTCTCGTTCTCCTGGGCGAGGCGGCGCAGGACGGCCAGGACCGGCTCCAGGAGGAGTACGACGACGGCGGCGTGCTCGGCCAGCTTGAAGCGGTCCTCGGAGTCGTCGAGTTCCTTGATCCGGTCGAGGTCGAGCCTCGCGGCGGAGGCGGCCAGTTCGGCGTACGGCAGCAGGTCCTCGGTGCGGTAGTCGGCGCCGATGCGGCCGAGGTCCATGAGGCTGGCGGCGAGGGCGCGGCGGTGCGGAGAGTCCTCGGAGACGTTCCAGCCCATGGCCCGCAGTAGCTCGTCGACCCGGGGCGCCTGTTCGTCGACCGCGTCCGTCTCGGCGGCGTCGACCGGCGTGGGCAGCGCGTAGTGCACGACGCCGAGCGTGGCGAGCGGATCGAGGGGCTCGTCCATGGCGGTGAGGACGTCGCGGGTGGCGGCGATCGACAGGCCGCCGCGGGCGGTCAGGGCGCGGATCAGGCGCAGGCGCTGGAGGTGCTCGTCCCCGTACAGGCTCAGGGTGGCTCCCAGCTGCCGGCCGGGCGGCAGCAGGCCCTCGCGCAGGTAGTACTTGATCGTCCCGACCGGTGTTCCGGACAGGCGGCTCAGGTCGGAGATTCTCATGCGCGCTCTCGCTCGGTGCGTTCTGTGTGTGACCAGTCTCCCAGGCGTTCCGGTGGACGCCCCCAGTTGGATAGTGCAACTCTTCAACTGGAAAGTGATACTTTCCAGTGCGCCCTCCACCTGCGAAGCCGGCGCCCTTCCCCTCCTGCCGATCCGAGCGCCCCGCCGGCGCGCCACCGAAACCGGAGCCCCGTCATGCCCGAACCGACCCCCTTGCTCCGGGTGAGCGCCGGCGGTCTGCTGCGCCGCCGAGGGGTGTGGCTGCCCGCGGCGGTCGTCCTCGGCCTGCTGTCCCTCGTCCTGTCGATGCTCTACCTGGGAGCCAACAACGACCCGGTCGGTTCGACGAAGGACCTGCCGATCGCCCTGGTCGACGCCGACCGGGGAGTGGAGACGGCCGGACGGCGGATCGACCTCGGCGCGCAGATCGCCACCCGGATCACCGGCTCCGCGGAGCTGGGGGACAAGGTCTCCTGGAAGAAGGTCGACCGCCGCACCGCCGACGACCTGCTCGCCCGCGGCAAGGTGTTCGGCGCGCTCGTCATCCCGGAGGACTTCTCCGCCTCCGTGAGCGCGCTCGCCGGGCCGGCCCAGCGCGAACCGCACCCGCCGACCATGACGGTGCTGACCAACCCCGCGGCCGGAAGCTTCGGTTCCGGCATGGCCGCCGAGATCAACCGCAAGGTCGTCGCCACCACCTCCGCGCAGGTGGGCCGCGGGCTCGCCCAGGAGCTCGGGCGGCAGGCCGCCCGTCCCGCCGCACCCGCCCAGGCCGCCCGTCCCGCCGTGCCCGCCGCCGCCCAGCTGATGATCGCCGACCCCGTGAAGGCGGTCGTCGAGGAGGGGCACCCGCTCGGCGCCCACACCGGCCTCGGGCTGAGCGCCTTCTTCTACGCCCTCGTGCTGGTCCTCGGCGGCATGCTGGGCGCCAACGTGATCCACAGTCAGGTGGACACCGCGCTCGGCTACATGGCCAACGACAAGGGCCCGTTCCGCTTCATCAAGCCCGCCCAGCACATCACGCGGGTGCACCACTTCGCGGCCTGCTCGGTGCTCATGGTCGTCCTGTCGATGCTGACCTCCGCGCTCGCGATGGCCGGCGCCGTCGGCGTCGTCGGCATCGACGCCTCGCACCTGGGCCTGCTGTGGGTCTTCGGGTCGTGCGCCACGGCGGCGATGGGCGTCACGGCACTGGCCCTGCTCGCCGTCTTCGGCACCCCGGGCCCCATCGTCTCCATGCTGGTCCTGATCGGCCTGGCCATCCCGTCGGCCGGCGCCACCATCCCGCTCCAGGCACTCCCGGACTTCTACCGCTTCCTGGCGGAGTTCGAGCCGTTCCGCCAGGTGGTCGACGGCGTGCGGTCCATCCTCTACTTCGGCGCCCGGACCGACGCGGGACTCGGACGCGCCTGGACCATGACGGCCCTCGGATTCGCCGGGTCGCTCGCCCTCGGCTTCGCGCTCACCCGCCTCTACGACCGCAGGGGGCTGCACCGCTCGGCCCTCCGGCTGCACGGCGCCGAGCCCGAGCCGCAGCCGGCCGCCGCGGCGGTCGTGTCCGCAAGGTAGGGCCGGGCGGGATTCGGCGGGGACACCCTCTAGGGGGTGTCCCCGCTCGCGCGCAGCAGGTGCAGGAAGTCCCGGAAGGCGCCCGGCATGTCCACCGCCGACGGGTCGAGGAGCCACTGGTACTGGAGTCCGTCCATCACCGCCGTGAGCAGCGGCGCCGCCCGCTCCGGGGTGAGCCCGCCGGGCAGCCGCTCGCCGAACTCCAGCCGCAGTACGTCCGCCATGTTGTCCCTGACCTGCGCGTACCGCTCGGTGAAGAATGTCCGCGCCGGATGTCCGTCGGTGACGCTCTCGCCGAGCAGGGCGGAGAAGGTCTGCACGATCCCCGGCCGCATCGCGTTGTACTCGACGAGGGACTCCAGCAGGTCGAGCCGCCAGCCCTCGCGGTCGCGGCCGCCGCTCGTGTCCCAGCGGTCGCGTTCCTCCAGGACGGCCACGAGCAGGGCCTCCTTCGTCGGGAAGTAGTGCAGCAGGCCCTGCTGGGTCAGCCCGACGCGCTCCGCGACCGAGCCGAGGGTGGCGCCCCGGTAGCCGCGTTCGGCGATCACTTCGAGGGCGGCGCGCAGGATGTCCGCGCGCCGCTCCTCGCTTCTGGCCCGCACCATCGCCGTGGCCTCCTTTCCCGACGTCCTTGCGAGAGGACCGTACTCCCTCCGAAAAATAACAGACTCGTAACGTAACCTACCGATCTACAGGTAAGTGGGTGCACGATGGGCCCATCGGGGTCATCGGTACGTCAACGAGGAGGTACGGCCATGGCGGAGAACAGCGCGGAGACCGCGCGGAACGCGGCCGTCGAGGCGGCGCTCGGCAAGCTCGACCTGGACACCAAGACCCGGCTGCTCGGCGGCCAGGACATGTGGTCCCTGCCCGCCCTGCCGGAGATCGGCCTGAAGTCCCTGGTCATGTCCGACGGACCCATCGGCGTCCGCGGCGTCCGCTGGACCGCCGACGACCCGTCCGTCGCCCTCCCGTCCCCGACGGCGCTCGCCGCCGCCTGGGACCCCGAGCTGGCCCGCCGGGCCGGCCGCCTCCTCGCCCAGGAGGCCCGCCGCAAGGGCGTCCACGTCCTCCTGGCGCCCACGGTCAACCTGCACCGCACGCCGCTCGGCGGCCGCCACTTCGAGGCGTACAGCGAGGACCCCCTCCTCACCGGCGCCATCGGCACCGGCTACGTCCAGGGCGTCCAGGACGGCGGCGTCGGCACCACCGTCAAGCACTTCGTCGCCAACGACGCCGAGACCGACCGCTTCACCGTCGACAACCGGATCGCCCCGCGCCCGCTCCGCGAGGTCTACCTCGCCCCCTTCGAGGCCATCGTCGCGAACGCCCACCCCTGGGGCATCATGACCGCCTACAACCGGGTCAACGGCGTGACGATGACCGAGCACCGGTACCTCGTGAACGAGGTCCTGCGCGGCGAGTGGGGCTTCGACGGCTGCAACGTCTCCGACTGGATGGCCGCCCGCTCCACCGTCGGCGACATCGAGGGCGGCCTCGACGTCGCCATGCCCGGCCCCGAGACCGTGTACGGCGCGGCCCTCGCCGCCGCCGTCCGCGCCGGAGAGGTCCAGGAGTCCACCGTCGACACCGCCGTACGCAACGTGCTGCGGCTCGCCGCCCGCGTCGGCGCCCTCGAAGGCGCCCCGCCGGTCGTCACCGAACCCCCGGCCGCCGTCGACGGCGACGCCCTCGCCCGGGAGATCGCCCGCCGCGGCTTCGTCCTCGTGCGCAACGAACGCGACGCGCTGCCGCTGAAGGCCGGCACCGTCGCCCTCTCCGGCGCCGCCGCCCGCGACGCCCGCGTCCTCGGCGGCGGCTCCGCCCAGGTCTTCCCCGACCACGTCGTCTCCCCGGTCGACGGCCTCACCGCCGCCCTCGCGGCCCGTCCGGAAGGGACCGCGCCCACCTACGCCATCGGCGCCGACCCCAGCGACGAACTCGCGCCCGCCGACCAGGGGTTCACCCTCCGCGCCCGCTGCCGCGACGCCGAGGGCCGGCTTCTCGGCGAGGGCTCCCTGCCCAACGGCCAGGTCCAGTGGATCGGCGACGACCTGCCGGCCGGCGTCACCCACGAGACGCTCGCCTCCATCGAGGTCGTCGGCACCTTCACCCCGCGCGAGGCCGGCGAGCACTCCTTCGGCACCCGCGGCCTCGGCGCCTTCACCCTCTCCGTCGCCGGCCGGACCGTCTTCGAGGGCGTCCAGGCGATGGGTTCCGAGGCCGACCCCTTCGAAGCCTTCTTCGGCTCCCCGGTCGAGCGCGCCAAGGTCGCGCTCGCCGCCGGCGAGACCGTGGAGGTCTCCCTGCTCCACACCCTCGACAAGGAGTTCGCGGCCCCGCTGCCGGCCGTCATGTTCTCCTTCGTCCACCTCGGTCCGCGCCGTGACCCCGACGAACTGATCGCCGAAGCCGTCGAGGCCGCCCGCGCCGCCGACACCGCCGTCGTGGTCGTCGCCACCACCGAACGCGTCGAGTCCGAGGGCTTCGACCGCAAGGACCTCGCCCTCCCCGGCCGCCAGGACGACCTCGTCCGGGCCGTGGCCGCCGTCAACCCGAACACCGTCGTCGTCGTCAACGCCGGCTCCCCGGTCGAGATGCCGTGGCGCGAGGAGGTGGCCGCGATCCTGCTCGGCTGGTTCCCCGGCCAGGAGGGCGGCGCCGCCCTCGCCGACATTCTCACCGGCGCCGAGGAGCCCGGCGGTCGCCTCCCCACCACCTGGCCCGTCGCCCTCGCCGACGTCCCCGTCACCGAGGTCACCCCCACCGACGGCGAACTCGCCTACACCGAGGGCGTCTTCATCGGCTACCGCGCCTGGGACCGGGCCGGCGCCGTTCCCGCGTACCCCTTCGGCCACGGCCTCGGCTACACCACCTGGTCGTACGACTCCCTGGCCGCCGGTCCCGCCGGCGCGGACGGGAGCACGGTCACCGTCCGGCTCACCAACACCGGCGCCCGCGCCGGCCGCGAGGTCGTGCAGGTCTACCTGGCGCCCACCGCCGACCCGGTGGAGCGCCCGGCCCGCTGGCTGGCCGGCTTCGCGAGCGTCGAGGCCGCGCCCGGCGGGACCGTCACGGCCGAGATCGCGCTGCCCCGCCGCGCGTTCGAGATCTGGGACGAGGAGAAGAACGGCTGGACTCTCGTCCCCGGTACCTACGAGGTCCTGGCCGCGCACTCCCTCGGCGACGCCCGCCTGACCGCGACCCTGGAGGTCTGACCCCCGGCGGGCCCCACGACCGGCCCCGGGGCGGCACCTGACAACCGCCCCGGGGCCCTCACTCCGCCGTGATCCGCCGGTACGCGAGCTCCGCGAGCCGCGCCTGCCCGTCCTTGCTCGGATGGAACCGGTCCCAGGGGCTCAACTGGCCGCCGCCGAACCGGAAACCGAAGACGGCCCCGCCGTCGTACCGGCAGCGCGCGTCCTTCGCGCACACCTCCTCCAGGACCCGGTTGTACGCCACCACCCGGTCCCGTACCGCCGCCCGCCGCCGCTCCGCCGCGGGACCGAGGTCCTCCGCGTCCGCCAGCATCGAGCCGCAGATCCCCAGCTTCCACACCTGGACGCCCAGCGGGCTGACCCGGCCCGTCGACCACAGGTGCCTCAGGTCCGGCACGCTCGACACGTAGACCTGCGCCTTCGGCGCACCCGCCCGCAGCCGGGCGAGCGCCGACTCGAAGGAGGCGCGGAAGTCGGCGACCGGGGTCATCATGCCGGGGGTCGGCCGGCAGGCGTCGTTGGCGCCCATCATCACCGTCACCAGCTCGGGCCTCTCGGCAGCCGCCCCGGCCATCTGCTCCGGCAGTTCCGCCATCCGGGCGCCCGTTCGCGCGAGGTTCCAGCTGTGGGTGGCCACCCTCGCCGGCCCGAGCAGCCGCAGCGCCAGACTGTTCACGGCCGCGTCCGTCCCGGTGGCCCAGGACACCTCCGGGCAGTCCGAGAGCACCGCGCAGGCGTCGAAGGCGCGGGTGACGGAGTCGCCGACGGCCGCGACGGAGGCGGGGGAGACGTCCCAGGAGGGTTCCGGCTTCGGTGTCGCCGGGGGCCGACGGCCGGGAGCCGCCGCGTCCGGGGGTCCGGTCGTGCAGCCGGCGAGCGCTCCCGCACACAACAGCGCCGCCGTCCCGGTGGCGACAGCGGTACGGAATCGGCGTCGGCCGCGCATCCCCGGCCCCTCCTTCGACGTCCTCGCGAGTGAAAGCTTGGTGTTCACCCGCACCCGGACCGACCGTACGTCACACCGACGACGGTGCGGCACGGTAGCTTTTCCCCCGTCGAACCAGAGGCGCCTTTGCCGACCGGCTCCGGTAAATTACATCACGTCACATCCTGTCCCCTTTTTAGCGGTTTGTGACGTTTTGCTCCTGATGCTGTTTACTGAGGCCGCTGGGAAAGGCGAACCTCGTCCCACACTGGAGGTCCCGGTGACGACACGTGGAGTCCTGTACGTACACTCCGCACCGCGCGCGCTCTGCCCGCACGTCGAATGGGCGGTGGCGGGCGTCCTCGGTGTGAGAGTCCAGCTCGACTGGATCCGCCAGCCGGCGTCCCCCGGCACCTGGAGAGCCGAGTTCTCCTGGCAGGGCCAGACCGGCACGGCCTCCAAGCTCGCCTCCGCGCTGCGCGGCTGGCAGATGCTCCGCTTCGAGGTCACCGCGGAACCCTGCCCCACCGCCGAGGGCGAGCGCTACAGCGCCACCCCCGAGCTGGGCATCTTCCACGCCGTCACCGGCATGCACGGCGACATCCTCGTCCCCGAGGACCGGCTGCGGGCCGCCCTCGCGCGCTCCGCACAGGGCGAGACCCAGCTGGAGGCCGAGATCGCCAAACTCCTCGGCAAGCCCTGGGACGACGAACTGGAACCCTTCCGGTACGCGGGCGAGGGCGCCCCCGTCCGCTGGCTGCACCAGGTCGTCTGACGGCCCTCACCGGCGCGCTGTAGATTCCCGCCCGGGCGTGCAGGGGGCGCGCCGGAGGGGGGAAGGAAATGTCACGTGACGGTGTGTCCGGCGCCTTGTTCGGCGCCGCGGCCGTCTTCCTGGGCGCCGGGGTCGCGGGCGGTGCCTGGCCGACGGGCTGGGCGGCGCTGGTCTGCGCCCTGGTCTGCGGGGCGCTGGGGGGCACGGTCCTCGCGCTGAGGCGGAGCCGGGGCTCGGACCCGGGGACACGGGACGCGGTACCGGGCCGGGGACTCGACAAGAGCGACGCCGGGGCCCGTACCGCGGCGTCGGGACGGTCCTCGCTCGTGGCCGCGGCCGTGGTGTGGGCACTCGCGCTCGTCGCCGGCGGCGTCTGGGCGGTCACGGCCGGGGACGACACCGGGGACGACACTGCGGCGAAGGGCAAGGCCCCCGCGAAACCCCCGGCCACCGCGTCCCTCGACGCCCGGCCGGCCGTCGCGTGGACGGTCCCGTCCGTGGGCCGGAACCACGACAGGGCGGTCGGCTACTGGGGGCTCGGCCCCGCCGTCGCCCAGGGCCGGATCGACGGACTCTTCTCGTACGACGGGGCCGACGGCCGCGTTCGGTGGAGCGTGCCCGCGCCGACCCGCGAGGCCCTGTGCGCGATGACCCCGGACGTCGAGGAGGGCGTCGGGCTCATCGCGTACGGCCGCCACGACAAGCCCTGCGCCACCCTCCTCTCCGTCCGCGTCTCCGACGGCAAGGTCCTGTGGAAGCGGAACCTCGGCGGCGAGGGGCTCGTCGAGGGCGCCCTCGCCGTCGGCGGCGCCACCGCCGTCAGCGCCGAGGACGGAGCCGTCCGGGCCCGCTCCACCGAGTCGGGCGAGCAGCGCTGGCAGCGGGCGGTGCCCAAGGGCTGCGAGACCCTGGCGGTCGACGCCGACGCCACCCGTACGCTCCTCGCCGAGCAGTGCGGCAAGGGCGCCCGGCTCCTCGCCCTGGACACCCGTACCGGCGCGCGGCGGTGGTCCCGCGACCTGCCCGTCGAGTCGCGGGCCACGGCGGCGGTGGTCTCCGTCTCCCCGGTCGTCCTCGCGGTCGACGAGGCGGACAAGCGCGGCACCCACGCCTTCCTGGTCTTCGACGACAAGGGCGCGCCGACCGTGGCCGTGCCCCTCTCCGGACCCGAAGGGGTCCTCTCCGCGCCCGAAAGCGTCGCCGCCGAGGACTTCCTCCGGCCCGTCGTCCGGGACGGCCTCCTCGTCACCCTCGCCCAGCGGGAGTCGCTCGTGCCCGACCACGTCGTCGCGTACTCCCTGAAGGACGGCAGGAAGGCGTGGTCGTACCACGCGGAGAACCAGACGATGGCGCTCGCGGCGGAGCCCGACGGCCGCATCGGCGTCCTGGAGAACTTCGGCAGCGGCCGCGTCATGCTGCTCGACCGCGCCACCGGCAAGGTCACCGCCCGCCTCGAACCCGACACGGGCAAGGAGGTGGGCATCTCCATCTACCCCGAACTCGTCCCCGTGCCCGGCGGCCACGTCGTCCTCAACCAGATCCTGATGCGGGCGGAGCCGGCCGCCTTCGCGCTGCGCTGACACGACAGGAGAGGCCCACCCCCGACCGGGGTGGGCCTCTCCTGTGTACGGCGCGGGTCAGACGGTGCGGAACGCCAGGACCACGTTGTGGCCGCCGAAGCCGAACGAGTTGTTGATCGCGGCGATGGTGCCCTGGGGCAGCTCGCGCGGCTCGCCGCGGACGATGTCGGCCTCGACCTCGGGGTCGAGGGCGTCGATGTTGATCGTCGGCGGGGCGAGGCGGTTGTGGAGCGCCAGGACCGTCGCGACGGTCTCGATGCCGCCGGCGCCGCCGAGGAGGTGGCCGGTCATCGACTTGGTCGCGGAGATCGCGACGTGGTCGAGGTCGTCGCCCAGGACCTTGCGCAGGGCCTTGATCTCGGCGACGTCGCCCTGCGGCGTCGACGTGGCGTGCGCGTTGAGGTGGACGACCTCGGACGGCTTGAGGTCCGTCGAGTCGAGCAGGTTCTGCATCGCGGCGGCGATGCCCCGGCCGGTCGGCTCGGGCTGCGCGATGTGGTGGCTGTCGGCCGACAGGCCCTGGCCGAGGACCTCGCAGTAGATGCGCGCGCCGCGCGCCTTCGCGTGCTCCTCGGACTCCAGGATCACGACGCCCGCGCCCTCGCCGAGGACGAAGCCGTCACGGCCGGTGTCGTAGGGACGCGAAGCCTTCGTCGGCTCGTCGTTGTTCTTGGACATCGCCATCATGTTGGCGAAGGCGGCGATCGGCAGCGGGTGGATCGCGGCCTCGGTACCGCCGGCGATGACCACGTCGGCACGGCCGGTACGGATCATCTCGACGGCGTAGCCGATCGCCTCGGCACCCGACGCGCACGCGGAGACCGGGGTGTGGACGCCCGCCCGGGCGTTCACCTCCAGGCCGACGTTGGCGGAGGGGCTGTTCGGCATGAGCATGGGCACGGTGTGCGGGGAGACGCGGCGGACGCCCTTCTCCTTCAGCACGTCGTACTGGTCGAGGAGCGTGGTGACACCGCCGATGCCGGAGGCGATGACGGAGCCGAGCCGCTCGGGCACGACCTTCTCGTCCTCACCGGCCGGGGCGGTGTAGCCCGCGTCGGCCCACGCCTCGCGGGCCGCGATCAGCGCGAACTGCGCCGAACGGTCCAGCTTGCGGGCGAGGGGGCGGGGCAGGACGTCGCCGGGGTCGACGGCGGCCGTCGCGGCGATCTGGACCGGCAGTTCGGCGAAGCGCTCGCCCACCAGGGGCTTGACGCCGGAGCGTCCCGCGAGCAGACCTTCCCAGGTCGACGCGGAGTCGCCACCCAGCGGTGTGGTTGCGCCGATACCGGTAACGACCACGGTGCGATTGGTCGAGTTCACAGGAATTCGTTCTCCATGTGTGTGATGGTCGGAATACGGCGCCACCGCCGGGTGGCGGACCGAGTCAGCGAGGGCCGAATCAGGCCTGGTGCTTCAGGATGTAGTCGGCAGCGTCGCCGACGGTCTTGAGGTTCTTGACGTCCTCGTCCGGGATCTTGACGTCGAAGCGCTCTTCGGCGGCGACGACGACCTCGACCATGGACAGCGAGTCGACGTCCAGGTCGTCGGTGAAGGACTTGTCCAGCTGGACGTCCTCGGTGGGGATGCCGGCGATCTCGTTGACGATCTCGGCGAGACCCTCGACGACCTGCTCCTGGGTGAAGGCCATGGTGGCGCTCCTTCTGTGATTGCTTAGGTGAACGACTTCCGGAAGGATCCGGGGTGCCTAGGGGAGGGTAACGACCGTCGCGGCGTAGACGAGACCCGCCCCGAAGCCGATGACGAGCGCGGTGTCGCCGCTCTTCGCCTTTCCGGTCGCCAGGAGCCGCTCCATGGCGAGCGGGATCGAGGCGGCCGAGGTGTTGCCGGTGGTCTCCACGTCACGGGCGACCGTGACGTGCTCCGGCAGCTTCAGAGTCTTCACCATCGAGTCGATGATCCGCATGTTCGCCTGGTGCGGGATGAAGACGTCAAGGTCGTCCGCCGTGATTCCGGCGGCGTCCAGCGCCTGCTGGGCGACCTTCGCCATCTCGAAGACGGCCCAGCGGAAGACCGCCTGACCCTCCTGCGTGATGGCGGGGAACTTGATTTCGCCGTCCTCGTTGAGGGGCAGCGTCGAGACGTCGCCGCCGTGGAACTCGTTCCACGGCACGGTCTGCTTGATCGTCTCGGACTTGTCGCCCTCGGAACCCCAGACGGTCGGGCCGATGTGCGGCTCGTCCGAGGGGCCGACGATCACGGCACCGGCGCCGTCGCCGAACAGGAAGGCCGTCGCGCGGTCCTCCAGGTCCGTCAGGTCGCTGAGCCGCTCCACGCCGATGACGAGGACGTACTCCGCCGAACCCTCGACGATCATGCCCTTGGCGAGCGTCAGGCCGTAGCCGAAGCCCGCGCAGCCGGCGGAGATGTCGAACGCGGCCGGCTTCCCGGCGCCGACCTTGTCGGCGATCTCGGTGGCGACGGCCGGAGTCTGCTTGAAGTGCGAGACCGTGGAGACGATCACGGCACCGATCTGCTCGGCGGTGATGCCGGCGTCCGCGATGGCCTTGCCCGAGGCTTCCACCGACATCGCGGTGACGGTCTCCTCCGGCGAGGCCCAGTGGCGGGTGGAGATGCCGGAGCGCGAGCGGATCCACTCGTCGGACGAGTCGATCTTCTCGAGGATCACCTCGTTCGGCACGACCCGGGTGGGGCGGTAGCCGCCGACACCGAGGATCCGTGCGTACGGGGCGCCCTTGCTGGGCTTGATCTTCGACATGCTTCTCGACACTCCTTGTCAGACGGCCGCGTGCTCAGCGATGAGCGTACGGGCCGCGTCGAGGTCGTCGGGAGTCTTGAGAGCGACCGTGGCCACGCCCGGCAGGGCGCGCTTGGCGATGCCGGTCAGGGTGCCGCCGGGGCACACCTCGACCAGCGCCGTCGCGCCGAGGGCCTGGAAGGTCTCCATGCACAGGTCCCAGCGGACCGGGTTCGCGACCTGGCCGACCAGGCGGGCCACGACCTCGGCGCCGTCGGCGACGACCTGCCCGTCCTTGTTGGAGACGTAGCGGGTGGTCGGGGCGGCCGGGGACAGCCGCGCCGCGGCCTCCTCCAGCTTCGCCACGGCCGGGGCCATGTGGTGCGTGTGGAAGGCACCGGCGACCTTGAGCGCGACGACCCGGCGGACACCCTCGGGCTTGTCCGCCTCCAGGGCGGCCAGCTGCTCCAGGGTGCCGGCGGCCACGATCTGGCCGGCGCCGTTGACGTTGGCCGCGGTCAGGCCGAGCTTCTCCAGGTGCGGGACGGTCACCTCGGGGTCGCCGCCGAGCAGCGCGGACATGCCGGTCCCGGTGATCGCGGCGGCCTCGGCCATCGCGAGCCCACGGGTCCGTACGAGACGCAGCGCGGCGGTGTCGTCGAGGACACCCGCGAACGCGGCGGCGGTGAACTCGCCGACGCTGTGGCCGGCGACGACGCCGGGCCGCACGTCGCCGAGCGCGGCGGCGGACAGCAGGCCGGCGGCGACGAGGAGCGGCTGTGCCACGGCGGTGTCACGGATCTCGTCCGCGTCCGCCTTCGTGCCGTAGTGGGCGAGGTCGAGCTCGATGGCGTCCGACCAGGCCGCGATGCGGTCGGCGGCGCCGGGGAGGTCGAGCCAGGGAGTCAGGAAGCCGGGCGTCTGAGCGCCTTGGCCGGGAGCGACGAGTACGAGCACCCTCACACTCTCTCTTGGGGACGGCTCCCGGCGCCCGTGGGGACAAGGACGAAGAACCGTCGGGGGAATTGTTGGTCTTCGACAAAAGTCTAGGACTGCGGATCTCCGTCGGCCAAGCGCCCCAGGATGAGGGCGATCCGCAGGGTGAAGGCCGAGCGCACGTCGGAGGGCGACCAGCCGGTGACGTCGGTCACACGTCGAAGCCGGTAGCGCACGGTGTTCGGGTGGACAAAGAGCATCCGGGCCGCGCCTTCCAGGCTGCTGGCCTGCTCCAGATAGACACTGAGAGTTTCCAGCAGGGCCGAGCCCGCTTCCTCCAGCGGTCTGTAGATCTCCTCCACCAGCTGCTCGCGCGCCGAAGGGTCGGAGGCGATGGCGCGCTCCGGCAGGAGATCGTCCGCCAGCACCGGCCGGGGCGCGTCCTGCCACGCCGAACACGCCTTGAGTCCGGCCGCCGCGGCCTGCGCGGAGCGGGTCGCCGCCAGCAGGTCGGGGACCACGGGGCCGGCCACGACGGGACCCGCCGCGTACGGCCCGATCAGAGCCTTCGCCACGGCGAGCGGGTTGTCGTTGCCGCCCGCGATGACGACGAGCCGGTTGCCGAGGACTCCGGTGAGGACCTGGAGCTTGGCGTGCCGGGCGGCCCGCCGGATGGCCTCCACCGTCAGCTCGCTGTCCCCGTCGGGGGCGGTGCCGAGGACCACGCAGACGTGATCGGGCGAGTTCCAGCCGAGCGCGGCGGCCCGGGAGACGGCGCCCTCGTCGGCCTCGCCGGAGAGCACCGCGTTCACCACGAGCGACTCCAGGCGCGCGTCCCACGCGCCGCGGGCCTCGGCGGCCTGCGCGTACACCTGGGCGGTGGCGAAGGCGATCTCCCGGGCGTAGACGAGCAGCGCCTCGCGGAGCACGGACTCGTCGCCGGGGGCGGCGACCTCGTCGATCGCCGACTCCATGACCTCGATCGTGGTGCGGACCATCTCCACGGTCTGGCGCAGCGTGATCGCCCGGGTCAGCTCGCGTGGCGCGGTGCCGAAGACGTCCGTCGAGATCGCCTGGGGGGTCTCGGGGTGCCGGAACCACTCGGTGAACGCGGCGATACCGGCCTGGGCGACCAGACCGATCCACGACCGGTTCTCGGGCGGCATCGCGCGGTACCACGGCAGCGTCTCGTCCATGCGGGCGATGGCCCCGGCGGCGAGCCGCCCGGAGGACTGTTCGAGGCGCTTCAGGGTCGCGGAGTGCGGATGAGCGGCGTTCACGGGTTCTGGCACGGGGACAAGACTGCCTTATCGGGACGCCGGCATGCGGGGTCGGGGCGGTTTGCTCCCCGGAAGGTCCGAGGGCTTCCCGGATACGGTAGGGCCCGTGATACGCATCCAGCGCGCGGCGGAGCGGTACCCCGGCGGCGACCCGGCGGCCGGGATCGAGACCCGGCACGCCCTGTCCTTCGGGCCGTACTACGACCCGGACAACCTCCGCTTCGGCGCCCTCCTCGCCTGCAACGAGGAGCGGCTCGCGCCCGGCGCGGGCTTCGACGAGCACCCGCACAGCCACACCGAGATCGTCACCTGGGTCGTCGAGGGCGAACTCACCCACCACGACACCGCCGGGCACGGGACGGTCGTCCGCGCCGGCGATCTCCAGCGGCTCAGTTCCGCCGGCGGCGTCCGGCACGTCGAGCGCAACGACGCCGGCGTCCCGCTGACCTTCGTCCAGATGTGGCTCGCCCCGCTGGCACCGGGCGGGGAGCCCTCGTACGAGGTGGTGCGCGGGCTCGGGGACGCGTACGAGCTGCCGGCGGCGGACGCCCGGCTGCACGTCCGCCGTCTCGGACCGGGCGACTCCACCGCCGTCCCGGACGCCGACCTCGTCTACGTCCACGTGGTCCGGGGGACGGTACGCCTCGACGGCGAGGAACTCGGCCCCGGCGACGCGGCCCGGCTGACCGACGCCGGCGGCCCGGAACTCCTGGCGGCCGCAGCCGCGGAGGTGCTGGTCTGGGAGATGCGGGACTGGCGCAGGGCCCTGGGCTGACCGGTCAGCGCAGCGCGCTCTTCGCCTTCCACTGCTCCCAGCCCAGGTTCCACGCCCCGTAGCCGTTGCCCTCCGCGACGGTGCCCTTGGTCTCGCGGCCGGTGATCTCGAAGGGGTCGCCGACGTTCACCGAGGCGTAGAACGAGGCGGCGTTCTCGTCGCTCATGCCGATGCAGCCCGAACTGTGGTTGGCCTTGCCGAAGTACGCCGCGTTCCACGGGGCCGCGTGCGCGTACATCCCCGACCAGGTCAGGCGCATCGAGTAGTCCACGTCCTTGTTGTAGGCGTCGCCGAGGCCGACCGTCTCCGAGTTCAT
The DNA here is from genome assembly GCF_042743475.1 of Streptomyces sp. NPDC059534. Taxonomy (NCBI): domain Bacteria; kingdom Bacillati; phylum Actinomycetota; class Actinomycetes; order Kitasatosporales; family Streptomycetaceae; genus Streptomyces; species Streptomyces sp. NPDC059534. The sequence goes on from NZ_JBHWAQ010000003.1 coordinate 319,820, forward strand.
GTTGATGGTGCCCTCCTTCGCCATCAGGACGGCCGTCCCCCGCCAGGACCGCTTGTCGCCGCCCGGGGTGCCGCCGGAGACCGGGATGGTGCGGACCGTGCGCCCGTCCCGGACGACGGTCAGCCGGTGCCGGTCCAGATCGACCTTGACGACCTGCGCGGCGCCGACGGTGAAGCCGGTGCGGTAGTCCCGTACGAACCAGCCGCCGCCCGAGTCGGTGCCGTTCAGGTCCGCTTCGAGGGTGACCTTCGTGCCCGGCTTCCAGTACTCCTTCGGACGCCAGTCGGCCCGGTCCCGGCCCGAGTAGTCCGTGACCCAGCCCCAGGAACCCTCGGTGGCGTTCGAGGTGGTGACCTTGAGCTGCCGCTCGACGTCCGCCTTCCGCGTCACCGGCAGGTCGAAGACGATCGACAGCGGATGCCCGATGCCCACGGTGGTGTTCTTGCCGGGCGCCAGCGTCAGCTTGTTGACCTTCTCCGGCTCGGGCGTGGTGAAGGAGGACGTCGTCGTCGACTCCTTGCCGTCGCCGGTACGGGAGGTCACCTCCACCGTGTACGAGGTCCCCGGCACCGCCTTGCGGTCCGACAGCCAGCTCGTGCCGCCCGCGCCCGTGCGGCCCAGCAGCGTCCCGCCGTCGGCGTCGACGACCTTCACCGCGGCGATCGTGCCGCCCGCGGCGGTCACCTTCACGGGGCTGCCCGCCGCCGGGGCCACCACCGTCACCTTCGCCGGGGCCGCCGGCTTGGCGTCCCCCGTCCCGGACCGGCCGCCGCCCCCGTCCGCCGCCTGGGCCGTGCAGGCGGTCAGGGAGGCGACGAGCGCGACGGCCGCGAGGACGGGACGGGACGGGAGCGGGCGGCGTGTGCGTATCGGCAGCACGGAAGACCTCCGTGGAGAGGGAAGAAGGGTGGGATGTCCGGACTGTAGAGCGACGGGAGCATCCGCGGGGCGCCGAGGGCCCATGTGACGAGGGCTGCGGCACAACGGTCACGGTCCGGTCACATACGCCGCGCGCACCCGTCGAATTCGGCTGTGAGCCTGCTGTGCGCCCCACGACCGAGGGGCGGAACCAGGAGGCTCCCGTTGTGTCAGCGCTGCTCGTGACGGCCGCACCCACCGACCGCCGTGCCCCGGTGGGCCCGGTCCGGCTCGGCCCCGTGACCCCCGAGGTGTACCGCGCGTTCCTCGCGTCCCGGTCCGGCGCGGACGGCCCCAGCTTCCTCCAACTCCCTTCCTGGGCACAGGTCAAGGACGGCTGGAGCCACCAGCTCATCGGCTGGGGACCCGAGTCCGGAGCCCTCACGGGCGTCGCCCTCGTCCTGCTCCGCCCCTTCCCCGGCACCCGCAAGTACTTCGCCTACCTCCCCGAGGGGCCCGTCGCCGACTGGGCCGACCCCGACCTCGACGGCTGGCTCGGCCCGCTCCTCGGCCATCTGCGCGCCTCCGGCGTCTTCGCCGTACGCATCGGCCCCGGACCGGCCTACCGCCGCTGGAACGCCGCCACCGTCAAGGCCGCCACCGGACCCGGCCGCCGCCTCGCCGACGTCCTCGCCGACCAGGTCGACCCGCTCGGCACCGCCGTCGCCGAACGCCTCAGGGCCCGCGGCTGGCGCAAGTGCGGCGGCGACTCCGAGGACGGCGCCGACGCCCAGCCCCGGCACGTCTTCCAGGTCCCGCTCACCGGCCGCTCCACCGACGACCTCTGGTCCGGCCTCAACCAGGAGTGGCGGCGCAACGTCCGCAAGGCCCGCAAGTCCGGCGTCGAGATCACCCTCGGCTCCGCCGCCGACCTCCCCGAGTTCTACCGCCTGCTCCGCATCACCGAGGAACGCGACGGCTTCCGCCTCGGCCGCTCCCTCGCCTACTACGAGCGCCAGTACTCCGTCCTCAACGCCGAACAGCCCGGCCGCATGAAGCTCTACCTCGCCCGCCACGAGGGCGAGATACTCGCCGCCCACACCATGCTCACCGTCGGCGGGCGCGTCTGGTACCAGACCGGCGCCTCCGCCGACCACCGGCGCGAGGTCCGCCCCTCCAACGCCCTGCAGTGGCGCATGCTCCTCGACGCCCACGCCGTCGGCGCCGACGTCTACGACCTGCGCGGGGTACCCTCCACCCTCGATCCGGGCGACCGCGCCCACGGGCTCCTGCGCTGGAAGCTCGGCACGGGCGGACAGGTCGTCGAGACGCTGGGGGAGTGGGAGATTCCGATGCAGGGCACGACCAACCAGGCGCTCTACCGCGCCTTCCAGGCGTATCTGGCCCGCCGATGACGGCGACGCTCGCCGCCGCCCCGCCGGAGCGGAAGTCCTCGCCCCTCCGCAGCGGCGCCCTCATGGCCGCCGGCTCGCTCGTCTCCCGCGCCACCGGCTTCGCCCGCGCCTCCGTCGTCGCCGCCGCCCTCGGCGCCGGCTACGTCGCCGACGGCTACGCGGTCGGCAACTCCGTCCCCACCATCGTCTACATGCTGCTCCTCGGCGGCGCCCTCAACGCCGTCTTCGTCCCCGAACTGGTCAAGGCCGCCAAGGAACACGAGGACGGCGGCGTCGCCTACACCGACCGGCTCCTCACCCTCTGCGCGCTCGCCCTCACCGTCCTCACCGCGGCCGCCGTCCTCGCCGCGCCGCAGATCGTCGACCTGTACACCGACTACACCGGCGGGCAGCGGGAGACGACCGTCGCCTTCGCCCGCGCCTGCCTGCCGCAGATCCTCTTCCTCGGCCTCTTCACCCTGCTCGGCCAAGTCCTCAACGCCCGCGGCCGGTTCGGCGCCATGATGTGGACCCCCGTCCTCAACAACGTGGTCGTCGTCGCCGTCTTCGCCCTCTTCCTCGTCGTCAGCGACGGCGGCACCCTCACCCCCGGCGAGACCGCGCTCCTCGGCTGGGGCACCACCGCCGGCATCGCCCTCCAGGCCCTGGCCCTCGTCCCCTCGCTGCGCGCCGCCGGCTTTCGCTGGCGCCCCCGCCTCGACTGGCGCGGCAGCGGACTCGCCGCACCGCTGCGCGCGGCCGGCTGGCTGGTGCTGCTCGTCCTCACCAACCAGGGCGCCTACTGGGTGACCACCCTGCTCGCCACCTCCACGGGCCTCGCCACCTCCACGGGCGCCGGCGCCGACGGCGGCGCGGGCCTCGCCGCGTACAACAACGCCTACCTCCTCTGGACCGTCCCGCACGGCATCATCACCGTCTCCCTCGTCACCGCGCTGCTGCCCAGGATGAGCGGCGCGGCGGCCGACGGCGACCTCGCCGGCGTCCGCCGGGACGTCTCGTACGCCCTGCGGACCAGCACCGCGGCGATCGTCCCCGCCGCCTGCGCGCTCCTCGCGCTCGCCGCCCCGCTGATGACCGTCGTCTTCCGGTACGGCGCGACCGGCGACGACGAGATCCGCGCGATGGCCTGGATCCTCATGGCCTTCGCCCCCGGCCTCGTCGCCCTCTCCGGCCAGTACGTCTGCACCCGCGCCTTCTACGCCCTCCGCGACACCCGCACCCCGTTCTTCCTCAACCTCGTCATCGCCGCGCTCAACGCCGGGCTCTCCGTCACCGCCTACCACGTCCTCCCGCCGCACTGGGCCGTCGCCGGCATGGCCGCCGGCTACTCCCTCGCCCTCTGGGCGGGCTGGGCGGTCACCGCGTACGTCCTGCGGCTGCGGCTGCGGGGCACGTCCTCCGGAGGCTCGGCCGCCGCGCTGGTCCGGCTCCTCGTCGCCGCCGTGCCCGCCACCGGCTACGCCCTCTTCGTCACCGACGCCGCCGGAGCCGCCGGGTCCGTCGTCGCCGGCCTCGCCGGCGCCCTCACCCTCCTCGCCACCTTCGTCCTCCTGGCCCGTCCCCTCCGCCTCACCGAGCTCCGGACCCTCCTCACCACCACCGCCACCCGCATCCGCCGCAAGTAGCCCCACCGGCCCCCGCCGGACCCTTCCGAACGAGCTTGGGATACTCCACACATGCCCCGCGTGCTGCTGATAGAAGACGACCCCTCCGTCCGGGAGGGTGTGGAACTCGGGCTGCGCCGCCGAGGCCACGAGGTGCGGACCGCGCCGACGGGCGAGGCGGGGCTGGCCGCGCTGGGGGAGTTCCGGCCCGACCTGCTGCTGCTGGACCTGATGCTCCCCGGGATGAACGGGGTGCAGGTCTGCCGCCGGGTCCGGGAGACCAGCCAGCTGCCGGTCATCATGCTCACCGCGCGCGGGGACGACTTCGACGTGGTCATCGGCCTGGAGGCCGGCGCCGACGACTACATCGTCAAGCCCGCCCGTACCGAGGTCATCGAGGCCCGGATCCGGGCCGTGCTGCGCCGGATCGAGGAGCCGGCCGGCGGCCGGTCGGCCGTGGAGTTCCACGGGGAGCTGGCGATCGACCGGTCCGGCCTCACCGTCGCGAAGGCGGGCGAGCGGATCGCCCTCGCGCCCTCCGAGCTGAAGCTGCTGCTGCATCTGACGGGCGCGCCCGAGCAGGTCTTCAGCCGGCAGCAGCTCCTGGAACACGTCTGGGAGCACAGCTACCACGGCGACGCCCGGCTGGTCGACGCCTGCGTCCGCCGGCTGCGGAACAAGATCGAGGACACCCCGGGCGAACCCCGCTACATCCAGACCCTGCGCGGCTTCGGCTACCGCTTCGGCCCGCTGTGAGGGCCTGTGTGGGCCCGGAGCCCGAGACGGACCCGCGAGCGGGCAACGGGGCCGGGGCAGCGGCAGGGACATGGCCGGGGACGGCGGCGGAGGCAGCGGCGCCCGAGGCGGCCGACGCGCCCCGCCGCCGCGGCAGGGCCCGCGCCCCCCGGCTGCGCCCGCACCCCTTCGGCCTGCGGACCCGGCTCGTCCTCGCGTTCCTCCTGGTCGCGGCCGTCGGCTGCGGCACCACCGCGGCGCTCACCTACCGGGCCGCGCGCAACGCGATCCTGGAACAGACCCAGGACACCGCCGTCTCCGCCTTCCGCGAGCAGGTCGACGCGCTGAACATCACCCTGCCCGTCGAGGGCGGCGCGCTGCGGGACTCGCTCCTGCACATCGCCCGGCAGGGCAAGCCCCGTCCGTGGCGGGTCTACGCCGAGTACGGCACCGTCCGCGTCTCGTCCACCGACCGCCCCACCTCCTCCGTCGTCACCCCCGAGCTGCGGGCCCGGGCCATGGCCCGGGTCGCCACCCCGCACGGCAGCTTCCAGCGGGTCGTGAAGAACGGCACCCCGTACCTGACGATCGCCGTCCCCGCCGTCTTCCGGACGCACCCGACCGCGGGAACTGCCCAGCCCACCGGCCTCGTCCTCTACGCCGTGATGGAACTCGACGACGAGGAGGCCAACATCGAGGCGATGCTCGCGGCCGCCCGCGGCGGAGCGCTCCCGGCGCTCGCCGTCGCCCTGATCCCCGCGCTGATCGCGGCGCGCGGTGTGCTCCGCCCGGTGCGGGAGCTGCGGCACGCGGCGCACAGCATGGGGCGCGGCCGGCTCGACACCCGTATCCACGCCAAGGGCAGCGACGAACTGGCGGACCTGGCCCGTACGTTCAACGAGTCCGCCGCGGCGCTGGAACGTTCCGTCGCCGAGCTCCGGGACGCCGAGGCACGGGCCCGACGCTTCGCCTCCGACGTCTCGCACGAACTGCGGACCCCGCTCGCCGGCATGCTCGCGGTGACCGAGGTCCTCGACGAGGACGCCGGCTCCCTCGACAGCGACACCGCCCGCGCCGTCCGCCTGATCAGCACCGAGACCGGCAAGCTCGCCGTGCTGGTCGAGGACCTGATGGAGATCTCCCGCTTCGACGCGCGCGCCGCCGAGCTCCACCCGGACGAGGTCGACGCCGCCGACTGCGTCCGCAAGACCCTCCAGAACCGGCACTGGACCGACCCGGCGCGGGTCGTCCCGTATCTCGACGAGGGGATCAGGGCCCGTCTCGACCCCCGCCGCTTCGACGTCGTCGTCGCCAACCTCGTCGGCAACGCGCTGCGGCACGGCGCGGCGCCGGTCACCGTCAGGCTGTACGCCGAGGGGGACCGGCTCGTGACGGAGGTGTCCGACCAGGGGCCGGGCATCCACCCGGACGTCCTGCCGCACGTCTTCGACCGCTTCTACAAGGCCGACCGGGCCCGTACCCGCTCGGCGGGCAGCGGTCTCGGCCTCGCGATCACCCTGGAGAACGTGCGCCTGCACGGCGGCACCGTCGAGGCCGCCAACCACCCCGCGGGCGGTGCGGTCTTCACCGTGCGGATGCCGCTGTGAACCGCCGGACGACGGCCGCCGCGGCCCTGCTCGGGCTGCTGACGCTCGCCGCCTGCGGCATACAGAAGAGCGACGTCGTCGAGGCGGGCGGGGCCGCGACCGTCGCCGTCTTCCCCGCGCCCGGCCAGGACCGGGTGGTGCTCTACTTCCTCGGGCCGGACGGCCGGCCGCTGCCCGCGGTCCGCGACCTCGGCGGGCCGTTCTCCGAGACGTGGCCGCCCTCGGACGGCACCGGCAGCGGTACGCGCATCGAGTCGGGGCGGCACGGGCCGGTCGTGACCGACAAGGTGCTCGCCATGCTCCTGAACGGCCCGAGCGGTGTCGAGGCCGCCGCGGGGATGACCACCGGCCTGCCCCGCTCGGGTGCCGGTGCGCACGTGGAGGCGGACAAGGCCGCGGGGGTCACCGAGGGCCGCCGTCTGCTCCGGCTGAGCTCTCCGTTCCCCGTCGGGGGGCTGACGGACGAGGCCCTCCAGCAGCTGGTCTGCACGACCGCGTTCGCGGAGGACCCGGCGGGCATGGTCGAGGTGGCCCTGACCGGCCCGGACGGCAGCCTCCCCGCCGCCCGCTGCGAGTTCTGACCGGTCGCTCAGCGGGCGCGGAGCTCCGCCAGGACGGCGTCCGTGAAGGGCGGCCACGCCTCGACCGCCCACGGCCCGAAGGGCCGGTCGGTGAGCGCGACGCACGCGGCCCGTACGTCCGGGTCGATCCACAGGAACGTGCCGGACTGTCCGAAGTGCCCGAAGGTGCGCGGCGAGGACGTGACGCCCGTCCAGTGCGGGGACTTGGCGTCGCGGATCTCGAAGCCGAGGCCCCAGTCGTTCGGCCTCTGGTGCCCGTAGCCGGGCAGGATGCCGGTGAGGCCGGGGTACGTGACGGTCATGGCGTCCAGGACGGTCCGGGCGTCGAGCAGCCGCGGCGCCTGCACCTCGGCGGCGAAGCGCACCAGGTCCTCGACGGTCGACACGCCGTCCTTCGCGGGCGAGCCGTCCAGGGTCGTCGACGTCATGCCGAGCGGCTCCAGGACCGCCTGGTGCAGGTACTCGGCGAAGGGGATGTCGGTCGCCTTGGCGACATGGTCGCCGAGCGCCTCGAAGCCGGTGTTGGAGTAGATCCGGCGGGTGCCGGGGGCCGCCATGACCCGGTTCTCGTCGAAGGCGAGCCCGGAGGTGTGGGCGAGCAGGTGGCGGACGGTCGCGCCCTCGGGCCCGGCGGGCTCGTCGAGGTCGATCGCCCCCTCCTCGTACGCGACGAGGACGGCGTACGCCGCGAGCGGCTTGGTGACGGAGGCGAGCGGGAAGCGCTGCCCGGTGGGGCCGTGGGACCCGGCCAGGGTGCCGTCCGCGCGGACGACGGCGGCCGCCGCGGTGGGGACGGGCCAGTTCTCGATCGACGCCAGGCTCGGCATGCTGCTCTGCATGGGGCCGAGCCTACTTGCTTCGAGTGCACTCCAACGTTTTAGCGTGGGGGCATGAGCGTGATCGCGAGCACGGCCCCGCGTACGAACGGCACCCGGGCGCACTACACCATCAGCGAGGTCGCCGCCCTGACCGGCCTCTCGGCGCACACCCTGCGCTGGTACGAGCGCATCGGCCTGATGCCGCACGTCGACCGTTCGCACACCGGCCAGCGGCGCTTCACCGAACGCGACCTCGGGTGGCTCGCCTTCGTCGGCAAGCTGCGGCTGACCGGGATGCCGGTCGCCGACATGGTCCGGTACGCCGAACTCGTCCGCGAGGGCGACCACACCCGTGACGCGCGGCGTGAACTGCTGGAGGCCACCCGGCGCGACGTCCTCGCCCGGATCACCGAGCTCCAGGACACGCTCGCCGTGCTCGACATCAAGATCGGCCACTACGGCACCGCAAGCGGAGGCGCATCTTCATGACCAGCGTGACCAGGATCGACACCGTACGTCTCGGCCAGGACGGACCCGAGATCGGCGTCCAGGGCTTCGGGGCCATGGGCATCAGCGAGTTCTACGGAGACACCGACGAGGCCGCGGCCCGCGACACGCTCGACGCGGCGCTGGAGAACGGCGTCACCCTGATCGACACCGCCGACATCTACGGCAGCGGCGCCAACGAGGAGTTCCTCGCCCCCTTCCTCGCCGCACACCGCGGCGAGGTCACCCTCGCCACCAAGTTCGCCGTCGAGCGGCGCGCCGACGACCCCACCTACCGGGCCGTCCGCAACGACCCCGCCTACATCAGGAAGGCCGCCGAGGACAGCCTCCGCCGCCTCGGGGTCGAGACCATCGACCTCTACTACATGCACCGCCGCGACCCGGGCGTCCCCTTCGCCGAGTCCGTCGGCGCGATGGCCGAACTCGTCCAGGAGGGCAAGGTCCGCTTCCTGGGCCTGAGCGAGGTCACCGGGCCCGAGCTGCGCGAGGCCCACGCCGTGCACCCGATCGCCGCCCTCCAGTCGGAGTGGTCGCTCTTCTCCCGGGACGTCGAGCGCAGCGCCGTCGGCGCCGCCGCCGAGCTGGGCGTGACCTTCGTGCCGTACTCGCCGCTCGGCCGCGGCTTCCTGACCGGGGCGTTCGCGGACGCCGCCAAGGACCTCTCGGGCGGTGACTACCGCAAGTACCAGCCCCGGTTCACCGGCGAGAACGCCGAACGCAACAGCGCCCTGCTCGACCCGGTCCGCAAGATCGCCGCCGCGCACGGGGCGACCCCGGCGCAGATCGCGCTGGCCTGGGTCCAGCAGCGGGCCTCCGTCCACGGCCTCACGGTCGTCCCCATCCCCGGCACCCGCAAGCGCTCCCGCCTCCAGGAGAACGCGGCCGCCACCCGCATCACCCTGACCGCCGCCGAGCTGGCCGAGCTGGAGCCGATCGCCGGCCAGGTGGCGGGCGACCGCTACCCGGACATGGGCTCCACCTCGGCGGCGCGGGAGGTCTGAGCCGCCCCGCCCGCTCACGCCAGTCCCAGGGCGAAGACCGCGAAGCCCGCCGCCAGCAGCCCCGCCGCGGTGCGGCGGGCCGGCCCGGTCTTCGCCCACGGCGACTCGAAGCCCCGCGCGAACCGTCCGATCAGGACGAGGAGGCCGGCGAAGACCGGCATCCACGCCAGCCGGGCGAGGATCCAGCCGACCGAGTTTGGCGCGCCGACGAGACCCGGGACCTCCCCGAGGAAGGAGGCGGGGATCGCGGCGGTGAGCATCGCCGTCTGGTGCCAGCACAGGATCGTCATCGCCGACAGGTTGACGATCACGACGGGCGCCCAGAGCGCCGGCCGCCTCAGGAGCCGGCCGAGCCGGTTGCGGAGCAGGATCGCCGCGCCGCTCTGCGCGGCGGCGAGGGCGATCACCAGCAGCGACGGCGGGTGCGAGTTGGTGCGGGCCTCGCCGGGGACGCCGACCATGGACGCCGGGTAGCCGAAGAGGACCAGGAGCGCGGCGAAGAGCGCGGCCCCGCCGAGCAGCAGCCACCGGGCGTGGCGCCGGGTGACCCGGCCCTCGCCCCACGAGACGCCGAGCTGGTAGGCGAAGAGCCAGCCGGGCAGGATGTTCAGCAGGCTCAGCCAGGACGGCATGGCGTCGGCGTACGGCCCGTACCGCAGGAAGTCGACGACGGCGACCGTGCCCAGCAGCGGCGCCGCCGCCCAGACGCCGAGCCGGCGGGCGGCCCGGACGCAGTACGGGGTGAGGGCGGTGACCACCGTGTACACCCCGACGAACCAGAGCGGCTGGATCACCAGCGTCGACGCCGTCCGCAGGGTGTCCACGGGCACCCCGGCACCGAAGTGGAGCAGCGGCAGCAGCGCCGCCCACACGGCGGTGACGCCGAGGACCGGGCGGCCGAGCCGCGCGAGCCGCCCCTTGAGCCACTCGCCGGTGGAGCCCTCGCGGCGCCGGTAGGACAACACGGAGGCGTAACCGCCGACGAGGAAGAAGATCCCCAGCATCTGGAGGATCCAGCTGACCGGGGCGAGCCCGGCGAAGGCGCCGAGCGGGCTCGCGTTGTGGATCGCCCCGTCGCCGGAGAGCGTGAAACCGCCGAGCAGCCAGTGCCCGGTCGGCACGGCGAGCAGCGCGAGGGCACGGAGCCCGTCGATCGCCCGGTCGCGGTGGGCGGGGGTGCCGGACTCGATCGTCGAGGCCGTCCTGCGGGCCATGGTGGCGAGGGCGCTCATCGGACGTCCCCCTCGGCGATCGCGGCGAAGGCGCGCAGGGAGCCGGTGCCGGGCGCGAAGTAGCCGCCGTGGCCGGTGGCGTCGTCGGCCGGGATGCGGCGGGCCCCGAATTCCGGGTCGGTGGGGTCGGTGCCGTGGCCGAGCCCCGCGACCTGGACGTTCGGGATCCGGTCGATCCAGTCGGTGGGGTCCTTCGCCGCCCACACACGGGCGGAGGTGCCGAGTCCGGCGACGTTCTCGGCGCGCATCCCGGGCGACCCGAACACCACGAGGTCCTTGGCCTTCAGATCGCGGGCGGCGAGGCCGCAGACGACGGAGCCGTAGCTGTGGCAGAACACCGAGGGCTCGGCCGCGCCGACGGCCGCCAGACCGTCCGTGAACCGGGTCAGCCGGTCCGCGCCCGCCTCGGCGAGCCGGCCGGTGGCCGCGTCGAGGCCGACCCCGACGGGGGTCGTGTAGCCGACCCAGGCGACGACCGCCGTCCGGCCGCCGGTCGCCCGGCGCAGCGCGGTCGCCATGTCGGCGAGCGGCCGGACGTGACCTGCGTCGACGTCGGACCCGGGCACGATCACGGCCACGTGCTCGGCCGTCGCCAGATCCCCGTACACCAGGGTCACCTGGCCCCGTCCGCGCGGATCGCGGGCGAGCACCCGCGCCCCGTCGAACTCCCCTTTCCCGAAACGGCCGTTGGCCGCGTACCGCAGCTCCAGCGGCGCACCGTCCAGGTTCCCGACGACCGTCGGGTGGATACGGGCCAGTTCCCTCTGCCGTACGGGGCTCAGGCTCGCGAAGTACCGCGCCACCTCGGCCGCGTCCATCCGCTCCGGGTCCGGCAGCCCCGCCGCCCGCCACGCCCCCGTCCCGGCCGGCGCCCCGGTCACGGCCTCCTGCGCGTTCCCCGACGCCCAGCCGGCCGTCCCCGCGATCGCTGTGGCCACCAGGGCCACGGTCGTCAGGGTCCTCGCAAAGCGGCGCATGGGTCGCCCTCCCTCTCCGGTCACTCGCTCGTTCGTCGGCGAGAGGAAGGTAGGAAGACGACGGGTGGCGGCACGTCACACCGGGGGGCCAACTCCCGTCTGATACCCGGGTAGGGGGTGGAGGAGCGGCCAACCCCCCGAGGGGGGTGGGGCTTTCCCCCGGGGATGGCCCGTCGGTCCGCGCGGGGGTCAGTGGCCGGCGTCGCCCGGGGTCACGAGGCCCGACTCGTAGGCGAAGACGACCGCCTGGGCGCGGTCGCGCAGGTCCAGCTTGGCGAGGACCCGCCCGATGTGGGTCTTCACCGTCTGCTCGGCGAGGACCAGGTGGTCCGCGATCTCCTGGTTGGACAGGCCCCGGGCGATCAGTTCCAGGACCTCCGTCTCGCGCGGGGTGAGACCGTTCAGGCGCAGCGCGGTGGTGTCCCGGCGCGGGGCGGGCCGGGACGCGGCGAAGTCGGCGATGAGACGCCGGGTCACGGAGGGGGCGAGGAGCGCCTCGCCGGCCGCCACCACCCGTACCGCCGCGATGAGGTCGGCGGGCGGCGCGTCCTTCAGGAGGAAGCCGGACGCGCCGGCGCGCAGCGCCTCGTACACGTAGTCGTCGATGTCGAAGGTGGTCAGCATCAGCACCTTCGGCCGGTGCACGACACCGGCCGGCGGGTGGAGGATCTCCCGGGCCGCCGCGAGCCCGTCCATCTCCGGCATCCGCACGTCCATCAGGACCACGTCCGGGTGCGTCGAGCGTGCCACCTCGACGCCCTGACGCCCGTCCGGGGCCTCGCCGACCACGTCGATGTCGGGCTGGGCGGCGAGCAGCGCGGCGAAACCGGCCCGCACCATGGCCTGGTCGTCGACGATGATCACGCGGATGGTCACTCGGGGTCCTTGCCGGTCGTGGTGCCCGCGGTGGTCGTGGTGTCCGCGGGGGCTGTGGTGGTCGTGGTGTCTGCGGGGTCTGCGGTGGTCATGGTGCTCGCGGTGGTCACGGGGTCGGCGAGCGAGGTCGGGTCGGCGGGCGGGGCCGGGTCCGGCGTCAGGGGCAGCCGGGCGGCCACCCGGAAGCCGCCGTCCGGCAGCGGCCCGGTGTCGAGCGAGCCGCCGGTCAACCGTACGCGCTCCCGCATCCCGACGAGCCCGTGCCCGGTACCCGCCGCGCCCCGCTCCACCGCGGAACGCGCCTCCGTCGCGGGCCCGTTGACGACGAGGACCGTCAGCCGGCCGTCGTCCGCCCGGACCGACACCCGGGTCGACGCCCCCGGCGCGTGCCGGACGACGTTGGCGAGCGCCTCCTGCACGATCCGGTACGCCGACAGGTCGACCGCCTGCGGTACGTCCCCCAGATCGGCGGCGAGCCGCAGTTCGGCCGGCACCCCGGCCCGTACCGTCGCCTCGACCAGCTGCTGGACCCGGTCGAGGCCCGGCTGCGGGGCCCGTTCGCCCTCGCCGCCGCCGTCGCTGCGCAGCACGGACAGCAGCCGCCGCATCTCGGCCAGCGACTCGCGCGCGCTCGCCGCGATCGAGGTGAACTCCTCGCGGGCCGCGTCCGGGAGTCCGGGGATGCGGTACGGGGCCGAGTCGGCCTGCACGGTGATCACCGACATGTGGTGGGCCACCACGTCGTGCAGCTCGCGCGCGATCCTGGCCCGCTCCTCCAGGAGCGTGCGGCGGGACCGTTCGGCCTCGCTGATCGTCTCCTGCTCCACGAGCCGCCGCTGCGCGTCGCCCCGGGCACGGACCGCCGAGGACAGGAGCAGCAGCACCCCGCTCAGGACGAGCAGCAGGGTGTGGATGCTGGTGTACCCCGCGGGCCGGAACGCCTCCAGGACGTACCCGGCCACGCCGGTGGCCAGCCACACGCCGAACAGCGCCCGGCGGGACTCGCGCAGTCCCAGCGCGAGCATCAGCGCGCAGTAGCCGACGAGGAGCGGCGGGGTCCACGGCCAGTACTCCGCGCGCGTGCCGTCCCCGCCGAGCATCACGAGCGCGCCGAGCACATCGGCGGTGAAGATGATCCACCATGCCTGGAGGGGCCGGGCGACGGCGAGCAGCAGGGGCAGCGTCTGCGCGGTGCCGACGGCCCCGGCGAGAGCGCCGTTGACGCCGTAGTCCCCGATGAGCAGGACGACCGTGGAGGGCAGGAGCGCGGCGACGAACGAGAGGGCCACGGCGTACGGCAGCAGCCGCACCCACCGCGAGGAGGCGTCCGCGAGCAGCGGCGCCCCCGGCGTGGACGGGGTGGTGAGCGCCGCACCGAGGCCCTGGAACATCTCGGGCGTCCGGGCGACGAGCCGCCGCAGGCGGAGCCCGCGGGCGCCGGGCCGCTCGGGGGAGGGGTGTCGGAGGGTGGGCGGCTCGGGCCGCTGTTCGGTAGCCATGACCCGCCCAGCGTAGGCAGTGACCCCGGTCGCCGACGTCATACCGGGGACCGGGGTGCGGCCTGATACCGAGGTATGACGCCGGTGTTCAGGACCCGGCGTTCAGGACTCCGGCCGATCAGAGTTCCGCGAGGAGCTCCGCCTTCTTCGCCGAGAACTCCGCGTCCGTCACGAGCCCCGCCTGGTGCAGCTCGCCCAGGTGCCGGATCCTTTCGGCGACCGCCCCGGGATCGCGGTTCGTCATGTCCCGGAGCCCGGCGGGGGCGGCCACGGGGACCGGCACGCGGTCGGTGCCACGGCCCCGGATCGCGGCGAGCACCGCCGCGGCGAAGGGCAGGGACACGTGCACCGGGCCGTAGCCGAGACCGAGGACGACGGACGCCGGGTCCCGGTCGGGCTGCGGAGCCCGCGGCCCGCCGCCCCGGGGCACCAGGCGCAGGTACCCGTCGAGGCCCTCCGGCGAGCGCCATTCGACGCCGCAGAGGTCCCGTACGGAGAAGGTCTGGTCGCCCGCCTTCCACTTCTCGGTGGACGCCCCCGTCCAGGACCAGCGGAACGACACCTCCGACGTCCCGTCGAAGCTCGCCCTCCCGTCGTACGTCTTGAAGGACTGAGGCCCCTGCGGCGGCGCCACCAGGAAGCGGTCCGGCCCCTCGCCGCCGACCGTCGCGTCCGCCGGGAGACGGGCCCGCAGCTCGTCGCGGTAGTACTCGGCGAGCGTCTCGCGGTCCGCCGGCAGTACGAGCCGGTACGGGTCGCAGGTGTCCTTCAGCTGTCCCGCGGCCGCCTCCATCAGCGGATCCGCGCCCGGCCGCGGCACGGCGTGCAGCACGACGGTGCCCCGCTTGCCGGGCGTGAGCGTCACGGACGCCAACGCCTCGTGCGGTACTCGTCTTTCGCGCAGCGCCTGGAAGAGCTTCGGCGTGCGGATCCCCCGTTCGAAGCGGATGAGGAGGGCGTCGCTCTCGAACTCCCAGGTGGCATGAATTCCGGCCAGCACATCACCCATACGCCTCATCGTAAGCGGCGCGTGCCGCTGCGTCGCCCCCGTGAAAGGTCCGGAAATCACGTGATCTACGCGCGTCAGAGCCCTTCCGCGCCGGATATTCCGTCGTGGCAAGCGCTGTCGGCACGTGCGCAGACCAGCGTCGGGAAGGCCCCGACGCCTATCGCGGCGAAGTTCCCGAGGCTTTCCGTGCCCGGCTCGAAGTAGCCGCTGTGGCCGAGAGCCCCGTCCGCGGAGAGCAGCCGCGCGCCGAACTCCGGCGCCACCGGGTCGGCGCCGTGCCCGACCCCGCCCACCTCCAGGTGCGGCACGTCGGCTATCCAGTCGTCGGTGTCCCGCATCGCCCACACGCGCGCGCGGGTGGCGAGTTCGGTCACGTGCTCCACCCGCATGCCGGGGCTCCCGGCCACGGCCAGGTCCGTCACCCGGGCGGGCAGCCGGGGCGCCGCGACCCCGCAGAGCACCGACCCGTAGCTGTGGCAGAAGAGCGCCACGCGCGCGTCGCCGGGCAGCGCCTCGGTCAACTCCACGAGCCGTACGGCGCCCTGCTCGGCCAGCCGGCCGGTCGCCGCGTCCACGCCCACCCCGGCGGGCGTGGTGTAGTCGGCCCAGGCGATGACGGCCACCCGGGCGCGGGGCGAGGCCCGCCGTTCGGCGGCGAAGAGGGCCTGGGCCATGCCCGCGGGAGCCCCGTACCGGCCGTGCGTCTTCTGGAACGTGAGGAGGTTGGTGTCGACGCCGGGCACGATCACCGAGACGCGCCGCGCCCGCTCCAGGTCCCCGAGGACCTCGGCCGTCCGCCCCGTACCGGTCGGATCGAAGGCGAGGATCCGGCGGTCCGGCCGCATCAGCGAGGCGAAGCGGTCGAACCGGCGGCGCGCCTCGTGCCGTCCCTCGGCGGACAGCCGGGTGTCGTCGACCCTGGTCCGCTCCGCGGCGAGCGCCCGGCCGAGCGTGATCCGGTTGGCGCGGTAACGCAGGGCGACCGGGGCGCCGTTGAGGTTGCCGACGACGAGCGGGTGCCGCTCGGCGAGCCGGGCCCCGCGCGCGGGGCCGAGTCCGGCGAAGAACGCGGCGACCGTACGGGCCGGGGTGGCGGCCGGGTCGGGCAGCGGACGGTGGTCGATCCGGTCGCGCGCCCAGGCGGCCAGCGCCGCCTCGCGGGACGGTCCCGGCACCGGGCGGTGCCGGATCGTGGTCCACCCGGTCGTCGCGAGGAGCACGAACACCACGGCGAGCGCGAGCAGGGCGCGCACGAGGGTGAGGGTGGGCGAGGCATCGGCTGAGGTCACGGGGCGCCACCCTACGGGGCGGGCGTTACGGGGCGGTGCCGAGCCCCTCGTCCCCGCGGTCCCGCCAGCGCGGGGCGAGCGCCGGCCCGAGGTGGTCGAGGTACTGCTCGGTGAGGGCGCGGATCGCCTCCAGACTCTGGTCCGAACCCCGGCCCCACATCTGCCCGGTGACCCGCATCACACCGCTGAACGCCGCCACGGCGATCCGCGGGCGCGGGTCCTCGTCGACGTCGACGCCCTCGCGGTCGGCGATGATCCGCGCGAGGGTCTCCTCCATCTCCGTGGAGCGGCGCAGATGGACGGCGAGCAGCGCGGGCGTCGACTCGATCAGCCGGAACGTCCGCAGGTAGAGCTCGACGGGGACGACCTCGGTGATGGCGTCGCCGATGGTGTCCCAGGCGGACAGGACGGCGTTGCGCAGCGCGTCGAGCGGGCCCTCGTCCGGCGGCCGCTCCCCGAGGGTGCGGACGAAGCGCTCCTCCACCATCTGCTGGACGGCGAAGGCGACCTCCTCCTTGGAGGAGAAGTAGCGGAAGAAGGTGCGCTGCGAGACCTCCACGGCCTCGACGATCTCGTCGACGGTGGTGCTCTCGTACCCCTGGGCGGTGAAGAGCTCCAGGGCCACCCGGGTCAGGGCGTCGCGCGTGCGCTGCTTCTTCCGCTCGCGCAGGCCGGGCACGGTCAAGTCAAGGTCCTCTTTTCCGCCGTTTAGTCCGGCTCAGGGTACCTGTGAGCTACGTGACGGTTACCGTCGCGTGAACCGCTTTGTCAATTGTCAGTGACTGTCACTAGCCTCCTCCGTATGACTAGTCAGACCACCGTGGAAAAGACCCCGCAGGGTCGGGGGGACGTCCGGGAACCCGCACCGGGCCCGGCGAAGGGACTGCGCGGCCACCCGTGGCTGACCCTGTTCGCCGTCGCCGTGGGCGTCATGATGGTGGCGCTCGACGGCACCATCGTCGCCATCGCCAACCCCGCCATCAAGACCGACCTCGGCGCCACCCTCGCCCAGGTCCAGTGGATCACCAACGGCTACCTGCTCGCGCTCGCCGTCGCCCTGATCACCGCCGGCAAGCTGGGTGACCGCTTCGGCCACCGCCAGACCTTCCTCATCGGCATCGCCGGCTTCGCCGCCGCCTCCGGCGCGATCGGCCTGTCCGACTCCATCGGGGCCGTGATCGCCTTCCGCGTCCTGCAGGGCCTCTTCGGCGCCCTGCTCATGCCGGCCGCGCTCGGCCTGCTGCGCGCCACCTTCCCGGCCGAGAAGCTGAACATGGCCATCGGCATCTGGGGCATGGTCATCGGCGCGTCCACCGCGGGCGGCCCGATCGTCGGCGGCCTGCTCGTCGAGCACGTCAGCTGGCAGTCCGTCTTCTTCGTCAACGTGCCGGTGGGCGTCGTCGCGCTCGTCCTCGGCCTGCTCATCCTCAAGGACCACCGCGCCGAGAACGCGCCGCGCTCCTTCGACGTCCTCGGCATCCTGCTGCTCTCCGGCGCCATGGCCTCCCTCGTCTGGAGCCTCATCAAGGCCGGCGAGTCCTGGGGCTGGACCAGCGGCAAGACCTGGGGCTGCCTGATCGGCGCCCTGCTGCTCTTCGCCGTCTTCGCCTTCTGGGAGACCAAGGTCAAGGAGCCGCTCGTCCCGCTCGGCATGTTCCGCTCCGTGCCGCTGTCGGCCGGTGTGGTGCTCATGGTCCTGATGGCCTTCGCCTTCATGGGCGGCCTGTTCTTCGTGACGTTCTACCTCCAGGGCGTGAAGGGGCTCAGCCCCGTCGACAGCGGTCTCCATCTGCTGCCGCTGACCGCGATGATGATCGTCTCCTCGCCGCTGGCGGGCGCGCTGATCACCAAGTTCGGCCCGCGCGTGCCGCTGGTCGGCGGCATGGTCTGCACGGCCGTCGCGATGTTCGGCATGATCACGCTCTCGGCCGGCACCGGCACCTTCGTCATGTCCCTCTGGTTCGCCCTCCTCGGCCTGGGCCTCGCCCCGGTCATGGTCGGCGCCACCGAGGTCATCGTCGGCAACGCGCCGCTGGAGCTCTCCGGCGTCGCGGGCGGTCTGCAGCAGGCCGCGATGCAGGTCGGCGGCGCGCTCGGCACGGCGGTGCTCGGCGCCGTCATGTCCTCCAAGGTCTCCGGCGCGTTCGAGGGGAACTGGAAGGAGGCCGGCATCCCGGTCCCGGCCGACCCGCGGCTGGAGCAGGCGGCCGAGTTCGGCATGGCCCCGCCGGAGATGGCGAAGGCGCCGGGGATGACCCCCGACCTCTTCGAGAAGATCTCCGGGGTCATCCACGACACCTTCCTCGACGGCATGGGCCTCGCCTTCACCGTCGCCGGCGTGGTCGCCGTCGTCGCGGCCCTCGTCGCCACGCTCACCAAGCGCGGTGAGAACGCGGAGGCGGGCGGCATGGGCGGCCACATCTGACGCCCGTCAGGGTTCCCGTAGGGGGCCGTCACCCGTTCGCGTGAACGGGGGCGGCCCCTCTTCCGTTGCCGGGGGACCTCCGTCATGATCGTGATTACAGAGAGTGACGAAACGGGGGTTCACCAGCATGTATACGAAGACCGTCCTCACCACCGCGGCCGTCCTGGCCGCCGCCCTGACCACGCTCCTGACGACCCCGGCCGCCCGGGCGACCCCGGCGACCCCGGCAGCTTCGGCGGCCCGGGCGGCCTCGGCGGCAGGGGCGACCCCGGAGGTCCCGGCGGCCCGGGCCTACGCCGCGCCGTCCGGGACCGTCCTCGGCGCCTGCGGCCCGGGCCGCCTCTGCCTCTGGTCCAAGCCCGACTTCAAGGGCAGGGCGCAGACCCACGAGCTGGCCACGACCGACCTCGACAGCTGCGTCGCCCTGCCGGCCGGCACCTCGGCCCAGTCCCTGGCCAACCGCACCGGACGGCCCGTCACCACCTACCAGTCCGCCGAGTGCGCGGAGGTGGGGGAGTTCGAGACCTACCCGGGCCGAGGAACCTGGGTGCCGCAGGCGCCGTACGAGGTCAGAGCGTTCAAGATCTGGGAGCGGTAGGCGCGGGGACGTCCTGCGTCCCGTCCGGTGCGGGCGCCCGCACCGGGCAGGAGAGCCGGGCCACCTCCGCGCGCAGCTCGCGGACCTCCAGGGTCAGCGCCTCCAGGAGCTCGGTCTGCCGGCGCTCCACGGCGTCGTCCCGGTCGAAGCGGGCGATGAACCAGGCCGCGATGTTGGCGGTGACGACACCGAGCAGGGCGATGCCCGAGAGCATCAGCCCCACCGCGAGGACCCGGCCGAGCCCCGTCGTGGGGGCGTGGTCGCCGTAGCCGACCGTGGTCATCGTGGTGAACGACCACCACACCGCGTCCCCGAGCGTCTTGATGTTGCCGTCCGGCGCGTCCCGTTCGACGTGCAGCACGGCCAGCGAGCCGAACATCATCAGCCCGACCACCGCGCCCGCCACATAGGTGGTGAGCGTTATCTGGGGGGCCATCCGGGCCCGCCGGCCCACGAGGAGGAGAGTGGAGACGACCCGCAGCAGCCGCAGCGGCTGCACCATCGGCAGCAGGACCGCGAGCAGATCGACGGGGTGGGAGCGGACGAACGCCCAGCGGGCCGGGGCGATCGCGAGACGGACCAGGTAGTCGAGCGCGAAGGCGGCCCACACCGACCACTCGACGTGGGTGCACAGCCGGTGCACCCACGGGTCGGCGCCGGGGGCGACGATCGGCACGGCGTACGCGATGCCGAACGCCACGGCCAGCACCAGCAGCGGCACCTGCGTGCGCTCTTCCCAGCGATCTCTCATGCCGGGCATCGTAGAGAACGCCGAAGGGCGGCGAGACCTGTCGGTCCCACCGCCCCTCACCAGGTGCTATGTACCCAGGGCTCAGGCGTCGCCGCCCGCGGCGCCGGGGTCGGCGGCCGCCACGTCGAGCAGCTGGTAGCGGTCCACCGCCTGCTTCAGGGCCGACCGGTCGACCTTGCCCGCACGGGCCAGTTCGGTCAGCACCGCGAGCACGATCGACTGGGCGTCGATGTGGAAGTAGCGGCGGGCCGCGCCCCGCGTGTCCGCGAAGCCGAAGCCGTCCGCGCCCAGCGAGGTGTACGGGCCCGGCACCCAGCGGGAGATCTGGTCCGGCACCGCGCGCATCCAGTCCGAGACCGCCACGAACGGCCCCTCGGCACCGTGGAGTTTGCGCGTCACGTACGGGACGCGCTGCTCCTCGTCCGGGTGGAGCAGGTTGTGCTGCTCCACGGCGACGGCCTCGCGGCGCAGCTCGGTCCACGAGGTCGCGGACCAGACGTCGGCCCGCACGTTCCACTCCTCGGCGAGGATCCGCTGCGCCTCGATCGCCCACGGCACGGCGACGCCCGAGGCCATGATCTGGGCCGGGACGGCACCGGCCTCGGCCGGCTTGAAGCGGTGGATGCCCTGGAGGATGCCCTCCACGTCCACGTCCGCGGGCTCGGCCGGGTGCTGGATCGGCTCGTTGTAGACGGTCAGGTAGTAGAAGACGTCCTCGGCCGCGGGGCCGTACATCCGCCGCAGACCGTCCTTGACGATGTGCGCGATCTCGAAGCCGAACGCCGGGTCGTACGCGATACAGGCCGGGTTGGTCGAGGCGATCAGGTGCGAGTGGCCGTCCGCGTGCTGGAGGCCCTCGCCGGTCAGCGTGGTGCGGCCGGCGGTGGCGCCGAGCACGAAGCCGCGCGCCAGCTGGTCGGCCATCTGCCAGAACTGGTCGCCGGTCCGCTGGAAACCGAACATCGAGTAGAAGACGTACACCGGGATCAGCGGCTCGCCGTGCGTGGCGTACGCCGAACCGGCGGCGATCAGCGAGGCCGTGCAGCCGGCCTCCGAGATGCCGTCGTGCAGCATCTGGCCGGTCGGCGACTCCTTGTAGGCGAGGAGGAGTTCGCGGTCCACCGCCTCGTACTGCTGGCCCAGCGGGTTGTAGATCTTGGCGCTCGGGAAGAAGGCGTCCATGCCGAAGGTGCGGTACTCGTCGGGGGCGATCAGCACGAACCGCTTGCCGATTTCCTTGTCCCGCATGAGGTCCTTCAGGATGCGGACGAACGCCATCGTGGTGGCGATCGACTGCTGCCCGGAGCCCTTCCTGGCCGCCGCGTACGTCCTGTCGTCCGGGAGGGCCAGCGGCTTCGCCCGCACGACACGGGTCGGCACGTACCCGCCGAGCCCCTTGCGGCGGTCGTGCATGTACTGGATCTCCTCGGAGTTCCGGCCCGGGTGGTAGTACGGCGGCAGGCCGTCCTCCAACTGCCGGTCCGTCACCGGGATGTGGAGCCGGTCGCGGAAGCGCTTGAGGTCGTCGACCGTCAGCTTCTTCATCTGGTGGGTCGCGTTGCGGCCCTCGAAGTTCGGGCCCAGCGTCCAGCCCTTGACGGTCTGGGCGAGGATCACGGTCGGCTGGCCCGCGTGGGCCTTCGCCGCCGCATAGGCCGCGTAGATCTTCTTGTGGTCGTGACCGCCGCGGCCCAGGTGCAGGACCTGCTGGTCGGTCATGCCCTCGACCATCGCCCGCAGCCGGTGGTCTTCGCCGAAGAAGTGGTCCCGGATGTAGCCGCCGGTCTCCGTGGCGTACGTCTGGAACTGGCCGTCCGGGGTGGTGTTCAGCTTGTTGACCAGGATGCCGTCGCGGTCCTGGGCCAGCAGCGGGTCCCAGGAGCGGTCCCAGATCAGCTTGATGACGTTCCAGCCGTTGCCCCGGAAGATCGACTCCAGCTCCTGGATGATCTTGCCGTTGCCGCGCACCGGGCCGTCGAGCCGCTGGAGGTTGCAGTTGACGACGAACGTGAGGTTGTCCAGGCCCTCGCGGGCGGCGATGGAGAGCTGGCCGAGCGACTCGACCTCGTCCATCTCGCCGTCGCCGAGGAACGCCCAGACGTGGGACTTGGAGGTGTCGGCGATGCCGCGCGCCTCCATGTACCGGTTCATCCGGGCCTGGTAGATCGCGCCGAGCGGGCCGAGGCCCATCGACACGGTCGGGAACTCCCAGAAGTCCGGCATCAGTCGCGGGTGCGGGTACGACGACAGGCCGTTCGGGGCCTTCGACTTCTCCTGGCGGAAGCCGTCGAGCTGGGTGTCGTTCAGCCGGTCCAGGAGGTAGGCGCGGGCGTAGATGCCGGGGGAGGCGTGCCCCTGGAAGAAGATCTGGTCGCCGCCGTCGCCCTCGTCCTTGCCGCGGAAGAAGTGGTTGAAGCCCACGTCGTACAGCGAGGCGGAGGAGGCGAAGGTCGCGATGTGGCCGCCGACGCCGATGCCCGGGCGCTGGGCGCGCGAGACCATCACGGCCGCGTTCCACCGGGTGGCGTTGAGGACCCTGCGCTCGATCTCCTCGTTGCCGGGGAAGAAGGGCTCGTCCTTGGTGGCGATGGTGTTCACGTAGTCCGTGCTGCGCATCTCGGGCACGGCCACGCGCTTCTCGCGGGCCCGCTCGATCAGCCGGAGCATGAGGTAGCGGGCGCGCTCACGGCCCCGCTCGTCGACGGCCGCGTCCAGGGAGTCGAGCCATTCCTGGGTCTCTTCCGGGTCGAAATCCGGGACCTGGCTGGGAAGGCCGCCAATGATGATCGGGTTGCGATCGGATCCGGGAGCCACGCTCTTCCTTCTGTTCGGTGGTGCCCACGGGGCCACGGAGTGGTCGGGATGTCCATCGTGTACCCCGCCTGCGCCAGACGTCACATTTACCGAGGGGTAACCCCCGGGGGTGTCCTCCACGTGTCCGGGTACGTGTTCGGTTGTGCTCAAATCGCAACCTTACGCCCAAGTCGCGCATGCGTTTCGTCCGGGCGTTCGGCAGACTGAAACCGCAGAAGTCCGTAAACCGGGACGAAGCATGTGTGCCTGATCACGAAGGAGGGAACGAGCCTGCCGAAAGTTGGGGCGAGACGGCCCCAAACGTCACCGTTTCGGCGGTCTCCGCGGCCTGGTACTTGCGCGATCAGCCCCGGCACGTGTGGACTACGGCCAGCGCCACGCGCCCACGCGTGGCCCACAGCATTTTCCAAATGAGCAGGAGGCAAGCCGTGAGCGCGACCGCGGACCACGCGGAGGAGCGGACCAACCCGGCCGGCAGGCTGGGGTTCGAGCCCGGACAGGTGGTCCAGGAGATCGGCTACGACGACGACGTCGACCAGGATCTCCGTGAAGGCATCGAGTCCATCATCGGGGCCGACCTCGTGGACGAGGACTACGACGACGTCGCCGACGCCGTCGTGCTCTGGTTCCGTGACGAGGACGGCGACCTCACCGACGCCCTGGTGGATTCCATCGGTCTTCTGGAGGACGGCGGCACCATCTGGCTGCTGACGCCGAAGACCGGCCGTGACGGCTACATCGAGCCGTCCGACATCAACGATGCCGCGCAGACTGCTGGTCTCTCCCAGACCAAGAGCATCAGCGTCGCCAAGGACTGGACGGGCACCCGCCTGACCGCCCCCAAGCGCTGATCACTACGCTGCGAGAAGCCCCCGCCGGTCCGCCGGCGGGGGCTTTCGTGCACAGGCCGTAGGCTGGGACTCACCGATTCGGCCCAAGGTCCGGGTTCCGTCGAAGGGATGCGTAAGCGATGGCGATCGAGGTCGGCACCAAGGCCCCGGAATTCGAGCTGAAGGACAACCACGGTCGTACCGTGCGGCTCTCGGATTTCCGCGGCGAGAAGAACGTGGTGCTGCTCTTCTACCCGTTCGCGTTCACCGGCGTCTGCGCCGGCGAGCTGCGCGAGCTGCGCGACAACCTCCCGACGTTCGTCAACGACGACACCCAGCTCCTCGCCGTCTCCAACGACTCGATCCACACCCTGCGCGTCTTCGCCGACCAGGAGGGCCTGGACTTCCCGCTGCTCTCCGACTTCTGGAAGCACGGCGACGCCTCCCGCGCCTACGGCGTCTTCGACGAGGAGAAGGGCTGCGCGGTGCGCGGCACCTTCGTCATCGACAAGGAGGGCGTCGTCCGCTGGACGGTCGTCAACGCCCTCTCGGAGGCCCGTGACCTCGGCGAGTACGTGAAGGCCCTCGACGCCATCTGAGGTCCTCCGGGGCCGACACCCTCGGATTCACCGGGTGAATCGACTGTTTCGACCGGGAACCCGTCACTAGGATCCAGTCGTTGATCCGATGCCAACGCACGACTGGGGCGCTGCCCCTGAAAACGTATGGAGGGACTCGTGGGAGTCAGCCTCAGCAAGGGCGGCAACGTCTCGCTGACCAAGGAGGCCCCTGGCCTCACCGCCGTGACCGTCGGTCTGGGCTGGGACGTCCGCACCACCACCGGTACGGACTTCGACCTCGACGCCAGCGCCATCCTGGTGAGCGAGGAG
Organism: Streptomyces sp. NPDC059534; assembly: GCF_042743475.1. Classification (NCBI taxonomy): domain Bacteria; kingdom Bacillati; phylum Actinomycetota; class Actinomycetes; order Kitasatosporales; family Streptomycetaceae; genus Streptomyces; species Streptomyces sp. NPDC059534. The sequence goes on from NZ_JBHWAQ010000003.1 coordinate 344,136, forward strand.
GGCAAGGTCCGCAACGACCAGGACTTCGTCTTCTTCAACAACCTGAAGAGCGCCGACGGCTCGGTCGAGCACACCGGTGACAACCTCACCGGTGAGGGCGAGGGCGACGACGAGCAGGTCAAGGTCAGCCTGGCCACCGTGCCGGCCGACGTGGCCAAGATCGTCTTCCCGGTCTCGATCTACGACGCCGAGAACCGCCAGCAGTCCTTCGGCCAGGTGCGCAACGCGTTCATCCGCGTCGTGAACCAGGCCGGCGGCGCCGAGATCGCCCGGTACGACCTCTCCGAGGACGCCTCGACCGAGACCGCCATGGTCTTCGGCGAGCTGTACCGCCACGGCGCCGAGTGGAAGTTCCGCGCCGTCGGCCAGGGCTACGCCTCCGGCCTGCGCGGTATCGCGCAGGACTTCGGCGTCAACGTCTGAGCCGAATCGTTCTGACCGTCCGGCGCCGCCCCCCCCCGGCGGCGCCGGGAGTGGCGCAAAACCCCCCGGGGGGGACCGCCTCAAGGGGGTCACGCACGCCCACGGGGGCCACAGGGGAGTTTACAAGGCCGCACCCAACCTCACCAAGGTCCTCGTCGGACTCGGCTGGGACGCGCGCTCCACCACCGGAGCCCCCTTCGACCTCGACGCCAGCGCCCTGCTGTGCCAGGCCGGCCGGGTGCTCGGGGACGAGTACTTCGTCTTCTACAACCAGCTGCGCAGCCCCGAGGGCTCCGTCGAACACACCGGCGACAACCTCACCGGCGAGGGTGACGGCGACGACGAGTCCCTCATCGTCGATCTCGGCCGGGTGCCGGGCCACTGCGACAAGATCGTCTTTCCGGTCTCGATCCACGACGCCGACAACCGCGGCCAGAGCTTCGGCCAGGTCAGCAACGCGTTCATCCGCGTCGTGAACCAGACCGACGGCCAGGAACTCGCGCGCTACGACCTCTCCGAGGACGCCTCCACCGAGACCGCGATGATCTTCGGCGAGCTCTACCGCTACAACGGCGAATGGAAGTTCCGGGCGGTGGGTCAGGGGTACGCGTCAGGGCTTCGGGGCATCGCTCTAGACTTCGGGGTCAACGTTTCGTAAAGCCATGTAATTTCACGATGGGGTAGACAGTGATTCTGAAAACCTTCGGCTGGTCGTTCGCGATCACTGCGCTCGGTCTGGTCGCAGCGGTGCTCTACGGGGGGTGGGAAGCCTTCGGGATCGTCGCGATCCTCTGCGTCCTCGAGATCTCGCTGTCCTTCGACAACGCGGTCGTCAACGCCGGAATCCTGCAGAAGATGAATGCCTTCTGGCAGAAGATCTTCCTCACGATCGGTGTGCTCATCGCCGTCTTCGGCATGCGGCTCGTCTTCCCCGTCGTGATCGTCGCCATCAGCGCGAAGATCGGCCCCATAGAGGCCGTCGACCTCGCGCTCAACGACGCCGAGCGATACGAGGAACTGGTCACCGACGCTCACCCGTCGATCGCCGCCTTCGGTGGCATGTTCCTTCTGATGATCTTCCTCGACTTCATCTTCGAGGACCGTGACATCCAGTGGCTGCGCTGGATCGAGCGCCCGCTCGCCAAGCTCGGCAAGGTCGACATGCTGTCGGTCTGCATCGCGCTGATCGTCCTGCTCGGCACCGCGATGACCTTCGCGACCCACGCCCACCAGCACGGCGGCGCGCACGTCGACAAGGCCCAGACGGTCCTGATCTCCGGCATCGCCGGCCTCATCACGTACCTCGTCGTCGGCGGTCTCTCCGGCTACTTCGAGAACAAGCTGGAGGAGGAAGAGGAGCGCGAGCACGAGGCCGAGGAAGAGGCCAGGCGCAGCGGCAAGAAGGTCTCCGCGGTCCAGCTGGCCGGCAAGGCCGCCTTCTTCATGTTCCTCTACCTGGAGGTCCTCGACGCCTCCTTCTCCTTCGACGGTGTCATCGGCGCCTTCGCCATCACCAACGACATCGTCCTGATGGCGCTCGGACTCGGCGTCGGCGCCATGTACGTCCGTTCGCTGACGGTCTACCTGGTCCGCCAGGGCACCCTCGACGACTACGTCTACCTGGAGCACGGCGCCCACTACGCGATCGGCGCCCTGGCCGTGCTGCTCCTGGTCACCATCCAGTACGAGATCAACGAGGTCATCACCGGCGGCATCGGCGTCGCGCTCATCGGCTGGTCCTTCTGGTCCTCCGTCCGCCGCAACAAGCGGCTCGCGGCGGCCGAGGGCGGACCGGGCTCCTCGGACGACAAGACCGAGGTGCCGTCCGGGGTGTGACACCCCCGGTAAAGAGGAACGCTTCACTGCGGGGCGGCCGGGTCACCCGGCCGCCCCGCAGCCATGTGCGGGCAAGACGGACACCAGTGGGGGGTGAAGGCGTCATGGCCTTCTGGGACAACCTTTTTCCGGGAAGGGTGGCGCAGTTCGACTCGGGCAGCGCCGCCTCGAACGCGATCGACCTGACGAAACGGCGCCCGTCCGTCTCGCTCACCAAGCAGGGCGCCGCCACCGGCAACCTCCGGGTGAACCTCTCCTGGCGGATGCGGACCTCCGACATCGAGGGCCGCTCCCGGCAGAGCGGACGGCTGCTGCGCAACCCCTCCCAGCTCTTCAAGCCCGAGGTCGTCCAGGCCCACACCCAGGGCATGGTCAACGTCGACCTCGACCTGGGCTGCCTCTACGAGCTCACCGACGGCAGCAAGGGCGTGGTGCAGCCGCTCGGCGGCTTCTTCGGCGACCTGAACGCGGCGCCGTACGTGAAGCTGAGCGGCGACGACCGCTTCGGGGGCTCGTCCGGGGAGACCGTCTTCGTCAACCTGGACCACCGCGACGAGATCAAGCGGCTGCTGTTCTTCGCGTACATCTACGACCAGACGCCGGCCTTCGACCGTACGCACGCCAAGGTGACGCTCTACCCGAGCAACGGCCCCCGGATCGAGATCGAGCTCGACGAGCGCGCCCCGCAGGCGCGCTCCTGCGCGGTCTTCTCCATGGAGAACGTCAAGGGCGAGCTGACCGTCCGCCGTGAGGTGCGGTTCGTGTACGGCTTCCAGGCCGAACTGGACCGGCTGTACGGCTGGGGGCTCCAGTGGGGGCGCGGCTACAAGACCAAGGCGTAGCCGTTGCCCACCCGGCCGCCCGCGGGCTCCCCGGCGTCCTCAGGACGACCTGACGAACTGGGGGCCCATCGGCGGCATGCGGAAGTCGGGCGCCGGGTGGTGCTCGGCGGCGGCCGCGGGCTGCGGATAGCCGTACGCGGGGGCCGGCGGGTTCACGGGCGGCTGCGGCTGCGGGTAGCCGTAGCCGGGCGCCCGGTCGGGCACGGGCGGCACCCTCGGCTGCGGCGGCACGGGCGCGGGCGTGTGGACCAGCGTCAGGTCCAGGTCGGGGCCGGCGGAGCCGCCGCCGTCCTGAGTGCCCGCGGAGGCGCCCGGGGCCGCCGGCCACGCCTCCTGGGCGTCGCGTGCGTCCTGGGCGGCCTGGGCAGCCTGCGCGGCCGCCTGGGCCGCGTCCTGGGCGGCGTCCTCGTCGACCGAGATGCCGAAGTCGGTGGCGAGGCCGATGAGGCCGGTCGGGTAGCCCTGCCCCACCGCGCGGAACTTCCAGCCGTCCCCGCGCCGGTACAGCTCGCCGCAGATGACCGCCGTCTCCTCGCCGGTCTCGGCCGTCACGTCGAAGAGGGCCAGCGGCTCGCGGTCCGGCCCGGCCGTCGCGTCGTACAGCAGGATGCGCAGGTCGGAGACCGAGCGGAAGGAGCCGCCGTCCGAGGAGGCCGCGATCACCACCCGGTCGACCGAACCGTCGAGGCTGCCCAGGTCGGCCTCCACGGTGTCCGTCAGGCCCTCGGCGACCCGCTTCTTCGGCAGCCGCCGCACCAGGCCCGAGGGATGGCGCGGCTGGTTGTAGAAGACGAAGTCCTCGTCGGACCGCACGCGGCCGGAGAGCCCGAGCAGCAGGGCCGAGGCATCCACGTCGGGGACCCCGGGGCCCGGGGTCCAGCAGAGCACGGCCCGTACGGCCGCGGTGTCGAGAGGGACGTTGGAGCCCTTCAGCATCGCGTGCGTCATGACCGTCATCCTGCCCTCCCGGCCGACCCGCGGACAACGCGGGGGCGACACCGATACCGGGCCGAGACGACGGATGCTGACGAGTTACCTGAATTTCATGCACTGAGGGAACTACGGACACCCGCACCTACGTACTATTACCGGCCACATGTCGTCAGCGCCCAGAGAGGCAGCCGGGGGACTTACATGCGTCATTTCGGGCACATCCCGTCCGCAACGAGGACCGGGCTGTTCCACCGCGAGCCGGTCGACTTCACGGCCGACTCACCCGCGCGCACGCTCGCCGTCGCGCTCGGCGCCACGCTGTACAGCCCGGCCACCCGGCCGCGGCTGGCCGACGACGTGCGCAAGCAGGCCGCCCGCGGAGTGGTCTCCATGGTGCTCTGCCTGGAGGACTCCATCAGCGACGGCGAGGTGGAGGCGGGCGAGGACAACCTCGTCCGGCAGTTCGCCGACCTCGCCGCGGGAGCCGTGCCGGACGCCGACACCGTCACGGACGTACCCCTGCTGTTCATCCGGGTCCGCGAACCGCGCCAGATCACCGACCTCGTCGACCGCCTCGGCGAAACGGTTCGCCTGCTGTCCGGATTCGTGCTGCCCAAGTTCACCGAAACCCGCGGCCGCGCCTTCCTCGAAGCGCTCACCCAGGCCGAGCGGACCAGCGGCAGGCGCCTCTTCGCCATGCCCGTCCTCGAGTCCCCCGAGCTCCTCCACCTGGAGACCCGGGCCGAGACCCTCGCCGGGATCGCCTCGATCACCGACAAGTACCGCGACCGCGTCCTCGCCCTGCGCCTCGGTGTCACCGACTTCTGCTCCGCCTACGGCCTGCGCCGCTCGCCCGACATGACCGCGTACGACGTCAAGATCGTCGCCAACGTCATCGCCGACGTCGTCAACGTCCTCGGCCGCTCCGACGGCACCGGCTTCACCGTCACCGGACCCGTCTGGGAGTACTTCCGGCCCGGCGAGCGCATGTTCAAGCCGCAGCTGCGCCGCAGCCCCTTCCTGGAGGGCAGCGCCGAGGACCTGCGCACCGCGCTCATCGAGCACGACCTCGACGGGCTGCTCCGCGAGATCGAGCTCGACCGCGCCAACGGGCTCCTCGGCAAGACCTGCATCCACCCCACCCATGTGGTGCCGGTGCACGCCCTCTCCGTGGTCAGCCACGAGGAGTGGAGCGACGCCCAGGACATCCTGCGGCCCGAACAGGGCGGCGGCGGAGTGCTCCGCTCCGCCTACACGAACAAGATGAACGAAGTGAAGCCGCATCGCGCGTGGGCCGAACGCACCCTCCAGCGCGCCGAGGTCTTCGGCGTCGCCAAGGAGGACGTCGGCTTCGTGGATCTGCTCACCGCCGGACTGGCCGGCTGACGAAGGGACGTCGACGACGTGGTGTGGACCGGAACGTGGGTCGCGGAGCGACTGGGCGTCGAACTGATCGGCGACGAGGAGCTGCCGGCCCTGCTGGGCCTCGCACTGCGCCGCAACCCCAAACGGGCGCATCTGCTGGTGTCCAGCGTGCTCGGCAAGCACGTGCCGCAGCGCCCCTCGGTCGTGTACGGCTCCGGCCTCGACCTCGGCCGGCGCGTCCGGGCGCTCCTCGGCGACGAGGAGGCGGCCCGGTCCGTCGTCCTCGGTTACGCGGAGACCGCCACCGCCCTGGGGCACGCCGTCGCCGACGGCCTCGGCCTCGCCCCGTACCTCCACTCCACCCGGCGCCCCGTGGCCGGCGTCGCCCGCGCGGGCGGCTTCGAGGAGTCCCACTCCCACGCCACCTCGCACCTGCTGCTGCCCGAGGACCCCAAGCTCCTCGCCGGCGACGGGCCGCTGGTCCTCGTCGACGACGAGTTCTCCACCGGCAACACCGTCCTCAACACCGTCCGCGCCCTCCACGAGCGCTACCCGCGCGACCGGTACGTCGTCGTCGCCCTCGTCGACATGCGCTCCGCCGCCGACCTCGGCCGCCTCGACGCCTTCGCCGCCGAGATCGGCGCCCGCGTCGACCTCGTCGCCGGCGCCGCCGGCACCGTCCGCCTCCCCGACGGCGTCCTGGAGAAGGGCCAGGCCCTCGTCGCCGCGCAGGAACGCGAGCACGCCTCCGCGGCCGGTGGCGGGGCCGGCGCCGATGCCGATGCCGGCACCGCGTCCGTCGCCGGGGCCGCGGCCACGCCCGCCTCCGTGACGTTCCCCGGGTCCCCGGGCGAGATCCCCGTACGGATCGAGCTCGGCTGGCCCGAGGGCCTGCCGGACGGGGGACGGCACGGCTTCACCCCCGACCACCGCACGGGTCTGGAGACGGCCCTGCCCGCCATGGCAGGCAGGATCGCGGAGGCCCTGCGCGGCCAGGCGACGGACGCGGACGCGGCCACGGCGGACGGCTCTGGTGTGACGTCGGCAGCGGCGCTAGCCACGGCTCCGGCCACGGACGTGACACCGGCGGCGGCGCCGGCCACGGACCCGACACCGGCAACGACGCCGGCAACGGCTCCCGGCTCGTCGTCGCCCGCCGGCCCCCGCGTGCTCGTCCTCGGGTTCGAGGAGCTGATGTACGCGCCGCTGCGCCTCGGCACCGCCCTGGAGGACGCCGGGCACGACGTCCGGTACTCCACCACCACGAGGTCACCCGTCCTCGCCGTGGACGACCCCGGCTACGCGATACGCACGCGACTCGTCTTCCCCGCCCACGACGAACCCGCCGACGGCCCCGGAGAGCGCTACGCGTACAACGTGGCCGGCGCGGGCTTCGACGCCGTCGTCGTGGTCGTCGACTCCACCGCCGACACCCCGGCCCTGCACGCCCCGGACGGCCTGCTCGCCCGGCTCGCCGCGCACATCCCGCGCGTCGTGCTCGCCGTCGTCCCCTCGTACGCGCCCACGGGCACCCCGTACGCGCCCACGGGCGTTCCGTACGCGCCCACGGTCTCCGAAGCTCCTGAAAGGAGCTCCATGCTGCCCGAGCCCCTCCGCGGCCCCGCCTTCTCCTCGTACGCACCCGAGGAGGTCGGCTGGCTGCTCCAGGACCTTTCGGACGTCGAGCTGGAGGCGCCCACCGAGGAACGCGAGGAAGCCATCCAGAGCGGCGGCGCGCACTACGCCGAATCGCTCCCCGTCGAGTACCAGCCCAGCGCGCGCTACCAGGAGCTCTTCCACAGCGCCCTGGACAGCTCCGCCGCCCGCATCGCCCGCGCGGTCGGCACCGTCACCGAGACCGTCCTCGCCGAGCGGCCCGGCCGCCGCCCCGTCCTGGTCTCGCTCGCCCGGGCCGGCACCCCCGTCGGCGTCCTCATGCGCCGCTGGGCGATGCACCGCCACGGCCTCGACCTCCCGCACTACGCCGTGTCGATCGTGCGCGGCCGCGGCATCGACGCCAACGCGCTGCGCTGGCTCGCCGCCCACCACGACCCGGCCGACGTCGTGTTCGTCGACGGCTGGACCGGAAAGGGCGCGATCACCCGCGAACTCGCCGACGCGCTCAAGGAGTTCGAGGCCACCGAGGGGATCACCGGCTTCGACCCGGAGATAGCGGTCCTCGCCGACCCCGGCTCCTGCGTCCGCGTCCACGGCACCCGCGAGGACTTCCTCATCCCCTCCGCCTGCCTCAACTCCACGGTCTCCGGCCTGATCTCGCGCACGGTGCTCCGCGCCGACCTCGTCGGCCCCGACGACTTCCACGGCGCCAAGTTCTACCGCGAGCTCGCCGGCGTCGACGTCTCCGTGGACTTCCTCGACGCCGTCGCCGCCCGCTTCGACGAGGTCGCCGGAACCGTCGACACCGACGTCAAGGAACTCCTCGCCACCGACCGCACCCCCACCTGGGAGGGCTGGGCGGCCGTCGAGCGGATCAGCGAGGAGTACGGCATCCACGACGTCAACCTGGTCAAGCCGGGCGTCGGCGAGACCACCCGCGTCCTGCTCCGCCGCGTCCCCTGGAAGATCCTCGCCAAGCGGGGCGCCGACGCCGACCTCGCGCACATCCGCCTGCTCGCCGAGCAGCGCGGCGTACCGGTCGAGGAGGTCGACGAACTCCCGTACAGCTGCGTCGGTCTGATCCACCCTCAGTACACCCGGGGCGCGACAGGCGCCGACGGCAAGGCGGTGGTGTCCCAGTGAGTACGACGACGGGCGCGGCCGCGCCCACGACGCTGGTCGCGAGCGACCTCGACCGCACCCTGATCTACTCGGCCGCGGCCCTCGCCCTCGGCATGCCCGACGCCCAGGCGCCCCGGCTGCTCTGCGTCGAGGTCCACGAGTCCAAGCCGCTCTCCTACATGACCGAGGACGCCGCCGACCTCCTCGCGCGGCTGACCGCCGAGACCGTCTTCGTCCCCACCACCACGCGGACGCGCAAGCAGTACCAGCGCATCCAACTCCCCGGCGCCACACCGAAGTACGCGATCTGCGCCAACGGCGGGCACATCCTCGTCGACGGCGTCTCCGACCGGGAATGGCACGCCTCCGTGCTGAGCCGGCTCGCCGACGAGTGCGCGCCGCTCTCCGAGATCCGCGCCTACCTCACCGCCACCACGGACCTGTCCTGGGTGCGCAAGCACCGCGTGGCCGAGGACCTCTTCGCCTACCTCGTCGTCGAGCGCGAACGGCTCCCCGCCGACTGGCTGGGCCGCTTCGGCGAGTGGGCGGGGGAGCGCGGCTGGACCGTCTCGCTCCAGGGCCGCAAGGTGTACGCCGTACCCAAGCCGCTCACCAAGAGCGCCGCCGTCCGCGAGGTCGCCCGCCGCATCGGCGCCACGCTCACCCTGGCCGCCGGCGACTCCCTCCTCGACGCCGACCTGCTGCTCGCCGCGGACCGGGCCTGGCGCCCCGGCCACGGCGAACTCGCCGACAGCGACTGGACCGCCCCCCACCTCGACGTCCTCGCGGAGCGCGGGGTCGCGGCCGGCGAGGAGATCCTCCGCCGCTTCCGGGCGGCCGTCACCGCGTGATCGAGCCGGGGCCGGTCACCGTGTGATCGATCCGGGGCCTGCCGTCACGGTGTGATCCCGAGGGGGCCGCCGTCCCGACGACCGGTCCCGGGGACTGGTCCCGGCGACTGGTCCCAGGGATTGGTCCCGGCGGGGCTGGTCACGGTGCGGCCGGCTCCGGCGAGGCCGGCCACGGGGTGACCCCTCGGGGACCGCCGGTCACGGTGTGACCGCTCGGGGACCGGCCGTGGTGTCCTCCCCGCGGGGTCGGTCACACCGTGCCCCCGCGAGGCGCTGGTCAGGGTGCGATTCCGGCGGGGTCCGCCTTCCCGGCGGCCCCGCTGGGCCCAGGGGGGCGGGTCTCCCGCGACCCCACGGCCAGGGGAGCGAACCTCCCGTGACCCCACGGCCCCGGGAATTGGCCTCCCACGGCCCCATTGGCCCCCGGAAGCGGGCCCTCCCGCGGCCCCATGGCCCGGGACCGGGTCACCAGTGGGTCCACCCGGGGGTCAGCCGCAGCCGCCCCCGCCGCAGCAGCCGCCACCGCCACCGCCACCGCCGCCGCCACCGGCGCGCTGGGCGGGGGCGGCGCTGCTGCCGCCGACGGCCACGGCCGAGAGCAGCTTGACGGTGTCGTCGTGCCCGGCGGGGCAGGCGGCGGGGTCGGAGGACTCGGCCATCGGACGGCTGAGCTCGAAGGTGTCGCCGCAGGTGCGGCAGCGGAATTCGTAACGAGGCATGGGGACAGGTTAGGGCCTGTCCGACCCTTTGCGTCGGGTCCTGCCGGTCCGGCACGCACGCTCACCGCACGACCGAAACGCCCAAGTGGCTCTGCTGCGTCGGCGTCCCGGCCGTACGCCGATCGCACGCACCGAACGACCCGGCCCGATCCGGGACGCGCAGGGTCGGACGGGCCCTGCCGGCGGGACGCGCAGGGTCGGACGGGCCCTGCCGGCGGGACGCGCCCGGCGTCAGTGGCCCGCGCCCCGCTCCTCCCGGATCAGGCCGACGACGTGCGCGGCCGAGGCGCGGACGGCCTCCAGCTCGGTCAGGAAGTGCCAGTAGTCCGGGTGGCGGCCCTCCAGGGAGCCGACGGCCCGGTCGAGCCGGGCGACGGCCTCGTCGAGGGGCCGGGCGTGGCGCGGATCGGGCGTGTTCCGCCCCGCCATGGCCAGGCGCTGGGCGTCCCGTACCGCGAACCGGGTGCGGTCGACCTCCGCCGTCGGGTCCTTCGCGACGGCGTCCAGGCGGCGCAGCCGTTCGCCGGCCGCCGAGACGGCCTCGTCGGTCGAGTCGAGCAGCGCGCGGACCGTGGAGAGCAGCGAGGTCGTGTCCGGCCAGCGCTGCTCCGCCCGCGCCTTCCCCGCCTCGGAGAGCCGCTCCCCGGCCTGGCGAAGCGTTTCGGCCGCCTGCTCCGGAACGTGCTGGAGGTCCTGCCAGCAGGCCGCCGCGAACCGTCGGCGCAGCTCGGACAGGACCGGTTCGACACCGCCGGTACGGGTGGTGAGCGCCTCGGTGCGGGTACGGAGGGAGACCAGGCGCCGGTCGATCTCGGCGGCGCGCTCCGGCAGCCGCCCGGCCTCGGCCCGTACGGCCTCGGCGTCCCGCATCACCCGGTCGGCGCGCTGGAGGGTCTCGGCGACGCCGTGCCGTCCCGCGCCCTCGTTGAGGCGGGTCAGTTCGGGCCCGAGCTGTGCGAGGCGCAGCGCGAGGTCGTCGGCGCGCAGTCCGTTCTCCCGCACCGCGTCGAGCGCGTCGCTCGCCCCGCGCAACGCCTGCCGGGCCCGCTCGACGGCCGGTGCGAGCCGTGCGAGCTGCGTCTCGGCGCGGTCGAGGAGCGGCGCGAGCCCTTCCTCGAAGCGGTCCAACTCGCCCTTGACCCGGTCCAGCTCCTCCTTGGCGCGGTGCAGTTCGCCGCGGGCCCGGTTCGCGGTCGCCGCGTCCAGCTCGTCGCGGTCGAGGTCGTGGGCGTCGACCGCGCCGATGTAGCCGTGGCTGACCTCGTCGATACGGCGGCCGAGCGCCTCGAACCCCTCGACGGCGCGGCGCGCGTCCGGGGAGCTGTCCACGGCCGTGATCGTCTCGATGGAGATCCGCAGCCCGCGCTGGGCGGTGTCGAGCTCGTAGAAGGCCGCCGCGGCGGCGTCCTTCGCCGCCTGCGCCTCGGCCCGCTGGCTCTCCCCGCGCCCACCGAACCAGCGCCTGGTCCCCCCGCCCGCGAAGGACTGCGGAAGCAGCGCCGCGGCCAGCAGCGGCAAGGCGAGAGCCAGCCGGAACGTGGACGTCATCCTGGGCGTCGCGCTGTCCCTCGTATCGCTCGCCGCCACGTACCTCTCCCGTGCTGTGTCCGCCGTGCCCGGTCCGGGTTCATTCTCCCACCCGGTAAGGACGAACACACGGGCCGGTCAGTTCACCGTTCGGACCAGGACATCACCGTTGTCGGTGCGCACGCTCACGGAATGCCCGCTCCCGTCGCTCCGCGGCACGTCGATCCGGACGTCGCCGTTGTCACTGGCCCCCGCGACCTCGTACTCGGCCGGCGGCACCGACAGGGTCACGTCGCCGTTGTCCGTGACGACGTCGACCCGGCGCGGTACGACCCCGAGGGTGATCCGCACGTCCCCGTTGTCGGACCGTGCGACGAGCTCCCGCGCGGTGACCCCGCCCTCGACGACCACGTCCCCGTTGTCACTCCCCAGATCGAGCGCCCCGCCGGCCTTCCTCACCCGCACGTCCCCGTTGTCCGACCGCACCTTCAGCGGCGTCGCGAACCCCTCCGCCGTCACGTCCCCGTCGTCGTCCTCCACCGACACGGCCACGCCCCGCGGCACCTGGATCCGGTGCACCGCCCCACACCGGGACGCCACCCCCTCACAGTCCACCCGCAACGTCAGCCGCCCGTCCTCCAGCTTCCAGCTCGCCTTCGGCCCCGCCCCCATGAACACCCACCCGTCCACCTGCCGCTCCACCCGCACCCCGTCCACGTCCGCGGCCGTGATCACCAGCTCCGAACCATCCGAATCCACCGTCAACGCATCCCCGTCGAACGCGAACGCCTTCCTCTCCACCGGCGCCCCCGCCACATCCGCCGCCCCACACCCCCCAACCGCCACCACCGCAACCAGCACCCCACCCACCGCAGCCCACACCCGCGCCCCACGCCCCACGCCCATCCCCCGACTCCCTCCACCCGCCCGCCCGACCACTCCCCCGACCGTACGAGCCCCCACCCCCCCACCACGATCCGGCAACCCACCCACCCCACCCTGGGGCTACCCCCCCCACCCACTCACCCGCCCCCACCCACCCGCCCCCCGCCCACCCCTCACCCGGTTTGCCCCACCCGCCCCCGCTCCATGTACCCTGTTGCTTCCTCCCCGGGTGCGTAGCTCAGGGGTAGAGCGCTGCTCTTACAAAGCAGATGTCGGCGGTTCGAAACCGTCCGCGCCCACCAGTACGAAGGCCCCGAACCGATCATGGTTCGGGGCTGTTGGCGTTTTCGCCGTAAGCCCTTGGTCTTCGGGGGTGGGTGGGGCTTGCGTTGGAGGGGTGGGGGAGTGCGAAGGCCCCCGGCCGGGGTGGGTGGGCGGGGGCCTTCGGGGTGGGGTGGGGTCAGGCGGGGAGTTCGGAGAGGAGGCGGCGGTCGCGGGGGGCGTGGGTGCGGGAGAGGCGGGCGTCGAGGAGGCGGCGGGCGGCGTCGCAGCGGCCGTCGGCGGTGAGGGCGTAGAGGAGGGTCTCCTCGACGACTTCGCGTTGGGCGGCGCTGCCGCCGACGCGGCGGAGGACGGGGAGGAGGGCGTCGAGGCCGTGGGCGGCGTCGCGGAAGCGTTCCTCGATGAGCGCGGTGAAGGCGTCGCAGAGGGGGGCGATGACGTCGCGCTGGACTTCGTCGGCGCCGGCGGCGTGGTCGCGGAGGCGGCGGAGGGCGGCGAGGTCGCCGGCGGCGGTGAGGGTGACGGCGGAGTGGAGGGCGGTGAAGGCGGTGGCGGGGCGTTCGAGGACGTCGGCCGCCACGGAGTCCAGGACGTCGGCGGTGGGCAGTTCGCCGCGCCAGCTGTCGCTGATCCGGGCGCGCCAGAGCAGGGAGCCCGAGTCGACGAGGGCGCGGACGCCGGTGACCCGGCCGGGGGCGAGCTGGGTGAACCAGCGCCGGCGGACGGCGGCGGGGTCGTCCAGGGCCAGTTCGTGCAGGGCGATGTGCCAGGAGAAGTGGGCCCGGTGGACCGCGCCGCGGCCCCGGCCGGCGACCCAGCGTTCGAGCCAGTCGCGGCCCGCCTGGTGGGTGCCGGATTCGTAGTGGACGTGGGTGAGGGCGTGGACGGCGTGGCCGGAGGCGGGCTCGGCGGCCAGGGCGCGGTGGGCGAGTTCGCCGGCTTCGTGGAGGCGGCCTTGTTCCTGCCGGAGGAAGGCCAGCAGGGAGGTGTGGAACCAGTGGCCGTCGTACGCCGGTGAGGTGCGTTCCACGAGGCGCAGGGCGTAGTCGTCGTCGAGGTCGTCGACCCCGGAGAAGGCGATGGTGGGTACGGCCGCGGCGAGTGCGAGCGCGTCGCCGGGGTGCGCTTCGAGGTGCCGTACGAGCGCGGTGTCGCCGTCGTCGCCGTGGACCCGGCGGGTGACGACCTCGACGAACGAGCGCTCGCGTTCGTCGGCGCGTTCGCGGACGCACCGCTGCGCCTCCGCCAGTGCGCGGGGTACGTCGACGGCGGCGCCGCACTCGTGGCCGAGGAGGGCGAGGGCCGCGTGGCCGAGGGCGAAGCCGGGGTCGAGGCCGACGGCCCGCTGGAGGGCGTCCTCGGCGCCCGAGCGGACCTTCAGGATGCGGTCGAGGCCGGAGCGGTAGGCGGCGGCGGCCTCGGCGTGGGTGGAGAGGGCGAGGCCGTGGCCGTCGAGCGGGCGGCGGGTGGTGCGGCGCCTGGGGGCGAGCGGTGCGAGGAGGGTCTGGGCGAGGGTGGCGGCCTGGACGCGGATCTCGGGGACCGCGGTGGTCTCGAACAGTTCACCGCGGCGCGGGGAGCCCAGGGTGTACAGCGGCAGGGCGGTGCGCCCCTCGGCGGCGAGGAGCCGTCCGTCGAGGGTGGCGACGCCCATGTCGAGCGGGCCGGGCACGGCGGCGCCGGCGGTGAGCAGGGAGGTCCACAGCGGGCCGTCGGGGCGGTGGCCCGGGCCCGTGCAGTCGATCACCCAGCCCACGTGCAGTTCCCGGTCGCCGGAGAGGCCGACGGTGAGCGAGCCGTCGTCGAGGGTGGTGGCCCGGGTGACGGTGCCCGCGTGGAGGACCAGCCGTTTCGCGGTACGGGCGCGGGCCACGGACTCGGCGGTGGCGGGTGCCATGCGGTGGCGGTGGGTGTTCCACAACGCGCCGTCGCGGGCGAGGAGTTCGGCGCGTTCCTCGGGTACGAGGCCCTGCCACAGTCGGGTGGTGTGCGGCCGCAGGCTGTCCAGGGCGGGGCGCCAGTCGCCGTGGAGGCGTACGGAGCGGGCGACGTGGTGGCGGACGGTACGGCGCAGCTGGTCGAGGGAGGCGCCGTACAGCCCGTTCGGCGCGGGCATGGGGCCGGCCGGGGTGAGGGCGTGCGGCTGGGGCAGCAGGCCGTTGCGGGACACGGCGTGCACCGTACGGCCGGGGCGTTCGAGGGTGAGGGCGAGATCGACGGCGGTCAGCCCCGTACCGACGAGGAGGATGTCGCTGTCGTCGGCCCGGGGGCCGTCGAGCGCGCCGCTTCTCCATGGTGCGCCGACGAAGCGGGGCGCGGCGCGGAGTTCGCCGGGGGCCCAGGCGCCGGTCGGTCCGGCGGGGCCGGTGGCGAGGACCGCCGCGTCGGCGGTGAGCCCTGTGCCGTCGGCGAGCCGGAGCGCCACCCGTCCCTCCGGGGCCTCGCCGCAGTGTTCGGCGCGGGTGCGCAGCCGGCGTACGGACACCACTCCGTGCGCCCGGACGATGGCCTGGGCGAGGGTGTCGGCGAGGTAGGCGCCGTACCGGTACCGGGTGGCGAAGTCGGCCGCGGTGACGGTCGGTTCGCCGTGCCGGCACAGCCAGCGGGTGAAGTGCCCTGGGTCGTCCGGATAGCAGCTCATGCCCCCGGTGGGGACGTTGAGCCGGTGCCCGGGGTCGGGGGTGGCGTAGGCGACGCCCCGGCCGGCTTCCGGCGCGGGGTCGATCAGGACGAGGTCGAGGGGGGTGCGGCGGCGCGCGGCCGTCTCGCAGAGGTGGACGGCGGTCAGCGTGCCGGCCGCCCCCACTCCGACGACGGCCACGGTGTACGGCATGTGCGGCGTGTTCGGCTCACGGACTGGACTCACGTAATCCTCCGGCATAGATCGGCGGCGGGGCCGATGGAGCATGGCTCCGCCTTCGGGTCCTTCCGCACTTTCCGACGGGATCAGTGGGGAAGTCATGCCGGGACAGGGATCTCATCGCGCGGTCGAGGAACGGTGGGGAATCGGTCGCGAAGGGTGTTCGACTGGTGACCGTACGAGGTCGGGCGGGGGCGCGGAAAGGGCGCGCGGGAAGGGCGTGAGGGGCACGTGAAGGGCGCGCGGGGAGGACCTTCGCGCGGAGAGTGCGCGGAGGGTGCGCGGAGAGGGCGATGAGGGGGCGTGCGGGGGCGCGTGGGGCGGTTCGACGGGTGCGCGGGGGTGGGTCGGTGGAGGGTGTCGGTGGGGTGTGTGCGGGGGAGGGGGGAGAGTTGACGGGAGTCCGGCGGGGCGGGTCTACTCCGGGCATGGCTGAGGTGGGGGACGCGCCGGAAACGGGCGTGCAGAGCGCGGAGATGACGGCGCAGCGGTACATCGAGAGCCGGCTCGCGCAGTACCAGGGGTGGTACGACGCCAAGGCGACCCGGATGAAGGCGATGCATCTGAGGATGCGGACCGCGTCCGTCGTCGGCGCGGCGCTGGTACCGGTGTTCGTGAACCTGGACATGGCGTTCGCGCGGGTCACGGCGACGGTGCTGAGCGTGGTGGTCGTCGCGGCGGTGTCGCTGGAGAGCGTGTACCGGTACCGGGAGCAGTGGAAGAACTACCGGTCGACCGAGCAACTCCTCGGCCATGAGCGGGTGTACTTCGAGGCCAGGGTGGGCCCGTACCAGAGCCTGGGGAAGCGGGAGGCGTTCTCCACCCTGGTCGCCCGGGTCGAGAAGGCCATCGCCAGCGAGAACTCGGCGACGCTCAACGTGATGACGCTCGGCAGGCAGGTCAACGCCGATGTGCAGCAGGCCGCGGTGCCCGCCGCCCGCCAGGAGGCCGAGGGTTCCTGAGCAGGCCGCGGGCCCCGGAGTCGGCGCGTTCCGGGGCCCGTTGCCGTCAGGCGGCGGCCGGCGTCAGCACCACTTGTAGTCGTAGCGCGTCGAGTTGTACGAGCAGACGCCGACGCGCGTGCCGTTCGACTTGCGCAGCGTCGCCGTGTCGCGGTCGTTGTTCCACACGTACGCCCCGCGGTTCTGGTAGACGTGCGCGGCGGTGTTCGTGCCGCGGCCCGTGTGGACCGTCACGATCTTGCCCTTGCCGAGGACGAAGTTCCCGAAGGTGTACTTGTGGTTGGCCGCGTCCGTCACGGTCCAGCCGCGGAGGTTGACCCCGGCGCCCGTGGTGTTGCGTATCTGCACGTACTCGGCGTTGAGGCTGGCGGTGGAGCGGTTGTCCGTGCCTGGGCTGTCGTAGTAGATCTTGTACAGGTGGACCGAACCGGCGGCCTGTGCCTGGGAAGGCAGCAGCAGCACGCCGGCGGCGGCGGCCGCGGTCACGGCCGCGAACGTACGAGTGCGAAGCATGAATGTCCCTCAGTTCCTGCCGGGCGCCCGCCGATGGGGCCCGGAGGGCACACAGAATACGCACGTTCTTCACCGTGCCCCCACATGCCTCGGTAGACTGGTCGTATGGCCGACGACACGCTGCGGATCACCGTCCTCGGCTCCGCGACGCCCTTCCCCCGCCCGGGCAACGCCTGCTCCGGCCATCTCGTCGAGGGCGGCGGGGTCCGGGTGTGGGTGGACGCGGGGAGCGGCACGCTCGGGGAGCTCCAGAGGCACTGCGCCCTCGGTGACGTCGACGCCGTGTGGATCTCCCATCTGCACGCCGACCACAGCGCCGATCTGCTGACCGCGTTCTACGGACTGCTGTACGCGGGACTCGACGTCGAGCTGCCCGTGCCCCTCTTCGGGCCGCCCGGGACCGCCGACCGGCTCGCCGGCTTCCTCACCAACGGACCCGAACGCAGCCCCGTCGAACGGGCCTTCGCCGTCACGGAGCTGCACGACGGGCACACCGTCCGGATCGGCGGTCTCACCCTCCGGTCCCGGGCCGTCGACCACGGCGGCCCCGCCGCCTTCGCGCTGCGCGTCGAGGACGCGGAGGGGCGCTCGCTCGTCTACTCCGGCGACTGCGAACCGTGCCCGTCCCTCGTCGAACTCGCCCGCGACTGCGATCTGTTCGTCTGCGAGGCCGACGGCGAGGGGCCCGGGCACCACTCGGCCGCGCAGGCCGGCAGGAGCGCGGCGGAGGCCCGCGCCGGACGGCTGGTCGTGACCCACGTCGGGCCGGGGACGGGGCCGGCCGAGGCCGTCGCGCTCGCCGCCGCGGAGTTCCCCGGGGACGTCGTCCACGCCGATCCCGGGGCACGGTTCGAGGTCGTCCGCGCCGACCGGGGGGCGGGAGCAGGAGCAGGATCAAGGGCTGGGACTGGGGCTGGGGTGTAGGCGGGTGTTCGCGCCCCGGTCGTGGGGTGCGGTGCGGTGCGATGCGGTGTCACGCGTCGAAGTCGTACTCCAGGACGTAGGACGAGGAGTCCAGCGTCATCTCGTTGAGTTCCACGGCCATCCCGGGCCCGGTGAAGGCCGTGCGGCCGATCAGGACCACCGGCGTGCCGAGCTCCAGGGAGAGCCGGTCCGACTCGTCCGCCGTCGGCATGCGGCAGCGGATCTCCTCACGGAAGCGCACCGGGCGGTGGCCCAGCTCGGTGAGCCGGGCGTAGGTGCCGCCGGGCCCCGTGTCCGGCTGCGCGATCGGCGTCCCGCGGACGAGTTCGGCGGAGAGGTACGAGACCGAGAGCAGCACCGGCTTCGTGTCGAGGACGAAGCGGCGGCTGCGGACGCACACGGGGGCTCCCGGCACCAGGTTGAGCGCGCCCGCGACCCGGGCGCCGGCCTCCGTCTCGCCCACCTCGATCTGGTCGACGACCAGGTCCCGGTCCTCGACGTCCGTCGACCAGACGGAACGCCCGTTGCCCCACTGGTCGCCGGAGAGGCGGGGGATGCCCCGGCGGCGCAGGGGGCGGAAGGCGCGGACGAAGACCCCGGCGCCCTTGCGGGCCTCGGCCAGACCCTCGTTGCGCAGGACGGACAGGGCCTGGCGGGCCGTCATCCGGGCGACCTCGTACGTGGTCATGAGGTCGTTCTCGCCGGGGAGCCGGTCGCCCGGCGCGAAGGCGCCTGACTGGATCGCCGTTCTCAACTCATCGGCGATGCGCTGGTACTTGGGCCGACGATCGCTGTCCTGGTCAGTCACGGGTGGACCACTCCCTTCACTTGCGGGACACCCTACGGCGCACCCCCGGCCCAGGGTGCACACGCGTACGCCGTCCCGCCCGGTCGATCCATCCATCGGGGGACATCTCTAGAGATACGTTGACAGGGCGGGGCCGCCGGGCTTCTCTGGTTCTCCCCGGAATTCAGGGTTCGGGACGGAGGGGATGCGTGCAGCCACTGCCCGAGGTCGGTGACCTCGTCCGCGACACCGCCACGGGGCGGGTCGGTTTCTATGTGGAGAGCGTCTCCGGGCGCTTTCTGATCCGTGCCGTCCACGGCGGCGCCGAGTGGGAGGCCGAGCCCCTCGACGTACAGCCCGCCACACCCCTGCGCGAGCTACGGGCCCGCGCCGCCGAGATCAACGCACGGAGCAGGCGCGGCTTCGGCGGCTGACCGCGGCAGGGGCGTTTGTCAGTGGGGCGCGCCACACTGGAGGCATGTGCCGCAGCATCAAGACGCTCCGCCCGCCCGCGCTGCCCGAGGAGGCGACCGAGGACGACATCCGGGCCGCCGCTCTGCAGTTCGTCCGCAAGGTCTCCGGCTTCCGCGCGCCCGCCGCCCACAACCGCGAGGTGTTCGAGCGGGCCGTGGACGAGATCGCGGACGCCACCGCGAGACTCCTGGACGGCCTGGAGGTGCGCGGGGCGCACCCGGGCGTCAGGAGGCAGGAGCGGGAGCCGCAGCCGGACGCCGTATGACGTACGCGGCGAGACCGCCCGCGAGGAAGAGCGCGAGGGCCGACACCCCCGCGCTGAACCAGGTCGCGCCCAGCCACTGACCGCCCAGCCAGCCGAGCCCCACGCTGTACGAGGCCCAGGTCACTCCGGCGAGCGCCGACCACGGCAGGAACTCCTCGATCCGCCGCTTCGCCGCGCCCGCTCCCAGCGACACCACGGAGCGGCCCGCCGGGGCGAAGCGCGCGATCACCACGAGCAGCCCGCCGCCCCGGGCCAGCGCGGTGCCGAGACGTTCCTGCGCGACGGACAGGCGCCGTGAGCGCGCGAGCGCCCGGTGCAGCCTGGTGCCGCCCCGCAGCGCCAGACGGTACGCGAGGAAGTCGCCGAGCACCGAGGCCGTGGCCGCGCAGAGCAGCAGGGGGAGCAGCGACGGGACGTCCGGAGTGGCCGCGGTGGCGGTGGCCGCCGCCGTGGCGGCGGTGATGACCAGGAAACCGCTCGGCAGTACGGGCAGGAAGACGTCGAGCAGGATCGACGCCGCCACCACCGGGTAGATCCACGGGCCGGCGGTCAACGACCGTAGCGAGCCGAGGCTGTCGAGCAGATTCACAGGCCAAGAGCCTACGCGGACCCCGAGCCCCGTCCCCGGGCGGGTACCGGGAGCCGAACGGTGGCCGGGCGGAGGCCGGGCGGAGGTCGAGTACCGGCCGAGCGGTGGCCGAGCGGTGACCTAAGCGGTGGTGGGGTGGCGGCCGCGCGGGCCGGTCGGGAAGGGCCGTCGTGCGGGAGGGCGGGTCGGTTGGGAAGGCCGCCGTGAGAGTGGGGCGAGCCGGTCGGGGAAAGTCGTTGCGCGGGAGCGCCGGCCGGTCGGGAAGGGGCGTCGTGCGGAAAGGCCGGAAACCGTGCTGCGGTTTCCGGTCCGTACCGGTAGCGACTGCGGCAGGGCCCGCCCGGCGGCCCGTTTGGGGCTGCCGTGCGGGCCCTGCCGGGGGTGAGCGGTGGCCCTGCCGGGGGGTGAGCGGTGGGCCCGGCGGGCGGTGAGCGGTGGGCCCGCTCAGGCCGCGATCGGGGTGCCCTGCTGCTCCTGCTCGTCGTGGGTCTTCACGCGGGTGGAGACGCGGGCGCCGAAGAGCTGGTCCAGGGCGAGGGCGCCGGGGCCGGTGAAGACGAGGAGGACGAAGGCCCAGCAGAAGAGGGCCGCGGTCTCGCCGCCGTTCTGGAGCGGGAAGAGGGCCTCGGGCTGGTGGACCTTGAAGTAGGCGTAGGCCATGGAGCCGGAGGCGAGGAAGGCGGCGCTGCGGGTGCCGAGACCTGCGAGGACGAGGACGCCGGCGCCGAGCTGGATGACGGCCGCGTACCAGCCGGGCCAGGTGCCGGCCGGGACCGTGCCGCCGCCCATGGTGCCGCCGAGGACGCCGAAGAGCGAGGCGGCGCCGTGGCAGGCGAAGAGGAGGCCGACGACGATGCGGAAGAGGCCGAGCGCGTACGGCTGGGCCTGGTTCAGAAGGCCCGCGAGCGGGGCAGGGGTGTTGACGGGGGACATGGGGGAACTCCTTCGGCCTGACCCCGTCCGTGGGGCGAACGGGGCGTGGGGGACGGATACCGATGAGGCCGTAAGGTTAGGCACCCCTCACTAGTGCTTGCAAGTTCAACATTCAGCCACCGGGGAGTGTGTGGGAAGG
This sequence comes from Streptomyces sp. NPDC059534, assembly GCF_042743475.1. Lineage (NCBI taxonomy): Bacteria > Bacillati > Actinomycetota > Actinomycetes > Kitasatosporales > Streptomycetaceae > Streptomyces > Streptomyces sp. NPDC059534. The sequence continues at coordinate 364,984 of NZ_JBHWAQ010000003.1, forward strand.
CTCACTCCCCGGCGGCCGTCATGCCGGTCGCCGCGCCGGTCGCCGCTCCGGGCGTCGATCCGCCCGCCGCTCCGGCCACCCCTCCGGCCGCCCCTCGGGCCGTCGAGGCGCGGATCCTTGACGGGGCCTCAGGCAGCCTCGTCGGCAGTCCTGTCGGCAGCCTCCGCGGGCAGCCGCGTCTGCGGCCGCGTCGGCAGCTCTGTCAGCAGCCGTTGAGGACGGACTGGAGCGCGCTCTTCTCGGCGGAGTCGATGCTGAGGTTGTAGTAGTACTTCACCTGCACCCAGGCGCGGGTGTACGTGCAGCGGTACGTGGTCCGCGAGGGCAGCCACTTCGCCGGGTCGAGGTCGCCCTTGGCCTGGTTGACGTTGTCCGTGACGGCTATGAGCTGCGGCCGGGTCAGGTCGTTCGCGAACGCCTGGCGCTGCGCGGTCGTCCACGCGTTGGCGCCCGAGCGCCATGCTTCGGCGAGCGGGACCATGTGGTCGATGTCGAGGTCGGAGGCGAGGGTCCAGGTGGCGCCGTCGTACTCGGAGTACCAGCTGCCGCTGGTGGCGGCACAGCTGGAGTCGGTGACGACGTTGACGCCGTCGCGCTTGAGCACGGTCTCGCGCGTGTTGCAGGTGCCGGACTGGGTGATCCAGTGCGGGAAGAGGTCGCGGCTGTAGCCCGAGGTCGTGCCCTCCGTCTTCACGGTGAGCGCGGCCAGGTAGGTGCGGGCCGTCGCGGCGCTCACCGGAGTCGGCATGGCGGCCTGGGCGGCCGGGGCGGTCGTGAGCAGGCCGGTGAGGGTGAGGGCTGCCGAGGTGGCGAGGACGGCGAGTCGACGCGCGTAGATCTTGCCGACGGGCATGGGAACTCCCTTGAGGTGTGGGGACCTTGGCGATGTGCCGTCCCCGCTGGGTGCCGGGCGGCGGCCCGGTCATCGTGGCGGCGCGAGGTTTCCTTCGGGGGTGCGCCAGGTAACAGAGTGGCGACATGGGCACGTCACATCAAGGGGTGTGACGTGCCTGATGGAGCGCCAGATTCCGTCCGGCGTCCTAGGGTTGGCGTGTGCTTCTGGACGTGAACGTCACCTTCGGGACGGTTCTCGCCGTTCTGCTCGCGCTCGCCGCGGCCGTCGTCGCCGTCACCCGTCTCGGCCGGGCGCGGGACACCCTTCTCGCCGGTGCCCGGGCCGCCGTCCAGCTCGTGGCCGTCTCGCTGGTGATCGGGTGGGTGGTGCGCTCCGTACCGCTGCTGCTCTGCTTCCTGCTGCTGATGTACGCGGTGGCGGTACGGACGGCAGGGCGCCGGATCGTGCCCGCGCCGGGGCGCGGCTGGTGGTGGGCGGGCGTGCCGATCGCCGCCGCCGTGGCCCCCGTGGTCCTCGCGCTCGTCGCCACCGGGCTCGTACCGGTCAAGGGCGTCACGCTCGTCCCCGTGACCGGCATCCTCGTCGGCGGCGCGCTCACCGCCACCGTCCTCGCGGGGCGGCGCGCGCTCGACGAACTGGAGACGCGGCGGGGCGAGGTGGAGGCGGGTCTGGCGATCGGGCTCGTCGAGCGGGAGGCGCGCCTGGAGGTGGCGCGGCCGGCCGCGGCGGACGCGCTGCTCCCCGGCATGGACCAGACCCGCACGGTGGGCCTCGTCACCCTGCCGGGGGCCTTCGTGGGCATGCTGCTCGGGGGCGCGTCACCGCTCCACGCGGGCGCCGTCCAGCTCTTCGTCCTCATCGCGCTGCTCGCGGTGCAGGCGGTGGCCGCCGCGACCACCCTGGAACTGGTGGCGCGCGGCCGGATCGTCCGGCCGCGCGCGGGTGAGGGAAGTCCGTCCGGCCGGGGGTGAGGGGCGTCCGGCCGGCCGAAGGTGTGGAGCCTCCCGGCCGGAGGCGAGAAGCGTCCGGCCGGGCCGCGGGTGAGGTTCGACCCGCCGTCCGGGAGCGGCGTCCCGCCGTCCGGGAATGGCGTCCCGCCGTCCGGGAATGGCGTCCGACTGGCCGGGAGCGGCGTCCGACTGGCCGGGAGTGGCGTCCCGTCATCCGGGAGGGCTTGTTCCCGCCGCCCGGGGGGGGAGGGGCGCGGCGGGGTCCTACGGCAGGACGGTGAGCGTGATCGAACCGTCGGCCGCGGCCTCGACCCGCAGGTGGGTCAGGTCGGGCACCCAGAGGTCCGGTGCGAAGGCGGCCGCGCGCGGGCCCACGCCCACGATCGGCATGCCGGCCGCGCGGCCGGCCTGGATGCCGGCCTCGGAGTCCTCGAAGACCACGCAGTCCGCCGGGTCGAAGCCCAGCTCCGCCGCGCCCTTGAGGAAGCCCTCGGGGTCCGGCTTGCTGGCGCCGACGGACTCGGCGGTGACGCGGGTCGTCGGCATGGGCAGCGCCGCCGCGCCCATCCGCGCCTGGGCGAGGGCCTCGTCGGCCGAGGTCACCAGGGCGTGCGGAAGGTCGGCGATCGTGGCGAGGAAGGCGGGTGCGCCGGGGACGGGGACGACGCCGTCGACGTCGGCGGTCTCCTCGGCGAGCATGAGCCGGTTGTCGGCGTGGTTCTCCGCCATCGGGCGGTCCGGGAGGAGGACGGCCATCGTCGCGTACCCCTGGCGGCCGTGGACCACCTTGAGCACCGCGTCCGCGTCGAGGTCCTGGCGGTCGGCCCAGCGTCGCCAGCACCGTTCGACGACGGCGTCCGAGTTGACGAGGGTCCCGTCCATGTCCAGGAGGAGGGCGCGGGTGGTGAGCGTTGCCGGGGTGGTGGCAGGCATCTGGTCTCCAGAAGGGGTGGCGCGGAGAACGAAGCGGTCCCGCCCACCGGTCAGGGAGTGCGGGCGGGGCCACTTTGTTTTTTCACGATACAAAACCGAGGGCCGTCTTGGCCAACCCGTCCGCCTGCCGGACGGGTGCGCGGCTCAGATCTCGGGGGTGGCCTGCTCCAGACTGCTGCGCGTGTACGGCCCGTACACGCCCTCGGGGTCCTGTCGCGGGTAGATCCACTGCTGGTACGTGGCGACCGCGTCCTCGACCTCCTCGTCGAACTTGCCGTTGATGTGGCCGCGGTAGATCCACAGGGACTTCAGCCGCAGCTGGAGCTCCCGCACCTCGGGCCCGCTGGAGCCGAAGCTCAGCGTGACCTCGGCCCCCATCGTCGTCTCGGGCGGCTGCGCGGACGGAGTGGCCGTCGCCGGTGCCGTCGTCGGGGTCGCCGGGGTGGTGGCGGCCGGAGGCGCGACCGCGCCCGTCGCCGACGCGCTGGGGCTCGCGGTGGTGCCGCTCGCGGAGGCCGTGGGCGAGGGGGACGCGGACGTCCGGCGCGGGGTCGGGGAGGAGGGCGACGGCTCCGGGCTCCCGGAGGAGGGGGAGGGTGCCTCCGACACGACGGCGTTCAGGGACGCGCTCGTGGTCACCTCCGGCACGGCCGCCCGGTCGTCGGTGTCGTCCCCGCCGCCGAGGACGGCCGCCGCCAGGGCCGCGGTCCCCGCCACGGCGACGGCGGCCACGGCCGCGACCACCGCGCCCCGCCGCCGGCCCCGCGGCCGCTCCCCGCCGTGTGCGGGCGGCGCGTGGCCGACGCCCCGGAGGAGCAGCGGCATCGTCTCGGAGGGGTCGCCTGCGGCACCGGGGTACGCCCCTGCCGGGTGCGTCTCGGGGTGCGCCCCCGTGCCGCCGCCGACCGGGTACGCCTCCGGGCCCCCGCCGTCCCCGTACGCGCCGGCCTCGTTCCCGTACGCACCGGCCTCGTACGCCCCGCTCCCGGCCTCGTACGAGCCGCTCCCGGCCCCGTACGGCCCGGCCCCGTACACCCCGGGCCCGGCGTCCCCCCGCGCACCGACCCCGCCGGCCCCGTACGCGCTGTCGGTCGCCCCCGTGGCCGGCAGCGGCGTCGTGGGGTCGGTTTCCGGCCGGATCGCCGTCAGCTGGGTGGTCGGTGGATCCTGCGTCGTGTAGGCGGGCAGGTGTGCCGTCGCGTCCGCGGCGGGGCCGGCGTCCGCGTCGGGTCCCGCCCTGTGCGCCGCGCCCGTGTCGCCGGCGATGGGGCCCGCCCGGTACGGCCCGTCGGCCCTCGCGGCCCCTTCCGGGCCGTCGGGCGCGTCGAGCGTCACGTACGGCCTGATCCGCAGCGGATCGAAGTCCTCGGCCGCCGCTATCTCCGCCTGGAGGCAGGCGCAGCCAGGTCTGTGTACACCGCATTCAGGACAGACGTGTCCGGTCATGATGGGTCCCCTCCCCGAGACAACTGCGAGCGATTATGCAGCCACCCCCCTTCCGGTGGGTGAACAGGCGTGCCCTTCCGCAGGCCATAACGGGACATTCGGACCAGGATGGAGGAGCTGCGGACGGAGATGCAGCCGGAGACGGAGACGCCCATGGCCCAGGACATCCGCCCGCCCCAGGTCGGCGGCCCGCCCGCCCCGGGGGAGGGGCAGAGCCACCGCTCCGTCCTCGTCGCGATCGGCGCGCTGCTGCTCGGCATGCTGCTCGCCGCCCTCGACCAGACGATCGTCTCCACCGCCCTGCCGACGATCGTCAGCGAACTCGGCGGCATGGAGCACCTCTCCTGGGTGGTCACCGCCTACATGCTCGCGTCCACCGCCGCGACCCCCCTCTGGGGCAAGCTGGGCGACCAGTACGGGCGCAAGAAGCTCTTCCAGGCCGCGATCGTCCTCTTCCTCATCGGCTCCGCACTCTGCGGCATCGCCCAGAACATGCCGCAGCTCATCGGCTTCCGCGCGGTGCAGGGCCTCGGCGGCGGCGGCCTCATGGTCCTGTCGATGGCGATCGTCGGCGACCTCGTCTCGCCCCGGGAACGCGGCAAGTACCAGGGCCTCTTCGGCGCGGTCTTCGGCACCACCAGCGTCCTCGGCCCGCTGCTCGGCGGCCTGTTCACCGAGCACCTCTCCTGGCGCTGGGTGTTCTACATCAACCTGCCGATCGGGATCGTCGCCCTCTTCGTGATCGCCGCCGTGCTGCACATCCCGGTGCGCTCCACCCGCCACACCATCGACTACCTCGGCACCTTCCTCATCGCCTCGGTCGCCACCTGCCTGGTCCTGGTGGCCTCGCTCGGCGGCACCACCTGGGCCTGGGGCTCGCCGCAGATCATCGGACTCGCCGTCCTCGGGGCCGTACTCCTCGTGTGGTTCGTGTACGTCGAACGGCGGGCCGTCGAACCGGTGCTGCCGCTCAAGCTGTTCAGGATCCGGACCTTCAGCCTGGTCTCGGTCATCAGCTTCGTCGTCGGCTTCGCGATGTTCGGCGCGATGACCTACCTGCCGACCTTCCTCCAGGTCGTGCAGGGCGTCAGCCCGACCATGTCCGGCGTCCACATGCTGCCCATGGTCCTCGGCATGCTGATCACCTCGACCGCGTCCGGCCAGATCGTCTCGCGCACCGGCCGCTGGAAGGTCTTCCCGATCGCCGGGACCGGCCTCACCGGAATCGGCCTGCTCCTCCTGCACAAGCTGACGGAGACCAGCGCGACCTGGGAGATGAGCATCTGCTTCTTCGTCTTCGGCGCCGGGCTGGGCCTCGTCATGCAGGTCCTCGTCCTCGTCGTGCAGAACGCCGTCTCCTACGAGGACCTCGGCGTCGCCACCTCCGGAGCCACCTTCTTCCGCTCCATCGGAGCCTCGTTCGGCGTCGCCGTCTTCGGCACCGTCTTCACCAACCGGCTCACCGGCAAACTGAACGACGTCTTCGCCGCCGCAGGACAGGACCTCCCGCCCGGCACCGGCCCCGAGCAGGTCGCCGCCGACCCCCGGGCCATCGCCACGCTCCCGCCGGAACTCCGCCCCTCCGTGCTGCACGCGTACGCCACGTCCATCACCGACGTCTTCCTGTACGCGGCGCCGGTCGTCCTGGTGGCCTTCGTCGTCGCCTGGTTCCTCAAGGAGGACAAGCTGCGGGCCTCGGTCACCGCGCCCGACACGAGCCAGACCCTCGCCTCCAACCCCGTCGAACGCTCCTCGTACGACGAGTGCGCCCGCGCCCTGTCCGTCCTCGGCAGCCGGGAGGGCCGCAAGGCGATCTACGTGAAGATCACCGACCGCGCGGGACTCGACCTGCTGCCCGCCGCGAGCTGGCTGCTGCTGCGCGTCCGCCGCCACGGCACCGTCGAACCCGCCCGGCTCGCCGAGACCACGCCCGTACCGCTGCGGGTGATCACCGAGGCGTCCAGCCAGGTGGAGGAGCGGCGCCTGGTCAGCCGCGAAGGGGTCCAGCTGACCCTCACCGAGGAGGGGGTCGTCGCGGCGACGTCACTGGCCAGGGCACGTGAGGAGTCCCTCGCCGAGCTCCTCGGCGACTGGTGGGGACCCGACCGGCCCACCGACCTCGTGAAACTGGTGGAGGAGCTCACGGCCGAGCTCTGCGGCTCGGACGGGGAACCGCCCCGCGCCCCCGAACCGCCCCGCGACCACCGCGCCTGATCCCGCTCCGGGGCCTCAGAGTTCCTTGCCGTACCAGATGTCCATGTACGGACCGGTGCAGTACGCGGGGATCTCCTCGTACCCGTGCCGCGTGTACAGGGCACGCGCCTCGACCAGGTCCAGGCGCGTGTTGAGGACCATCCGGCGCGCGCCGAGCGCGCGGGCCGCGTCCTCCAGGCCCGTCATCAGGAGGCCGGCGCCGCCGGTGCCGCGGAAGGCGGGACGGACGAACACCCGGGTCAGCTCGGCGCGTTCACCGTCGAGCAGCAGCACCCCGCCGCAGGAGGCCGGCTTCCCGCCGAACCGTCCCACCAGGAACTGTCCCGTCGGCGGCGTCAGCCTCTCGACCCCGTCGGCCGTCAGGCCCTCGTCGATCTCGGTCTCGGTCGCGGGCCGCTTCCAGTAGCTGCCGGCCACATCGCCGTAGTAGTCCCGCCGCAGGGCGGCCGCCTCCGGCGTCCCGACGGGCTCGGGGGAGAAAATCCAGGTCATGCGGGCCATTCTGCGGCCCGCACGACCCCGCGCGCCGCCCTATTGTTTCGGCGGCGCCTGCTGGACGACCTACTTCGGCGACGCCTGCTGGACGACCTCGAACGACCACAGGGTCGAGCCGGAAGCGGCCGGCTTCGGCCGCTCGCCGCCCTCGCCGCCGCCCTGGTGCGCCGCCTTCATCGACCCGTTCATCCAGTTCTGGAAGTCCTCCTCGCTGCGCCACCGGGTGTACACCAGGTACTGGTCGGTGCCCTCCAGCGGACGCAGCAGCTCGAACCACTCGAACCCGTCGGAGTTCTCCACAGCTCCGGCCCGGGAGGCGAACCGCTGCTCCAGGACCTCCCGCTGCTCGGCGGGGACGGTCAGGACGTTGATCTTCACCACGCTGGGCATAAGACCCTCTCAGTACGTACGGGCCGGGCATGGTGCCGGGCCTTCGCCATATGCCCGCAGTCTGCTACATCCCGCCGTCGGGACGGCGTGAGGATCGCCCGCCGTGGTTGCCTGTGGGGTGTCCTGTCGATCGGGCCGGACACCCCCTGGACCGTCACGACGCTCACGGAGGGCACGACATGACCCACGGACCCGCCGACTTCCCGGCGCACGCGATACGGGACCTGGCCGCGCGCTGGCTGCCCCGGCTGGGCGACGACGACTTCGTCTGCTCGCCTGCCGGGCTGTGGCTCGCGCTGGGGGCCGTCGCCTCCGGGGCCAGGGGACGGACCGGCGAGGAGCTGGCGGAGTTGCTCGGGGTCGCGGTGGAGGAGGCCGCCGTGGCGGTGACCGCCGCGGCGCGGTCGGTCGGCGCCACGGACGGGCTCGCGGTGGCGACCGGGATGTGGAGCAAGGTGCCGGTGCGCGAGGCGTTCCGGCGGGGCCTGCCCGGCGTGCGGTGGGGCGTGCTCCCCGGGGCGGCCTGGTTCGCCCTGCCCGACGAGGTGCTCGGGGCGACGGACGACGTGTCGCTGGGGGAGATCGCACAGGACGCGCAGCCCGAGCTGGACGCCTGGGTGCGGAAGGCGACCGGCGGGCGGATCGAGCGGATGCCGCTGGAACTGGACGGCTCGGAGGAACTGGTCCTGCTCAACGCCCTGGCGCTCAAGGCGTCCTGGCTGACGGCGTTCCCGGGGCACCTCACCCGCGACGAGCCGTTCACCGACGGATACGGGGACACCTGGCCGGTGCCCACCATGCGGCGGCGGATCCCGGCCGCGTGGGTCTGGTACGTGGACGGGGTCACCGTCGTCGAGCTGCCCTGCCGCGGGAGCGGGAGCGGGAGCGTGTCAGGGGCCGGGCCCGGCCCCGGACATGGCGTCGGGCACGGGGACGGCGGCGCTCTGGTGCGGTTCGTGCTCGGACCCGAGGGAGCCGGGCCCGCCGACGTGCTGCCCGCCGCCTGGGCGGGGACCGGGGAGCGGCGGGCGCTGGAGGCCGACGCGGCCGACCTCGCCCTGCCGCGCTTCACCCTCCGTACGAAGACCGCCGCGCACGAGCATCTCCCCGCGCTCGGCGTCGGCCTGGCGCTGCGCCCCGGCGCCGACTTCTCGGGCCTGTCCCCGGCGGACCTCATGCTCGCCAAGGTCGTTCAGGAGGCGGTGGTCGAGGTCGCCGAGGACGGGGTGGAGGCGGCTGCCGTCACCCAGGTGACGATGGCCCGCGGTGCGGCCGCGCCCCGCCGGCAGGTGGTGGAGCGCGTCGCGTTCGACCGGCCCTTCGGTGTGGCCGTCCTCGACTCCTCGGGCGAGGTGCCGCTGTTCGCGGGGTGGCGGCAGAGCGCGCCCGGGAGCCGGCCCGCGGAGCCGGCCGAATCCGCCGGGGAGACCCCCTAGTTGTGCGACTGCCGCAGCTTGATTACAGCAGGGTCTGGGTCTTCTGCTTGAGGCGCTCGTAGGGCGTCTGTCCGCCGAGGGCGCCGTGGGGACGGT